>DDFE01000196.1:23264-50739 GCA_002336985.1 Sphingomonadales bacterium UBA1936
CGATATCGAGGCGCTTGCCGCCGCACTTTGACGGAGTTTCAGATTATGTTCGACCTCACGGGAATGACCGCACTCGTCACCGGCGCATCGGGCGGTATCGGTTCAGCAGTGGCCAAGGGGCTGGCCGCACAGGGCGCGAAGGTCGCGCTGTCGGGTACGCGCGAGGATGCGCTGGCGGCGGTCGCTGCGGAGATTCCGGGATCGGTGATCCTGCCTTGCAACCTGTCCGATGCGGAAGCCGTCGACGGCCTGGTCCCGCGCGCGGTCGAGGCGTTGGGCGGGCAGATCGACATCCTGGTCAACAATGCCGGCGTGACGCGCGACAACCTTGTCATGCGGATGAAGGATGAGGAATGGGACACCGTCATCCGCGTCAATCTGGAAGCGGCATTTCGCCTGATCCGTGCAGCTGCCAAGCCGATGATGAAGGCGCGCTTCGGCCGCGTGATCACCATCACCAGCGTTGTCGGCACCACCGGTAATCCGGGGCAGGCGAACTATGCAGCATCGAAGGGCGGGTTGACCGCCATGTCGAAGGCGCTGGCACAGGAACTCGCCAGCCGCAACATCACGGTGAATTGCGTCGCGCCGGGGTTCATCTCCAGCGCCATGACCGACGTATTGCCAGAAGCACAGAAGGAAGCGCTGACCACGCGCATTCCTGCCGGAAAACTGGGAGAGGGGAGCGATATCGCGGCCGCAGTCGTCTATCTCGCCAGCCGCGAGGCCGGATATGTCACGGGCCAGACCGTTCATGTGAACGGCGGCATGGCGATGATCTGATTATTTGACCTTGGAGAGAAGATCGGCCTTCGCCGCGCGGTACTCCGCTTCCAGCTTGTCGACGAACTCGGCCACGCTGGTGCTTGCGGTGACGGCGCCGATGCCTTGGCCCGATCCCCAGATGTCGCGCCACGCCTTGGATTTCGATCCGTTGCCGGTGCCAAAATCCATCGTCTTGTAATCGCCCTCGGGCAGGTTGTCGGGATCGAGCCCGGCCGCTTCGATCGAGCCGCGCAGATAGTTGCCGTGCACGCCGGTGAACAGGCTGGAATAGACGATGTCCGCCGCACGCCCGTCGACGATGCCCTGTTTGTAGGCGGCGTCGGCATTGGCCTCGGTCGTCGCGATGAACGCCGAACCCATATAGGCCAGGTCCGCGCCGCAAGCCTGCGCCGCCAGGATCGACCGGCCATTGCCGATCGCGCCCGACAGCACGACGGGGCCGTCGAACCATTCGCGGATCTCACTGACAAGAGCAAAAGGCGACTGAGTGCCCGCATGGCCCCCGGCGCCCGCAGCAACCGGGATCAGGCCGTCGGCGCCTTTCTCGATAGCCTTCCGCGCGAAGCGGTCATTGATGACGTCGTGAAGCGTAATGCCGCCCCAGCCATGGACCGCCGTGTTCAGGTCTTCGCGCGCGCCCAGAGAGGTGATGACGATCGGCACCTGCCACTTGGCGCAGGTCATCAGATCGGCCTCGAGCCGGTCGTTCGACTTGTGGACGATCTGGTTGACCGCAAACGGCGCGGCGGGCCGGTCCGGGTTGTCGCGGTTATGCGCGGACAGTTCTTCCGTGATCCGGTGCAGCCATTCGTCGAGCAACGCCTGCGGCCGTGCATTGAGCGCGGGAAAGCTGCCGACGATTCCCGCCTTGCACTGCGCGATCACAAGTTCGGGACCGGACACGATGAACAGGGGCGAACCGATGAGCGGCAGGCGGAGCTTGTCGAAGAGAGGTGAGGGGAGCGTCATGCGTCAAGCCATAACGGTCCCGGAAGGGTGCGCAAGCAGGCCCGTTTCGCCGTTACGGAAACGCCGTAGCTTGGATGTGCCGCCGATGGACGTCCCTGACGAATCGTACGTTCTCGCCCGGAATCCCAAAACGGGACAATGTTAACCATAGTCTCGACCTCCCGTTCCAGATTGGCTCGATTTACATCCTCGCCTTTGGATGCGGCAGACTTGGCCGTTGGAGCTTTGCGAGCGTTTAGTGTCGGACGAGCCTCCCGAATTGCCAAAATTGCCCGATGCGCACGAACTGGCATCGCAAGCCCTCGATCTGCTGACGGAAGCGTTGGCCTTGCTCGATGCGGCGATGGCGCATCAGCCGGCCGCGTTGACCGATCTGGCCATCAACGTGCTCGGCAACTGGGCAGTAGAGCAGCCGGCAGACCCCGCATTTATATCCACGCAAATCCACTGACTTGGGACGCGCAGGCAGTGTTGCAGGCGCATAACCCGTGTTTGATCAAATAAGCCTGATGTTTGCCCCGGACTTCTGTTGACAAGCTTCGACCCCGACCGCTAAGCGCGCCGACCTACCCCGTGCCCAGATGGCGGAATTGGTAGACGCACCAGCTTCAGGTGCTGGCGCTCGCAAGGGCGTGGAGGTTCGAGTCCTCTTCTGGGCACCAGAGGCCTTTCCGGACAAGTCCGGAGACGTCCGCTAAGCAGCTGGTTTTCCAGCATAATTCCGACGAAAATCGCCGAATGGAATCCGGGCTCATCCACCCGAATCCATCGGCAGGACCATCACTTTGATGGTCTTTTTGATGGTTCTGGCGAGCCCTTTGGAGCTGGGACCATCATGGCACTGAATCACATCCAGATCACGCACATCAAGCCGCAGGCTCATCCGCAGAAGGTTGCCGATTCCGGCGGCCTTTACCTGGTCGTGCAACCCAACGGCACGAAACTCTGGCGAATGAACTACCGATACGCCGGCCGTCAGAAAACATTGCATTTCGGGATTTGGCCCGACGTCGGACTCGCGGATGCGCGTGAACTGCGGACCGCCGCGCGCAAGAAGATTGCAGCCGGACTGGACCCTGCCGTTGCAAAGCGGATCGAGAACATCGCCCGCAAGGTCGCCGCCGATAACACCTTCAAAGGTATCGCGGAGGAATGGGTTTCGAAAACCGAACGCGAGGGACGGGCTCAGATCACGGTCGACAAGATCCGTTGGCTGCTAGGTATGGCCTATCCCATGCTCGCAACGCTGCCGATCACACAGATCACGCCGCAGGAAGTGTTGGCGGTCCTGCGCAAGGTCGAGGCGACCGGACGTTATGAAAGCGCGCGACGGATGCGTAGTGTGCTCAGCAGAGTGTTTCGCTACGCCATCGCGACTGCCCGCGCGGATCGCGACATGGCGTCCGACCTTCGTGGCGCGCTGATAACACCGAGGGTCAAGCATCTGGCCGCGATCACCACGCCAAAGGAGGCCGGCGCGCTGATGCGCGCGATCGAAGGATACGAAGGCCACGAAATCACCGCACTGGCTCTGCGCTTGTCGCCGCACCTGTTCGTTAGACCGGGCGAATTGCGCAGAGCGGAATGGTCTGAGTTCGACACTGGCGAGGCCATTTGGTCTTTGCCAGCGGAGAAAATGAAGATGCGCCGCCCTCATCGCGTGCCGCTGTCTCGCCAGGTGTTGATCATTCTGAAGGAGCTGCGGGTTTTGACGGGTCACGGCAGATTTCTCTTTCCGTCGTTCCGTTCGCCTCGGCAATGCATGTCGGAGAACACAATCAACGCATCGCTTCGGCGGCTTGGTTACAGTCGGGACGAGATGACCGCGCATGGGTTCCGCGCCATGGCCGCGACGCTGCTCAACGAGATGGGCATATGGAACCCTGACGCGATTGAGAAGCAGCTCGCGCACCTCGACACGTCGATGGTCCGGCGCGCCTACACGCGCGGCGAATATTGGGACGAGCGGGTCAAGATGATGCAGCACTGGTCCGACTATCTCGACCAGTTGCGCGATGGGGCGAAAATCCTCCGCCCGCAGTTTGGTCAGCGGTGAGCAAAATATCCGCATCGATTGGCGTCATGTTCAATCGCGAGGACAGGCGTCTCGCGCAGGCGCGACCGCGCTCTGCTCCGCTGCGCTCCATCGAGCCGCCTATGGCGTCTCGCCCCTTCGGGCGACGATCGACTGACGCGGAAGCGGGAATAATGAGCGGGGCTGATGACCGCCCTCCGGCCCGCCGGTCGCTGCGCGGCGGCCCGGGGCGCGGACGCTTCCGATGGCCCCGCAGGCACGCCGGCTTGCGGCCGGGACTTGCTTCCGGTTTCGGCGCAGTCGACAATTGCCGCCTGTCGCGCGAAGCCCAGTCGCTGCGCCGCTGCCGTCCGCGCCGCCGGGGTGCCATTCCATGCAAGGTCGGCGCAAAGGCGCCGGGGCGATGCGGTCGCCCGCCTGCGCGGGCGGCGTCGGTGATGGCCGTCGGCCTGGCGGGGGTGGGCGTCACGTCCCTCTAGGCCCGCCGCGGCGTGCCGCAACTTGAGCTTCGCTCAAGTCCTCCTCTGCGTTGCGGTCCTGGCGGATGCGTCCCGCCGCTTCAGGCGGGCCTGCCGGTCCGCTCCTGCCGCCCACCCCCGCCATTCCGGCGGCCGGTGTTGCAGGCAGGGAGTAAGATCATGGAACTTCGGCATATTGCACTCGATGCCTTGAGCATTTCGACCGCGAACATGCGGGTGAAAGGCAAGGCACCCGATCTCGGCAACATTCTTCCCTCGGTGAGGGTGCGCGGGGTGCTGGTCCCGCTGATCGTCCGCGAGAAACCTTGTCCTGAGCCTGTCGAAGGAGGATCGGCGGAAACCTTCGAGATTGTCGCGGGGAAGCGGCGGTATTTGTCGGCGGTGAAGGTGGCGGAAGAGACCGGCGAGGCCGAGCCGCTGCCCTGCGCGATCATCGCGGCGGGGGACGATGCGGCGGCATTGGAGGCGTCGCTGATCGAGAACATCGCGCGGCTCGATCCCGACGAGGTCACGCGCTGGGAGACGTTCACGCGTCTCGTTCGCGAAAGCCGGAACGCCGAGGATATCGCAGCGACTTTCGGGCTGACCGAGTTGCAGGTCAAACGGACGCTCGCGCTCGGCAACCTCTGCCCGCGCATCCGCAGCCTCTACCGGCGTGGCGACATCGATGCCGCGACCATGCGCCACCTCACGCTTGCCACCAAGGCACAGCAACAGGCGTGGCTGGCGCTGGTCGACGATCCCGAGGTGCGTTGCCCGACCGGCCAGCAGCTGAAAGCATGGCTGTTCGGCGGCACCAGCATCGCGGTGTCGGCGGCGCTGTTCGACGTCGAGAATTACAAAGGCGCGATTATCTCCGATCTGTTCGGCGACGAGTGCTACTTCGCCCATGCCGATGCGTTCTGGACGGCCCAGCATGCCGCAATCGAAGCGCGCGCGGATACCTGTCGTGCCGATGGCTGGCGCGAGGTGGTCGTGATGCCGACAGGCGAGCATTTCGCCTCGTGGGAGTACGAGCGGCGCAGCAAGCGGCAAGGGGGCAAGGTGTTCGTCGCGGTCACATCGCGTGGGGAGGTGGCGTTCCACGAGGGGTTCGTCACCGCCAAGGAGGCGCGTGCGCTGGCTAAGGGTGAGCTGGTCGAGAAGCCTGTCCGGCCCGAAAATTCGGCACCTCTGCAGAACTACATCGACCTTCATCGTCATGCGGTCGTTGGCGCGCAGCTTGCAGCATCACCTTCGGCGGCGTTCCGACTGGCGGTCGCACACATGATCATCGGCTCGTCGCTCTGGCATGTCCGCGTCGAGCCGCAGCGCGCAGCGAGCGAAGCTATTGGCGAGAGCATCGAGGAAGCGTTCTCCGAAGCGGAGTTCGACGCACGGCGGCGCGCGGTGCTGGCTGTGCTCGGGTTCGATGCCGAAGCGCCGACAGTCACGGGCGGATTCGACGGGCTGGAGGGGCTGTCGGTCCTGTTCCAGCGGCTGCTGGAGATGCCCGACTCGGCGGTGTTCGAGATCCTGGCCGTCGTAATGGCCGAGACCCTCGAAATGGGCACCAGCCTGATCGAAACGCTCGGCACCTACTTCGTGATCGACATGGCCACGCATTGGCACGCCGACGATGCGCTGATCGACCTCATTCGTGATCGCGAAGTCTTGGGCGAAGTGCTCGCCGAGATCGCAGGGAAGGATGTCGCGGCCAGCAACGCCGAGATCACCGGCACTGCCAAGCGCGAGATCATGCGCGATTGCCTTGGGGGGCGAAACGGACGTGCCCAGATCGAGGCGTGGGTTCCGCGCTGGATGGCATTTCCGCCAAGCGCATACACGGACCGTGGCGGGGTCGGTCCTGTCGTGCGGGCCGCACGGCTGGCCGCATCGGTGACAGCCGTTGCACCCGAACCCGAACTCCAGCCCGAGCCGCTGCGCAAGGCGGCATGAGCGTCAGGCCGGTGGCGCGCTGCGCCACCGGTCCCTTCGGGAGCCAGATTATGTCCTTTTCAGATCCCATCGATCTCGCCGAACTCGACCGCGCCATCGCGCGGCTTCGCCCGTTCGAGCGCGAGGTCTTCTTCCTCCACCGTCTCGACGATCTTCCCTATGACGTGATCGGAACGCGGATGGGCATCACCACCGCCGAGGTCGAGCGCATCATGGGCCGTGTCCTCGACCGGTTGCGGCGGCGGCTGGCGCGCCGCCGCCGCGCGCTGCCATTGTGCTTTGGCCGTCGCCGCCGCTAGGACTTGTGGCACCATGCGCGACCAGCTCGATCACCTGCCGCAATCGACCCAGCGCGAACTCGCGCACGTCGTGCGCGTGCTGTTCGAAGAGTTCGACGCGGCGACAAGGCTTGGAACGCAGAAGTGGAACAAGCAGGGGCGCATCCTGAAACTCGTTCTCTACGGTAGTTATGCGCGGGGCGACTGGGTGTCCGATCCGGTCGGCGGATACCAGTCGGACTATGACATCCTCGTCGTCGTCAACGACGAGCGGCTGACCGACTTCGTCGACTATTGGTCGCCCGCCGAGGACCGGCTGATGCGCGACCTGACGATCAACAAGGCGATCTCCGCACCCGTCAATCTGATCGTGCACAGCCTCACCGACGTGAACGCCCAGCTTGAGCGCGGACGTCCGTTCTTCGTCGATATCGTGACGCAAGGCATCGCCCTTTACGACGCCGAGGGGTTCAACTTCACGGCGCCGCGTCGGCTGCCGCCCGACGCGGCGCGGATCGAAGCGGAAAAGCATTTCGATGAATGGTTCCCGAGTGCTGATGGTTTTCGCGCCCAGGCAGAATTCGCGATGCAAAATTCTCGTCCAAAGATCGCGGCTTTTGAATATCATCAAGCCGTAGAGCGATTGTACCACTGCGTGTTGCTGGTCTTCACGCTGTACAGCCCGAAGTCGCACAAGCTCAATTTTCTGCGTTCGCACTGCGAGGACATCGTTCCGTCGCTCAAGGAAGCGTGGCCGCGCGAAGGCAAATTCGAGCGCCGCTGCTTTGAACTTCTCCGTCTCGCTTACGTCAATGCGCGCTACTCCGATCACTATGCGATCACCGACGAGGAGCTGGCCTGGGCGGGCGAACACGTGGCGAAATTGCAGGCGCTGGTCGAAGCGGCATGTACTGGACGGCTACAGGGCGACTGGCCGACCGACACCGAATAACGTCTTCGGCTGTCCCATCCAGGCACCGGATTTGTATCGTCACGACTGTGGCCCGAAACCAATCCCGGCATTGACGCTTGTCGACCTATGGCCGGTCGTCGCCTGACGAAACCATCGTCCGTCACTCTTTTCCCCTGGCCTGCGGCCATTCCTCGCGAGACAAAAGAGCGCCGTCCTCCGGTCCTCCGCGTACGCTTCGGCCTCACGGTTCGCAGGCGCCTTGATCCGTCCATCTCTGGGTCGGCGTCGCCGGGAATTGGTCCCGGGCAAATCAGAAGGACGAAGACAATGGCTGCTATCGGATATGTCACCAGGGACACCAACGGCTCTTACAAAGGCCGCCTGAAGACCATCAGCATCGACGCCGCGATCGAGATCGTGGTCAACCGCGGCAAGGCAGACGAGCCCCACCCCGACTATCTGGTCCGCTCGGGCGATGTCGAGATCGGCGCCGGCTGGAACCGCATCGCGAGGACGACGGGCAACGAATATGTGTCGCTAAGCCTCGAGGCGCCCGAGTTTGGGCCGCGCCGTCTCTACGCCAATCTCGGTCGCGCGGCAGGCAACGACGACAACCGGTTCGCAGTGCTCTGGAACCCGGCGGACTGAGCAACGAGGGCGCGCCGCGACAGTGGCGCGCCCATCATCCGAAGCTGGTGTCGGACCATAGAAGGCGTTATGCTCGGCTAATACAGCGGAGCATTTTGCGATGGTTTCGAACCGGGCACCGAAGAAGAACGAGGCGATTGAAGTACGTCTCGACAACGCAACGAAAGCAGCGTTCATGGCAAACTGCGCGCGGGATGGATCGAGCGCGAGCGACGTGATCCGCGGCTTTATCGATGCGCGGTTGAACGCACGTTCGAAGGCTGGGCGGCGCCCCACTTCGGCATCACGAATGGCGATGGCAGCCCTGCTTGGCGCGCTGCTCGGCGTCGGCGCGACCGCACCATCGCTCGCGCACGGCGTTGCATCGCCGCGTCCGGCGTTCGAGCAACTCGACCGGAACCATGACGGGGTTTTGACCGCCGCAGAGTATTCCGCGCAGCGGTAACATCGTTTGTCCGGACACGATTTCCGCCGCGTCCGGACATGCATTCGCTCGACAGGATCGCGCGTTCTGGCGCTTCCTGTGCGCCATGACAGACGCAAAACCCCCTTCAAAAACGAACTGGTTCGCTGAGATGTGCAGCCTGATCGGTCTCGGTTTCCTCGTGCTCGGCTTCCACAGCCTGGTCGCCAAACCCTTCTACATCCCGTCGGAATCGATGATGCCGGGGCTGCAGGTCGGCGATCATCTCGTCGTCAGCAAATATCCTTTTGGCTGGTCGTACGTGTCGCCAAGCTTCCACGTTTTGCCATTCATGAATGGGCGCGTGTTCGGTCACCTGCCCGAGCGCGGCGACATCGTTGTCCTTACGCCGCCGGGTAGCAATCGTGGCGGCGAGGACCTGATAAAGCGCGTCATCGGCTTGCCCGGCGACACCATACAGATGATCGACGGGCGCCTGTGGCTGAACGGCAAACCCGTTAAAACGCACGACTTGGGCACGCGGCTGATCCCGATCGACGGCAACTTTCACTGCGACCCGAACGACCTGGATCGCACGCGCGCTTTCCCCGGATTTGCGGGTGCCCAAGTCGTCAGTCGTGACGGCAAACGCTACTGCTGCGTGCATGTCATCCGTGAAACGCTGCCGAGAGGTCGCTCGTATGAGACGCTCGATTTCGGCATGAGTATCGCTGACAACACGCCGTCATACACCGTCCCCAAGGGTCACGTTTTCGTGATGGGCGACAACAGGGACAACAGCGCCGACAGCCGTGTTCCGATCGATCAGAACGGTCTCGGCGGCGCCATTCCACTCGAAAATGTCGGTGGTCGTGCGGAGTTCTTGACCTACTCACTGCGGGGAAATGCGAGCTGGAATCCGCTCACCTGGGCATCGGATTTCCGGTCAGAACGCGCGGGAAACTCGCTGCGGCCGTTGTCTAAGTAGCGGCTGAGAATGCCGGGCTAGGTGATGTCGGTTGAAGCGCGTTGATCAGGTCGGAAACGATGGGGGCGGTAGATCGGGAAGAGGTTTGGCGTAAGGCAAGATGAAGGCTCAGCCTCCAAGAGCGGCTGAAAATGGCGTCTGCACGTCGTTTTTGATGGAGGCATAAGAGCGAATGGATCCGGGCATGCCTCCATGCACGAGACAGGTGCGCGGCATCACTCTGACACCGCGGCGTAATTCACGAGACACTGGTGGAGGCTCTTGAACGGCTTCGTCGCGGTCCCCTCATCCGGCTTCTTTTGAGGCCGCGAAAGAGATCATACCGATGGACGATGATGAGTTTCTGCCCCGCCTGGGTCACAGTCGCAGCGATCGGTCGTTCCTGAGCGAGATCCGCCGCGCCACCAATCTCGCGCGCGGCGGCGCACGCGCTGGCCGTTCGAAAAGCCGCTTCACCGGCGAGCGGATCGGGCGCGGTGCAAGCATGGGTCGCGTGCTCGGTTCCAGCGATCGTTTCGCGCATGCCCGCGCACGTCGTGTCATCGTAAAAGCACGCATTGTCCGCCTGGGCGGTAAGGGCGCTGCGGGCGCGGCCGCGCACCTGCGCTATCTGCAACGCGACGGCACGACGCGCGAAGGCGATCGCGGTTCGCTCTACGACGCGGGGCAGGACACCGCCGACGGCAAGGAGTTTCTTGCCCGCGGCAAGGGTGACCGGCACCAGTTTCGCTTTATCGTGTCGGCCGAGGACGGCGCAGAGTATGTCGATCTGAAACCCGTGGTGCGCCGCCTCATGGCCGACGTCGAGAAAGACCTAGGCACGAAGCTCGATTGGGTGGCCGTCAATCACTTCAACACCGGCCATCCGCACAGCCACATCATCGTGCGCGGCACCGACGATCGCGGCAAGAATCTCATCATCGCGAGGGAGTATATCGCGCACGGGTTTCGGACCCGCGCGTGCGAGATCGTGAACCGGGATCTGGGCCCGCGCAGCGACAGGGAAATCCAGCAGTCTCAGGGACGCGAGATCACGCAGGAGCGGTTCACGTCGATCGACCGGCGACTACTGGAAGCGGCGACACCCGAGCGACTGGTCGCGCCGGTACACCCGGATGGCATCGAACAAGCTACGCGCGCCGGGCGCCTGCACACGCTCGGACGGATGGGCCTGGCAGTCCAGGAGCGCGGCGGACAGTGGCGCCTCGAGGACAGGCTTGAGTCGACGCTCAAGGCCATGGCGCGACGCGGCGATATCATCGCAACGATGCATCACGAGCTCGGCAAGCGCGACCTGAGTCAGAACGCCGCAGACTATGCGATCTACAATCCGGTCGATGAGGGCTCGCGACCGATCACGGGACGTGTGGTGATGGCCGGACTGCTCGACGAGCATGCGGACCGTCGTTACCTGATTGTCGAAGGCGTCGATGGCCTTAGCCATCACGTCGATGTCGGCGAGCTTGAAGACCTGCCGCCAGCGCCGTCGATCGTGCGGATCTCGCCAGCAGAGATCAGCATCCGGGCGGCCGATCGGACTGTTGCCGACATCGCAGCCGCAAACGGCGGTCGGTACACCATCGACATCCATCTTCACCACGACCCGACAGCGACCCAGAGCTTTGCCGAGACCCATGTGCGCAGGCTTGAAGCGATCCGGCGCGCGACCGGCGGCGTTACGCGCGAGCCCGATGGCAGCTGGAGGATCGCGCCCGATCATTTGACCAGGGTCGGCGCGTATGAACGCGAAAAGTCTGATCGGCTGCCCGTGGTGATCGAGACCTTGTCGTCGCGCGCGCTCGACGACCTGCCCACGCACAATGGCGCGACCTGGCTCGACCGCGACCTGGTCTCATCGGACCCGATCAAGACCGAGCGCGGCTTCGGCGCCGAGGTGCGACGTGCGCTGCAGCTGCGGCAACAATGGCTGATCGAACAGGGTCTCGCCGAACCTGCTGGCGATAATTTGAGATACGCACCGGGCATTATCGAGACCTTGCAGCGCCGCGACGTCGCGCGGGTGGGTGCCCAGCTGTCAAAGGAGCTGGGGTTGGCGTTCGTCCCAGCAACCGACGGAGCGCATGTCGAAGGCAAGCTCGCGCGCGCAGTCCAGGTCGGTGACAGCAAGTTCGCGATCGTGGAACGCGCGCACAAGTTCTCGCTTATACCATGGAAGCCGGTGCTCGAACGGCAGTTCGAGAAGCAGGTGTCAGGCATCATGCGTGGCACCGGCGAGATTAGCTGGACGATCGGGCGCGGTCGAGGATTGGAAATTTGATCGGCACGCCATGCGCTCGATTGCCGCTCGAGGCGTCGTAAAGTCACTCCCTCGTTGATGCGGCCGGGCTAAATTGATCCACATGAAGACCGCCAAGACCCGTCATCAGTTCTTCCTGCCCGATGCGCTTTCGCAGAGGCTCGAATTGCTTG
The DNA here is from genome assembly GCA_002336985.1 of Sphingomonadales bacterium UBA1936. Lineage (GTDB taxonomy): Bacteria > Pseudomonadota > Alphaproteobacteria > Sphingomonadales > Sphingomonadaceae > Sphingomonas_O. The sequence goes on from DDFE01000196.1 coordinate 35,132, forward strand.
CTGGCAAGCCGGGCGCATCGAAGACGGCGATCATGTCTGACGCACTGGCCGCCTGGATCGAGCGTGAGGGCGCCGCCGAGATCGATGCGAAGTTTGGGCCGAGGGTCGAACGGCTCGGCCGAATGCAGGCGCGCACAGACGAAAAGATTGACCTCCTCGTCGAAACGCTTGGCATGTTGATCAGGCACGAGATGATGATGGTCGCGCACCAACCGGCATTCAGTGACGAGACGCGGACGCTTGGTGCTGCGCGTTACGAGTCATTCACCGAGCTCGTCGGGAGACGCCTCGCGAAACGAACCGGCTCGCCTGTCGACAATGCCCTCGCGGAAAGAACAACATGACCACCGCTACGACAGAACCAGCTCGTTCGTCCGAGCGAATGCGGCCGATCACCGTTCGCATTCCCGAAGCATGTCGGATCACGGGCATTGGTCGATCCAAAATCTACGAGCTGATCCAGTCGGGCGACATCGCCACCATCAAGGTCGGAACGATGACGCTCATCCCAGTGGCGAGCATTGAAGCTTTTCTAACGAGCCATCGATTGCGCCAAGACCTGTCGGCTCTCTAACATCAAGGAGCTGAGTTGGTGGAACGCGCAATTCACTCGCTCCCGAGATAATCAAGAAATGGAGCGTGGATTGGTCGCGAATGGCGTTTCTGTTTTCCACATAGAAATCATGACCGTAGCAAGTTTTCGAGCTAGCGCCGTTTTAGCTTTCGGGCGGCCAATCCGAGGGACAAGATTCATAGCCCACGAGCGTAGCGTGCATTCAATTTTTGTTTGCCTCATCATTGTTCCGGCAGCGATCGCTAGGTGCGAACGGGTAAGTCGATTACCCATTTTGCTGATGCTTAGTCGCTTAACTGCGGTCCCTGACTGTTTAACCCTTGGCACAAGCCCCAAATAGGCTCCAACATCGCAGTTTCGGCGGAAGCGGGTAGGGTCGTCCACCGCACTATAGAATGAGAGTGCCGAGATTGGGCCAACGCCAGGTATTTCCATGAATCTAGCGCAAACTGGGTTTGCTTCGGCCACTTTACTGAGCCTACGATCCAAATTTTCCAAATATCGCCGCGTGGCAATACAGATATATAACAACGGCTCGACGTCGAGCGACAAGTCGAGTTTCTCCGCGTCGCGCAACCTTTCGAGTTCAGCCCTAACGTGGCGCTGTAAACTCGCGCTCGACCAACTTTTCTTCAGGCGGCCACCATTCATTCGAAAGACAGAGTTAATCACACTTTCACCCGCCACCCTGTGCGAGACGAGCTTCTGCCGAAGAACAAGTTGTGACCTTAGTTGCTGCGACGCATTACTTTTCAAATGAACTTCGGCGACGACTCCGCGACCAAGCCTCACGAGATCCGCGATCCCGCGCGCGTCATTAATATCGGTCTTATTTTGACGGATTTTAAGAAAATTGCTCGCCTGCCGAGTGGCGAAAAGGTGCACACAATAACCGGCTTCCCGCAAGCGTTTAGTGAGCAGTATGCTGCTAGAACCGGCCTCTAATCCGACTGTTACATTTTTAATTGGATACAGGCTCTCAATAAACTCAGAGATTTGACGACACGTGGTGGGAAGAGACGCTTCAGACAACACGGCGCCATCTGCATTCGTCACACACACCGTTGACAAATCTGCACCAACGTCGAGCCCGACAAAGATCTTTTGACTCTCCATCTCAGCCTCCTTGTTTTGCGAGAACCTGGCTTTCAAAACGTCAACAGGGTCGCGTGCGCCTTAATTGATTAGACGAAGTCCGAGTTCTCGCGCCCAATGGGCGAGCGCATGATCAACCGAGGAAATTAATCGCCAGTCTTTAGGTTGCCTTAACCTAAGACTAAGCTTGGGGTCGGTTGCGTAACTTGAGACAGGGTCAAGCCCCTACGCGTTTTCTCGCAATCCGACCCCGGCCCGATGAGCCAAAAACTATGTTTCATAAGAAGATTAAAAATTACCGGGCGTTGAAAACATGCTTGAGACATGCATCGACGCCTTTAGCTTATTAGCCTGGACATACGCGCAGATCACCCGGCGAGATTTTTTTACTCCATACATTTATCTGTGAAAGTGGCGATCTAAGACTGGTGAAGATTATAAGACGATTTGAGAACGAAGGCACCAGCTAAAGCAATAGCCTACTGCCTTGAAACACGTGACCAACGTCTGCTGAGCGCCTTCATGCCGATCGTTCAGCCGAGCTTGGCATCATCCTAAATCCGCCGTCAGTTCATCTTGCTCGAAGAAGCGACCGGTCAGGTTTTCAGCAGGACGGCCAAGTGCTTCCGGTGCACGGGGGTTGCTTGAAGATTGCTTCATGGCCGGGCTATCTCCTCCTATGAGGGGGCATGATCGAAGTAGCCCAACAGCTTGTGCAGCCGCCCCGACCTGGTGGCCGGATGTTCGTCTACAAGGAGAAGGAGCGACCAGGCGGCGGTCCGCTGCGCACGATCGCGTTCACCGATGTAGACATCAGGCCGCGAACCTATGAGGAACTCGCCGCGGCAAAGCTTCATGCCGGCATCACGATCCCGCTCGAAATGTATAACGGACGGATCGTCGATACCGACGTCGAGGGCGTCGACACCAGCAAATACGCCCATATCAGGGCGACGCTGGTCAGCCCGTTCACTTCGAAAGCAATCGGTCTGGTGCGGGGAGGCTGGCTGCCTTCAGTGCTTGCGGCGACGCGGGAAACCGCGGTTGTCCTCCCCGATCGCAATATCATCACCGAGATCGCGGGGCGGTTCGACGGCGGGAAGAAGGTCGGCCGCGAGCCGGATTTCCTCGACCTTTTCGAGGATGATCCCGTTCGCATCAATCCGCTGCTGTTTGCGATGGAAGGCAACAATCGGGCGCTACCCGAACCGGATGCGGCACGCGCCCAGCTCGAAGAGGCAGTGGAGAAACTTCGCGAGGCGTTGCCCGCGGCCACGCTGATGGTCGGGCCAGGATCGATTGAGGGTCTGCTTGGGCTGATCGAGGGCGTTCGCCCGGGCATGGCGCGCAAGCAGGCGTTCCTGCGCCGGGTCGCGCCGATCCTCGCCGCGCCGGTCGCGCGCCGCGACGTTGACGGGCGATGGCGAGACATCCTGGCGGCCGCGAAGGATATTGGCGTCGTGCAGGCCTCTCTAATGGTGCTCGCCGTGCTCAGCACGCTGGTGAACCCGGGGCGCAGCGCGGCAAAAAGCCTGTTCAAGTTCCACGCCGCCTATAGCGATGCCGACGCCTATAACGCGCTGTCGGATCTGCAGGCGCTGGACCTGCTGCTCTATAGCCTGGCCTTCTTTCCGGACACGCATACCCAACTCTGCACCGCCGATCGCAATTTAGCCTTGTTCTGGGTCGGCGCCGGCGCGTCGGACATCGCCCGCACCGGCGATGGTATTCGCTTCACGATGACGCCACACGAGGCCGTCCTTCCCGATGGCTATGCCGAGCGTTGGGCCGCCGAAGTGGGCGCAGTAAAGTGAAGGTAGATTTGCCGCTGAGGCCGCTCCGAGACAATAAATTAGCATGGCGAGCAGCAAGGTCGCGTCGCTCCACGGCGCTAGATTGAGGCCGACATTCGAACAGGCGGAACGGGAACGGGACGTGGCAGGGTCGATAGATTTGCGGGCGGTGGCGGCCGCACGGGCAGAAGCGCCTTTCCGCCCAGGCTCGCCGCCGCAAGTGCGCCGGCACGTCGAGAAACTATGGCCAGGTACGCCGATCGAGATCATCGATCCCCTGGCGATCACCTGGGACGAAGTCCTGCACGAAATCATCGGTGCGATGATGCGGTTGGCTAACGACGCCGCGCCGCTGCACATCAACATCCGAGAAGAAATGATCCTCGAACTCGCGAAGATACAACTCGATGTTGGAGAGCAGATCGTCCACAAGCGACTCGCGGGGCGCGACCCGGCCACCGTCGATCCCGTACAGGAACGGATCGCCTGTTTTGGTGACGCCGGATGGGCCTCGATCAACGACACCGCCAAGGAGTTATACAATCACCACTGGCGCGAGCGACTGGAGACACGATGGATACCGAAATCGGCCGCCGCAGCGGCGCGCGAGCGCAATCCGAAACCCCGGCGCCTGGCGATCAAGCGCGTTGACAAGAATCACTTCATCTCGCGCTGGTTCATCCGAGATCTCTGGGCAACCGACGGAAAGATCGTGCGGTGGCGGCGGACGGAGGAAGGATGGACATCCGCCCGTCGCGGGTTTGGAAAATGGGGATATCGCCACAAGCTCTATAGCGACGGCCTCGAAGCCTATTTCGCGATGATCGAGGGAGATGCGAAAAGGCCGATCGAAAATCTGATGCGGATGACGCCGCTCAACCAGCCCGACCGAATCGCGCTGGTCGCGTTTCTGGTCATCCAGGTACTGCGCAGTCCGTTCTTCATCGACCGGATCAAATCACAGCTGGCGCCTAAGATCGTTGAGCTTGGCTATGGCCACGATCCCGACATGGCCGACAAGGCCTATGAGACCCTTTTCCAGAACGACGCCTTCTACAGTGCGTTGGCGAACCCCGTGATGTGGAGCCGCTGGGCGTTGGTCTTTTCGCCGCAACCGATCTTCGTGTTGCCCGACACCTTCGGCGCGCGCCCGGAAATCGGCGAAGGCCTGCGCCTGATCGCGCCGCTGTCGCCCAGCCTGTGTTTCGTAACGCTGCTGGGAAACGAGACAGACAAGCGCATCGTGCCGTTGCACCACACCGCGAGCGAGGCTCTGGCGCGCCGGCTCTCCGGCGTCCTTGTCGGCAGCGCCGTTGATGAGTTTCTATCACACCCGGATTTCAGCATCAAAGATCCGCTGCCCGGATCGAGTGTCACGCAAATCCTCGCCGACATCGAGGCGGAGATCGGCGACAAGGAATAGCTTGATGGATCGCCTTGCGAGCGCGGGTCTGGCACATGACGATCATGACGCTTTCCATGGCCTGGATTCGCACGGTCGGCACCGCGCACGAACTGGTTTTCGCGAGCGATAGCCGGCTCAGCGGCGGTCAGGCCTGGGACGGCTGCCCCAAGATCCTGACGCTGGCCCGCGGCGACAGCCTGATCGCGTTTGCCGGTGACACGCTAGCGGCCTATCCGTTGATGCTGCAATTCCGCAATTGGGTGGAAAGTGATCCGCGGGCGCGCACACGTGAACGCGATATCTCGGAGTTGAAGAAACGGATGCGGCTCATGTTCATGGACATGCGCGCGCACATCAGTGCCTTGCCGCGTGGCGTGACGACGCCGGATCCTTATGATTGCGAACTGATTTTCGGTGGTTGGTCTTGGCGCTCGAACGCCTTCCGGCTGTGGCGTTTCCATTGGGTGGAAGTCGAGGCGGCGTATAATTTCTCGCCGATCGGCTCACACTTTTCGGTCGGTCACGACCATCCGATCATTTTCGCGGGCAATTCCGATGCAGCCGCTATGGCCAAGGACCGCATCACGGCATTGCTCAAGGCCCGAGGCCGATTCCGGACACCCTATTTCGATATGGAGCCGTTCGAAGTCCTGCGCGACATCATCCGCGAGCGGGCATTTCATGACGTTGGCGGCCCGCCGCAGCTTGCCAAGGTCTATCGCCATGGCAACAGCCAACCTTTCGCGGTGCGATGGGATACGCCCACGTCCAAATCTGACCTGACTATGTTGGGTCGCCCGCTTTTCCCGGGCGAACGGACCTGGGCGCCGGTTGTCGATCCCGACAAGATCGAATTCCGCAATCCGAAAACCTTGGCGAAGCGCGCATTACTTGATCGCGAAAAAATCGGCAGCGACGCGAAAGCGTCATCCTAAGAGCTCGGTTTCCGCAACCCTACTTCTGACATCTCTGCGACGAAACCGCTAGGAGGAGCGTAGCGGATAGAGCAAGGTCTCGCCAAAGGTGAGAAGCGCCCTGCCAAACTGACCGCTTTGCGCCTGCAATTCCGAAAATTTAGTGCTGACTGCGCGAAGCCCGAAAGCGGCCGTCTACCGCATAGCGGCTCCGTTGAGCCGACTGCATTCGTCCAGTACGGAGCTTGCACAGTAATTTAGGTCAGGAGGGCCTACACCGTTGTCGGTGGTGGTCCCTTCGCTGCTATTATTGCCGCGATCTTGGCTTTCAGGTTGGGCTTTTCGACCCCATAGCGGTTCTCGAAAACGTGCTCGATGATGTCAAAGGCATCGAGCACATTATCGCGTGTCAGGCCACCGGGATGGCTGCTTGAATTGCCGAGCCATTTCACGGCCAACAACGCTTCGCCATTCTCCGCGTCGACCTTCCGAAACGCCTCGATGCGATCGTGGGTGGGAATGTAGCCGCCTTTCGGGGTCTTTTCGGGAATACCAACGTCGGTCAGGAACAATTCGACAACCTGCCGAAGCTGATTGCCAGCTGCTTCGTTGCTAGTCCAAACCAGGGCTGATGCGACGCCAGCCGCATTCTTGATGTTGTCCGGGAGCGCGTCGGGCAATTTGATAGCGATCGGCGCGGGATAGATCGATCTCACAACATATAACTCTGTGGCCGTTTGGTGGTGTTCGTACTCGTCGTGGTACTCGACGTAATCGACCGGCGAATTTCCGCTGATCGCCACCACTTCACCGCATTGTTTGTTCCCGCATTGCAGAAAGCCCGCAAAGCGCTGCACAATCCAGTCGGGATCCCAATTGGGATGATCGTGCTCTGCCTTGGACTGCGAAGTCTCCTCCGTGACCACCTTCTCGGGCATGGGAACGAGATCGCCTTTGCCACAGGTTGGACAGGACCAGTGCGGCAATTGCTCGAACACTTCCTGCCATTGCTCACGATTAACCGCCATATGCCCTCCAGCGGGCGAGATATGGCTTTGTTGGCCGGATTTTGAAATGACCTCCGAAACATCCGAAGATTTGGCTTCGGCCCCGATAGTTTTCGAGCTAAATTTTCAGAATGGAACCTCATCGTCGAGATCGTCGGCAAATTGTGGGTTTGTCGGCTGCGGCGGAGGCGGAATAACGACAGCTTGGGCCGGCGGCGGCGGAATCGGAATCGGTGGAGCTGGGATTGGTGGGGCCGGGATCGGCGGAACTGGAACCGGTGGGACGAGAACTGCCGGCACAGCGGCTGCCGCCGCTGCACGCTCTCTGCGCCCGCGCCAGAAGCTCTGGAACTCCGGTCCCTTCGAATCTGGCGGATATTCGGGCGGGTGGACGAACAGCGGCACTGGAGCGGGAATATCGGGGCCGATCACCACCGCTTCGCCGGGCGCCAGCATCGGCACGAACTGCGCGGCGCCGCGGTCGAGGTCGCCGCAGGCGCGCTCGACCGTTTCGCGATCCTGATCGTTGGTAAGGCGGTGCACGAACAGCGTACCAAGCTGGCTCATCACGTCCTGCGGAATGTCCCTCGGCCGCTGCGTGGCGAGGACGCAGGTCAGGCCATATTTGCGGCCTTCCTTGGCGATCAGCCCAAACGAATCTAGCTTTACTGTGCTGTGCTCGTCGCCGACCGAGCGTCCAAGGAACTGATGCGCCTCGTCGAGGAACACAACCAGTGGCGACGTGCGGAACGCACCGGCTCTGGCTTCGGCCAGCAGGAACCGGCCGATGACGTTGAGCACGATTTCTCGGGTATTGTGCTCGAACCGCACATCTTTGAAAGAGATGACCGCGATGTCGCGGGTGTCGTCGGCAAGGAACGCGCGCAGTTCGGTCACCAGCGACGTCCCGTTGGTCTTGAAGATGCATTCGAGCTCGCGTGAGCCGAGCAGCGTGTTGATCCGCGCAATCAGCGATTCACAATAGCCGAGCGAAGTCTGGTCGGTGTTGCCGAACGCCGTGGCATTGCCTTGGCTGCTCGCCCAGACGCATTCGTTCTTCACCTGCTCGGCAAGGTTGGTGATGTCGAAGTCGCACGCCGGATCGTGGAGCTGCGCGGCATGCGCATGCAGCGCGTTGAAATAGGGCGCGCGCGGTCGTCCGGCCTTTTCGACCAAACCGTTGTTGACGAACACACCCGCTGGCGGCGCGGCAGCGCTGGCCGCAACCAGCTTGAGGCTTTTGATCGCTTCCCTGAGCCTTGGGCCCTGACTCTGGCCCGAAGGCCTGAACAGCGAGAACAGATCGTCCTCGGTGATCTGGCGATAGGGGAAATGCACACGCCTTGCCGCCCCGGCGGGTGCGTCGAACACGAAGACCTCGTCGACATTGCCCATGTCGGCGAACTCGCCAGTCGGATCGAGCACGATCGCCCGGCCGCCGGCCTTCTTCAACTGCTGAACCAGCGTAGCGACGGTCCAGCTCTTGCCGCCGCCAGTCGCGCCGAACACCCCGCAATGCCGGCCGAAGATCTTCTCGGGGGGCAGGCAGACATCGACCCCGTCCGCGGCATCTATCCGCCCGATGCTGAGCGTCAGCTCGTCCTCATTGGCCACCGCATTTCGGATCAGCATCGCCAGCTGACTGGGTTCGGCAAGATAGACGCCGTCACCAATCCGCGGAAAATCGGGCAGGCCGCGCCGCAGCTTGTTCGAGCGCTGCTCGACCGCCGCCAGCAGCTGGATCTTACCGATCGGATTGGTGACCGCGGGTTTGCCGAGCGACGGTTCGACCGTCAGCCGCTCGGCATCGGGAATCTTGGTCTCGACGATCCGGCCGAGAATCTGGAACCGCTCGCAATCGACGAACACGAAGTCGCCGACCGCGCCGAGCGACAGCCCGCGCCGCTCGGGCACCGCAGCCGCATTGGGCAGGTTCACATGAACATAGGACGCGGTCGCTTGGGTGATCGTGCCGATATAGCGTTCAGGATTGATCGGGTTGATGCGCGTCACGTCGTTGGCGCCCCCGCGTCCCGGAGCGTTCTCACACGCTGCATGTGCCGCTCGCGGTCGGTTTCGCCGACCAGATCGGGAAGAGCGGAAACCAGATCCTGGAACCGGCCGTTCATGAGATGGATACGCGCATCGCCGCCCGCCACCATTCGCTTGAACGCGGCAAGGAACGGGTTCTTGGGATCGGCGACGGCCGGCATCGACTGCGGTGCGGCATCGAGCTCCGCCGGCGGCAAGAATGCCGGATCGCAGATGACCAGTCGAAGCGACATATTTGCCTCGACCGCCGACAGGATCGGCCGGCTGATATGGTCGTCATTGAAGCCGAACCCCGAAATCAGCAGCGCCGTGTCGGGCTCGCGCAACGCCGCTTGGAACGCACCGATCATGTCGAGATAGGGCGCCTCGAAGCTCTCCTGATATTTGCTCGAGCGGGGATAGATCAGCACCGGCTTCCCTTCAGGCCCCCGCGACCGGTAGATGTCGGCCGCCTGGCGGCGCCAATCGAGCGAGCCGTGCAGCTTGTAGAGGTGGAAGACATTCTCGATGTAATCGGGCGCGTCACGCTGGCCCGAGCGGCGTACGATGTCGAACTCGAAATGGCTGCGGTCATAGACTTGATCGAGACCGTGCGAGAAACCGTCGATGATCGTGAACCGGTGCCGCCGCGCCGCTTCCTCGAAGCACAGGTCGTAGTTGGTCGTGAACAGCTTCGACCGTGCCTTGCGCACGCCGCGGCGCCCGATCTTTTGGATCAATCCCGCGTGGGCATCGAGGTTGGTGGTGCGATCGACGAAATCGACGCGGGCGAGGATCGCCTGTTCGGCCGCTTCCACGAAATCATGGATCCGGACGTAGTTCGGGTCGGTGACCGCGGTCTCGTGCAGCTCCAGATAAAGTTTGCACAGTGTCAGCAGCCGCTCGATGTTGTCGTCTATCTTCGCGCTGGCGAAGGTATCACACACCGCCTGGAATGCCGGTGCACCGACCTTAGTCTGCACCGCTACCCAGACGTCCCACATGCCCGCCGGCGAGAGCTTGGCCGCGTCGTTGGTCGCCGCGAACGACGAACCGGTGCCGGTCAGTACGACGACATTGGTCGCGTTGAGGACATTGAGCAGTGCGCTTTCTACGGTGCGCTGCGTCCCCGCTTCCTCGATGCGCTCGCCGTCCGCGCTCATCTTGTCCTTGAACAGCCGCCAGCCGTCGCCGGACACGAATAGGCGCAGATGTGCAGCATCGGCTGCCTTGCCATTCCAATACGTCATCTGCCCCCAAACCACGTCATTTCTATGAGCGGGCAACCTAGCATCTTTTATCGCAAAGGGCAGTGCGGGAGTCCTGCCTTTAAGAATCCGCTATCCACCCGATTGGAGACGTCCCACATCTCGCAGTTCGACGGCATCGTCGCTCCGGGCGGAGGCGCCATTGAGCACGATCAACAGATATCTGCTTCGGGCGCCGCTGGCCGAAGTTTAAATGACGAGCATGGTGTCTACCAGCGTCAGTTGACGGGTGAACAACGGACTGCTTTCCGCATCGGGTTACTCGGAAGCGGCAATACCGGATCCGGCCCCGAATCCGGCCACGACACTGTGCGTCTACCGCAGTTCGTGGCGGCCCTTTTCTTTTCCGAGGCGTAACCCCAAGGTACTTGCGGAGGGCACGTGAACGCTGACGAATTTATAGCCAAGTGGCAGGTATCGGGGGGGAACGAGCGCGCCAACACGCAGCTGTTCGTGACCGATTTGTGCGCGCTGCTCGGCGTCGACCAGCCGCAGCCGACGCAAAGCGACACTGCGCGCAACGATTACGTGTTCGAGCGCCACGTTGTGAAGACCGAGATCGACGGCGCGACCTCGAACGGGTGGATCGATCTTTACAAGCGCGACTGCTTTATTCTCGAGGCCAAGCAAGGCAGCGCGGCAGACGCCGCCGCCGTCGACGCCGGGCAAGGTGACAGCTTGCGCGACCTTTTCGGCCAAACCGCCGCCGAGCGCTTCAAGCGCGGCATGGCCCGGCGAGGCACCGAGCAGTGGACCGGCGCGATGCTGCGCGCGGCCGGGCAAGCCGACGGCTATGCCCGCGCGCTCCCCGACGGGCATGGCTGGCCGCCGTTCCTGCTGGTCAGCGACATCGGCTACTGCATTGACCTCTATGCCAACTTCGCCCGCGATGGGCGGCCCTACGCACCGTTCCCTGACCGCCGCCGCTACCGGATCACGCTCGAGGAATTGCGCGACGAGGAAGTAAGGACGCGCCTCGCCGCAATCTGGACGGCGCCGATGAGTCTCGACCCTTCGGCCGAGGCGGCGCGCGTCACGCGCGAGGTGGCCGATCACCTCGCCGTGCTGGCGAAGGATATCGAGGCGCGCGAGCAGAACGCGGACCGGGTTGCCGCCTTCCTCATGCGACTGCTGTTCACGATGTTCGCCGAGGACACCGGGCTGATCCCGAAGAAAAGCTTCAGCGCGCTGCTGAAGAAGGTCCGCGACCGGCCCGAGAACCTGCCGCCGCAGCTCACCGATCTGTGGAAGGCGATGGACAGGGGCGTCTTCGCCCATTCTCTCGGCGAATCAGGCGAAACCGTTCGGCGGTTCAACGGGTACCTGTTCAAGGACACTACTGCCATCGCGCTGACGGTCGGCGAGATCGACGTGCTGATCGAGGCCGCCAAGGCTGACTGGCGCCAGGTCGAGCCAGCGATCTTTGGCACGCTGCTCGAACGCGCGCTAAACCCGAAGGAGCGCGCTAAGCTCGGCGCGCATTACACACCCCGCGCCTATGTTGAGCGGCTGGTCGGGCCGACGATCATGGAGCCGCTGCGCGAGGACTGGCTCGGCGCTCGAACCTCGGCAATGGAGGCGGCAGAGGCGGGCGACCGCGAAAAGGCGCGGCTGCTGGTCGAAGCCTTCCATACACAGCTCTCGCAAACGAAGGTGCTCGATCCTGCCTGCGGCACCGGCAACTTCCTCTATGTGGCGATGGCGCGGATGAAGGAGCTCGAGGGCGAGGTGCTCGAACTACTCGAGGAACTGGGCGACGCACGCTACCTCGCGGAGCTGGCCGGGCACACGATAACGCCAGAAAACTTCCTCGGAATTGAGATCAATCCACGCGCGGCGGCAATCGCACAGCTGGTGCTGTGGATCGGCTACCTGCAGTGGCACTTCCGGGTGAATGGCGAGGAGCGGATGCCCGAGCCGCCGGTGCTGCGCGAAGTAAAGACTATCTTGGAAGGTGACGCCCTACTGGAGTGGGATGATCGAGTCTCAGTGCGAGACGAATACGGTTCGCCCCTTAGCATTTGGGATGGAACTTCCATGAGGAAGCATCCGGTCACCGGACGGCTCGTTCCGGATGAAGCAGGGCGCCGAGATGTGTACCGCTATGTGAACCCAAAGCGGCGCCAGTGGCCAAGGGCCGACTTCATCGTGGGAAACCCACCGTTCATTGGAAGCAAGCGAATGCGAAAACGATTGACTTCGCCGTATGTCGACGCTGTCCGAACGGCATATCGCGATCTGTCCGGCGAAATCGACTTCGTGACTTATTGGTGGGCTCGTAGTGCTGCACTTGTGGCCAAAGGCCACATTCGCGCCTTTGGTCTAATCACGACGAAGACGATCGCCCAGTCGAGCAATCGTCCTGTGCTCCGCCAACATCTGGAAGCCGGTAACGAGGGACTGCGATTGGCGTTCGCGATTCCCAATCACCCTTGGCACGACCCTGAAACCACAGCGGCGGTCAGGATCGCAATGACCGTGGGAGTGAGGGGAGAGGGCAAGGGCCGGCTGTCCTTGATCAAATCCGAGCGGCGACAAAGACGGGAAGCGCAACTCGAATTTGAAGATCAGATCGGTGTTATCAACATCGACCTGACCGTAGGCCCCAATGTCGCCGCGGCAAAGGCGCTGAAAGCAAATTCGGGAATCTGTTGGATGGGCGTGAAGATGTCAGGCGACGGTTTTAAGTTTGGGTCCGAAGAGAGAGCAAAGTTTCTTCAAGCTGGGATTCCGCCGTTCCGCATGCCTCTGGTGATCGCGGGGACCGACGTTACGGAGGCCCAAAGCGACACGTTCGCATTCGACTTTTTCGATGTCGAAAACGAAGACGCGTTGCTCAGGGAATATCCCGCCGCGTTTCAGCATCTGTATGACCACGTAAAGCCAGAGCGCGATGAAAATGACCGCGAGCAATATAGGCTGAATTGGTGGCGGTTCGCTGAAACCCGCCCCCGCCTACGAAGCTCGGTACGCGGACTAGCGCGCTACATCGTCACCTCGGAGACGTCGTCGCACCGATTTTTCAAGTTCACCTCAGCGGACGATGTGCTCGCAGACGGCTCCGTCATCATCATTGCCTCGGACGACGCATGCACGCTCGGGCTTGTTTCAAGCCGAGCGCACATTGTCTGGGCGCTAAGAGCCGGCGGACGGATGGGTGCGGGTGATGATCCTCGTTATCAGAACGAAGTTTGCTTCGACCCTTTCCCCTTCCCCCAACTCTCTGACGAAGCCCTCAAATCCCGCATCCGCGACGCGGCGCAGAAGCTCGACGGATTGCGCAAGGAGGTGCTCGCGCGCCACGCTGACCTGACGCTGACCAAGCTCTACAATGCGCTCGAAGCGCTGCGCGCCGCCGAGGCTGCGGGCGCAGTGCTCGACGACAGGCAGCGCGACGTGGCTGAGCGCGGGTACGTGTCGCTGATGCGGCAGTATCACGACGAAATCGACGCGGCGGTGGTCGAGGCTTACGGGTGGCCAGCTGACCTGTCTGACGAAGCGATCCTCGAGCGGCTAGTCGCGCTCAACAAGGAGCGGGCGGCCGAGGAGGCCAAGGGGAAGGTGCGCTGGCTGCGACCCGAGTTCCAGGCGCCCGGTTATGTTGCGCCGGCAGAGCAGGCGGCGCTGGCGCTGCCGGAGGAAGAGCGGCCGAGCGCTGACAACCTCGAATGGCCGGGCGCGCTGCCCGAACAGGTCGTGGCGGTGGCGGGCGTCGTCGCGCGCGCGGCGAAACCGCTGGGCGCGGCAGAGGTCGCACGGGCGTTCAGGGGCAAGCGCGCGGCCACGGTGGCGCCGGTGCTCGATGCGTTGGCGGGCATGGGTCATGTGCGCAAACTGGAAGATGGCCGCTACGCGGCGTGAGCCGTTTCAGCCCACGTGGTGACTAGGCGTGTAAGTCGCGAGCCGTACTGCAGATTTGCCGCCGCCACTTGCTTGCGGCTCGCCCCTTCGCTCATTCATTCGGCAAATGTCAGCAATGAGTTGAAACCGCGAATGGTGGTTTATCTAAGCCTGTGATTAAAAGCCAACGGACCGCCTCTAGGTCCCATTGCGGTCATAGAGAGCAGAAATAACGGTTGGGATTGTGCCCGCCGACGAGGTTCGGATGTCGAGACTATTTACGCGCGTAGAGTTCTATGAATTAGCTTGGTCGAAGCCGATGACGCATTTGGCGAAAGAGTTTGCGCTCTCTGACGTTGCCCTGCACAAAATTTGCCGAAAGCATGAGATACCAACACCGCCTGCCGGATGGTGGGCGAAAAAGGCGGCGAACAAACCAGTCAAACAGACGCCTCTGCCGAAAGCGAAAGCGGGTACTTCAGACAAGATCACGATCGCAGCTGGCGAATTACGGCCGGAGCCCGAGCTGATTGCGACGGCGCGAGAGAATGCACGCCTGATAGCGTCGTCGATCGATGCAGATGCAATCGCCGCTCCGAACCCGATCGTCACTCGGACGATCTCCCAGCTGAGCAAGGCGAAGCCTTCGCTCACCAACGGCCTCGTCACGGTCGAGGGCTTGAACGTGGTCAAGGTTAGCTTGGCACCAACCTCGATCGAGCGCCTCGAATTAGCTCTAAGCCGCATCGTACTGGCGGCGGAGGCTCTCGGCATCCAGCTTGTCAGAGGCGAGAAGGCCGCAAATTTCGTACACGATGGTGAGACCATTGAATTTTCGATCAGCGAGAGCGTCCGGCGCGAAAAACATGTGCCCACAGAGAAAGAACTCGCCAAGCAGGCGGCGGCGCAAAAACGCTTGGATCGCCGCTGGAACAACCCAAATAGCTGGGATGACGATTTCAGCTGGTCCGCTACTCACTGGCCCGAGTGGGACTATCATCCAACTGGCCAACTCGCGTTCGAACTCGAGCAATCCTATCTGCTAGGGGGGAGCCCTCGTCGATCCTTCAAGGACGCGAAGATCCAGCGGATCGAGAACATGGCCAGTGATATTGCGGTCGGCATCGCCGTGCTCGCGGCGGCGAAGAAGGACGATCGCATCAAACGCGCGGACCAGGAGCGGCAGCGCGAAGAAGCCAAGCGACAGCGGGAGATTTTGCTTCGCGATGAGCATATTGCCGAACGCCGAGGCAATGCCTTGGACGACGTTCTTGATGAAGTGGCTTCGCTCGATCGGCTCAAACGATTGGTAGCCAATTTGCAGAGCGAGGACATGGCAAGAAGCGAAGGCCGTGTCGGCAAATTCTTGAACTTGGCCGAACGGCGACTGGCTACGTGGGAGGCTGCTCTCTCCCCAGCCGGCCTTGAGCAGCGCTTCGAAAAGCAGAGGCTCTTTGGCGACGATGATGACCACGGGTTTCGCCCGCCCTATAACTATTACTAGGCTACTAGCGAATGGCTCCTAATCCGCACCTGTCCGCTGAAATCCGCCCTTTTCCGAACGATATGTTGGTGCTATTGATGGTCTTGGCGGTTGCTCGTTTGAGATTCAAAAGGGTAATCAGCTGCTTAGGTGCTTGAGAAGAGTCCTCTTCTGATATCCGCTTCCGCGTATATATCT
>DDFE01000197.1:0-154612 GCA_002336985.1 Sphingomonadales bacterium UBA1936
TGCCTGTACGACCCGTAGAAGATGAGGATGCGGTCGCTCATTCGCCTCCGGCGCGGCAGCAATCAAAAAATGGTGCGGGCGGTGGGAATCGTACCCACTCTCCTTTCGGAACCGGATTTTGAGATTAGGAATCGCTGCTAAGTTGTTCTACGCTAGACAGCGCTAGAGCATGAAAAAACTTTATCTTCAAATCACTTACTCCGTTCTATTGTTGTCTGGTCTTAGATCTTTTTCTCTCAACTGCTAGGAGCCAGTGGCTCCTATATGGCTCCTGATATTGGAGCAGATCGAGGCCAAAATGACCAGTTCCAAACTCACAAAAACCATTGTCGATAACGCTAACCCTAGATCCCGTGATTATGAGATTCGCGATACTGAGACGCCCGGTTTTCTTGTGAAGATAACCCCATCGGGCCGCAAGACGTTCATGATCCAGTATCGTACGGAAGGTGGCGAGCGCCGAAAGCCCGCCATTGGCCTGTACGGTCAGGTTACTACTCAACAGGCGCGTGACATCGCCAAAGACTGGCTCGCCCGCGTCCGGCAGGGCGAGGATCCGTCGCTTGACCGTAAAAAGCTTCGGAAGAACCCCACCATGCGCGAGTTGTGTCCCGAGTTCATCGAGAGGCACGCGGAGGCCGTTTGCAAGCCGAGTACTATCGCGAGCTACAAAAGCGTCATCAGGACTCACATTATCCCGAAGCTGGGCAAGCTCAAAGTCGATGCTGTCAGGCGCGTACAAGTTTCGGAACTGATGCGTGATCTCGCCGCGACGCCGGGTGCCGCGAACGGCGTACTTTGCTGCCTGAAGAAGATGTTCAATTGCGCCGAGCTGTGGGGTTATCGGCAAGAAGGCGCCAATCCGTGTCGCCTCGTACCACGATATCCCGATGGCAAGCGGACCCGGCTGATCAAGAACCCCGAGCTCGTGAAGCTGTACGAGTATCTGGATACCGCTGAGGCGGCGGGGCTCGAACATCCGATGTACATCTTCGCAATCCGGCTACAGTTCGCGTTTGCGGCGCGCATGTCGGAAATCGTCATGCTCCAGTGGGAATGGATCGATTTCGAAGAACGACGGGTGATCTGGCCGGACAGCAAGACGGGCGGCATGTCAAAACCGCTCGGAGACGAGGCCTACAACCTGCTCGAAAACGCGCCGCGCTTTGCCCGGTCGCCCTATGTTGTCCCAGCGATCACCAAACCTTCGAAGCCTATGTCCAAACACAGCTACTGGTCGGCCTGGAAGCGCGTGCTGGAAGCGAGTGGCGTTGCGCACGTGGGCACGCATGGGATCCGGCATCGCGCGGCGACCGACATCGCCAATTCAGGCATCCCCCTCAAGGTTGGCATGACGCTGACCGCGCACAAGACGGTCGAGATGTTCATGCGCTATGTGCATGTCGAGGACGATCAGGTTCGCGCCGCCGCCGAGATTGTGTCAGATCGCCGTAACCGTATCGTGACCTCGCGGAGCCGTGCGACAACGCCCACGACCAACCGAGCGCTCGAACAGCTGGTGGCAGGTGGCGCCGTGGCCGTGCCGATACGCGCGCGCATCAATGTCCAGATGCGGAACGCGGCAAATGACCGCTGATCTTTTCGCGACACGCCCGGTGGCCCTGCAATTCATCGACGATGCGCCGCCACTCCCGCTCCTCGATCCGACCATTGCTGCCGATCGGGTCGGCATCCGCCGCCACACCCTCGCCTGTTATCGCAACCGCGGCAGCGGACCCCGATGGTTCAAATTCGGCAAATGGGTCCGATATATTCCGGAGGATTTGGACGCTTGGCTCGGAGGGGATGCTCCTCGCCCGGCGATCGACGCATTGTCGACCAAATGGCACCCGGATGAAGCCAGAGATTTGCTCGTTCCAATGACCGTTGCGTCGCGGATCCTGACCGTAACGCGGCATTGCATGACGAATTACCGTTATGAGAGCTCGGGACCAGTCTGCCGAAAGGCCGGTCGCCGGCTTTACTATGCTCTCGCAGATCTTCTCGAATGGGCAGCTGCCCAACAACAACCCGTTCAATCTGGCCTGGTTATCGACCCAGGGTCAAATCCGATAAAACTCATTTCCAACCGACCAAGAATCAGCTTGGTAATCGAAAATGGACGGCACGTCGGCGATTGAAGGAAATCGGTTTGTCAAATCCTGGGGTCGCATTTGTTTCGTGTCATTTTGCATGGGGTCGGCCCGCGGAAACTGCGGAAGTTGTATCCCAACACCGCGCCCGCGCCCAACTTTCCAGATCCTCGCGGGCGTAGAGCACACGACGACCGAATTTGCGAAAGACCGGTCCGCCACCGATCACACGATACTTTTCGAGAGTTCGCGGCGACAAACTCAGTAAATCTGCCGCAGCAGAGTTGGAAAGGAACCGCGCTTCTATTTGGCTGCTCGCAGACTGCGTCGCGGTACTGATGTGGGTCAATTACACCTCCGTCGAACTCAACCGCACGATGCGTCTGCATTCTTTTCAGCGATCACGGCCCGGAGCGTCAGTGGCTTTAGGACGCACCGAAGCGTCGTCGAAAGCACATATGCGGCACTTGTGATATTTATCGACGCCGGTGAGCGCTCGGCTAGCGAATTTCCCGAACGATCCAGCGACCAAAGCAAAGCTCTCCGCCGACAATCGCATGACATCTTTGGGGCCGTTTGCCAACTGTCCGGTTTCCGGCGCTCCGATGTGTAAAGCGGACATTCCTTGGGGACTTCCCAACGCCGGCAAGCCCCCGAAATGTCGTCAACAGCAACAGGAGCGCTCATACCAAGCCAACTGCCTTGAGACGGTACAATGGGAAGGGTCGCAATCAGATACACCTACGAAAACGCCTCTGGGCAACCGGAACTGCCGACTTCAAACAAGCTGCCCGAGCGATCCAAACCTTGCGGGTTGATCTCGATAGACTGAGCGACGCCTGACCTTCACGCGCGTTCGCCGCGCGGGTACAACGATAAAAGTCGGTCGGAACGGTCGGGCAACGGGGGGAAGATGGACGTCGAATTTCTGAATGCAGCGGCTACGCAGAAGGCGTTGGTGCGGCTGATCCGGAAGCATAACAAGATCGATGTCGCGGTCGCCTGGGGAAAGATGACGCCAACCGCCGAGGTGCTGCTCGCGAACGCCGCCAAGTTCCGGACCGTCGCGATCGGCACGGATTACTGCTCGACCGATCCCAAGCTGATAGATGCGCTGATCGGCGTCAAAAATGCCTTCGTCGCAAAGCCCGCCTCGGGCTGCTTCCATCCCAAGATCTACTATTTTCAGACCGGCAAGGCCGTCGAGGCGATCGTCGGCAGCGCCAACTTCACGGGAGGCGGACTCGGCGGGAACCACGAGGCCTGCATCCATCTCAAAGGCGATGTCGACGAGCCAGCATTTGCGGCGCTCCGCATCGAGCTCAAGCGCTACAAGCCGCTGCTGCACAAGATCACGCAGCCATTTGCCGACGACTACCGGACGCGCGCAATACGGGCCGCCAGGCAACCCAAGCCGCCCTCGCCCGTCTTCCCCGATGACCGCAAGGAATGGAAGCAGGCGAATGCGCGGCTGGTAAAGATGGAGTGGGCGACCTTCGCGGCGAAAGCCCGGGCCGACAGATATCACGCCTTCGACAAGCGCATGGCGCTGATGCTCCACATCCAAGGGCTGTTCGCAAACACGACGTCGATGAAGGCGCTGACCGTTGAGCAATGGAAGGGCATCGCGGGCACGATCGGCAAGAACCAGGGCGCGGCGGCAGGAAGCGATGATCTCGAATGGGGCTGGTTCGGATCGATGGGGGGCGCAGGAACGTTCGCCCAGCTGGTGGGGAAGAAGGCCACTAAACTTGGCGCTGCGCTTGACGCCGTTCCCAAGGCCGGCCCGATCACGCAAGAGGACTTCGCTAGTTTTTGCCGAGCGTTTCTCGCCGCGTTCGACGGGAACAAGCGCAAGGGCCGCGTTGCCACCGCAACGCGGCTACTCGCGATGAAGCGCCCCGACGTGTTCGTCTGCGTCGACTCCGGTAATGCAATCGGCCTGGCGAAAGCCCTCAGCTATGCGCGAACGACCCTGTCGCTCGACAATTACTGGGACCGCGTCATTGAACCGATCAGGCTCTCACCATGGTACAACATGCGCCGTGAAGATACCGGAGACGATGGCGAGCTGTGGGATTACCGCGCGGCCATGCTGGATGCCGTCTATTACGCCCCCCCAAAGGCTGACGCCGCCTGATCCAATGAAGTCATCACACCGGTGATCGAAGGCCGCGATCATCGACAGCAGCGCGGGAGAGGGACGATTCCGGTGAAAGCGAAGCGACGCGCCAGCGCAAAGACAGCGAACGAACGATCGCGTGGACCGTCAGCGATATCCCTGGCCAGCGCACATTGGACGCCGCCCGATTTCGATGGACACACGACAGTCCGCATCGGTGCGAGTGTCGTCGACCAGTTCGTACGCGGGCACAATGCGGCAGACGTCCTGCGCGAACTCGTTCAGAACGAATTCGACGGCGGCGGCGACCGGCTCGCGGTCCATTTTGGAACCGACACACTCGAGATCATCGGCAATGGCCGCGGTATCCGGGCCGACGGCTGGAAACGGCTGTCGGTGATCGTCGGCACGGGACGCGTCGTGGGCGACACCGCCGTCGAGCGTGTAGAGGCGAAGACCAACGGCATAGGCTCGAAGAATTTCGGCCTCCGGTCGCTGTTCCTGTTCGGCGACCGCATCTTTGTCCGCTCGGGCGGCCATGTCTGCAGTCTCGACCTCCGCACGCTGGCGACAGGCAGGCTCGCCGATCCCGGTGCCGATGGTTCGCGCGGTGTCCGGCTGAGCGTTCCGTTTCGCACCGAGACGTTCGAGATCCTCGAGCCATTCACGGCCGAGCGCGAGGCGAAAGCGTTCGAGACGATGGCGAGCGGCATGCTGGCGACATTGGTGAAACTTGCGCTGCCCGGTTCACGACCGGGCCTGCGCGAGGTCGAACTCAGCTCCGCGCGCCGTGCCCGCCGTCTCGTCTGGAAGCAGACAGCCGAACGCGAGCGATCGCGACTGAAGGGCGTGACGGTTGTCCGCCGCAACGGTAAGCTTGTCGACGAAAGCTCGGCCGTTCGAACGCGCAGCGACTACGGCGAGATCGAATTCTCGCGCGACGTGCCCCTTCCCGACAATTTTCGCGACACGCCATTCGCTGCTTATTTTAAGGCCGGGGAGCGGACGGTCCGTATCGGTGTCTCGCTTCCGATCCGACGCGGCACCGTCGATCGCAGCCGTCCGGGTCATTTCTACTACCCGCTCCAGGCGCCCGACGCCCGGACCGGATGCCTCACCAATGTCAGCGCACCGTTCGAACTCGACAATGATCGTAGCAATCTCATCGAGAGCGATTGGAACGACTGGCTCATGGACGCGGCCGCCGCGCTGACCGTCGACCTGATCAAGGGGGATTGGTTCGGCCGTTTCGGCGCCAGCGCCTATCTCGCCATGGTGCCTGCCACCCCGGACACGACGTCGCGCTACCTCGCCGAAGTCCACCGGATCCTCAATACCGACGTGTGCTGGCCAACACGCGATCCGAACGAACGCCTTGTCGCCGCCTCCAAGATCGTCGTCCCGGCAGAACCCGCTCTCGATGGAATATTGGTCCCGGCCCAACATCTCCACCACGCCATCGCGGACAATTCGGAGGTGTGTGCGCTCGCGATGCAATGCGGCGCAACGTCGTTTACGCTGACCTCTCTCGTACGGCTGCGGTGCGCAGGAGACGATGCCAAGCATCTGAAGACCCAGCCAAAAGCCGGCGAAGCAAATTATCGTTTCAGCGATCACGTGACGGTGCTCTCCGGCGTTGACCGCCAGGTCACTATGGCGGTTGCCTTGACGGCGCTCCGCAGACGCCTGAGCAACGCCAATCGGGAGGACCTGCGGACGACGGCCTCGACCCTCGCCGCCGACGGAACTCTGCGCGCGGCAAAGGATCTCGTACGCGTGGCCGCCGACATCTGGAATCTTTGCCCGGAACCTCTCGCAAACCGGTTGCATCCGCGCCTGAGCGATCTGCCGGGTATCGCCGGGTTCTGCCAAGACTATGACGAAACGGCGTGGATCGCTCAGGCCGCCGAGCGTGCGATCGCGGGTACGATCGACGCCGACGAACGCGCGGCGCTCAACGCGCGCCTCCTCGAACCCGACCTGGTGCTCGGCCGCACCAACCTAGCGCTGGTCAAGCGAGCGCCAGTCTTCCGGAACCAGCGCGGCGCGTGGGTCGCGCCGGACAACATGGTCGCCCTGACGGGAAAAATCGCAAAACTGTTGGGTCCGGCGCTCAATCTTCCCGGTCGCGATCTTGCGACGCGCCCGGCGCTGCTCTCGAGGCTACGTATTCGCACGGAGGTCGATGCCGACGGTCTCGTTGCCTTTGCCGAGTACCTGTCCGCCGAACCCGCGAAGGCGGAATCTTTCGAGACGCTGCTCGCCGGGATGCTGCAAAAGCTGGCGCCCGCGGTCGTCAGGCGGCTCGCGGACATTCCATTCCTCAAGTCACGGACCGGGGCGCTGTCGGCCCCCGGGTCCCTCTACATCGATTCCGCCGCAAACCGGCTCGTCATTACCGATCTGGCCAAACTCGTCGCAGGGAGCCACGACCTGCTTTACCGACGTCTCAAGATCAGCGAATTTCCAAATGTGGATGCACTGGTCTCGATCATCGAGGAGGCCCGCGACCAGAATATCGCTCCTCCGCGGCCCGACATCCTTTACCCGGCGCTCGCCGTCGCCATGAGCCGCGAAGGCCGGTCGAAGGACGAGTTCGACGATGAGGAAATTCTCTGGATCGGCAAGGGGTATCATCGGCCCAGCAAGGCACTAGTCGGTCAATTCATCCCCAAGGTCTTTGACCAGGGGCTGCCCGTGTATCGCCGGTCCGACGATCTTTCGCGCGCCTTCCTGCAGCTCGGCGCGGTCACTCAGGCGCGTGACGAGCATTGGGCCGCCTTCTTCTGGAATATCTGCGGAAGCTGGGATCACGAAGATGTTCCGAGACCGACCCGGCGCCTGCTTGCCGATGCCTATTTTCAACGGGGATCACATGGCGCGCCTGCCGGCGCGGCTCACGGCTTCGAATGGATCCTCGCCGACAATCACCTGCTTTATTCGCTCGATGAAGTCGCGGCCGGGCTTCTCGTGGAGAACGACTTTCCAGCACTTGCGCAAGCACTTGTCGCCGAAAGCTCAAAGATCGGCGCAGTCCTGCTCTCCGATCGCAACCGCCCCTTTTTCGACGCGCTTCGCATTCGCCCGCTATCCTCGCTGACGGACAAGGGGACGGCAGTCGTGGGCGCCATCGCAAACCGGCCGCGATGGTGGAAGCCGGGGCACGAGACAGTGCTGATAGCCACCATGCACCGTCCGGCATTCGCAAGCGCGATCCATGCCCTGGCGCTGCGCCAGCGACTGTTGTTTCCAAGCCTCAGGATTCCGGCGCGCGACGAGATCGCCGCACGGCTCAGGCACATCGACCGCGTCACGTTCCACGAGCAGATCTCGAAAGAATATGCGGTCGCTTCGGTCAAGGCGCAGGTCCCGGTCGAGACTGCCGTCGGCACCGACTTCATTGGCCTCGTCGCCCCGAAGACCAAGCTCGATTTCCAGCAGCTCGTCGCCGAGGCGCTCGCCGAGGTCGCCGGCGCGACCAACGTCGCACAGACCCGCGCGCTCGCGAGCGTCTTCTTTCCGCTCGTGCTGAGCCGCTCGATCGAAGATCTCAAAGTCTATCTCCAGCGCTCAGGCGTGTCGGACACGGCGATCGAGGACGACGGCGAGGCGGACGAAACCGACCTCTTCGACGAGGACACGCTCGCCGAGGACATCCTGAGCCAGGTGATGAGTGGGCTCGATACCTCCGGCGATCAGGAAGATCCCGCGCCCGCGTCATCGCAGATCCCGCCTCCGGCGCCTCCACCACCGACGTCGCCGCCACCGCCGTCGCCGACGCCGCTTCCGCCGCCGCTTCCGCCGCTCGCCGATGTGGTCATGAACGTCGCCAGCCCGGCGGGCCAGATCATCGAACCGCGACCGTCCGGCGCGGGCAGCTCCGCATGGGGATCAAGCTGGGTCGAGCGCTCGGGCGCACAGGTCGAGCGGGACCGTGCGGTGGGCCGTCGCGGCGAGGAACTCGTCTACCGCATGGAACTCGAGCGCGTGCGGGCACAAGGCCATGCCAATCCCGAACAGCTTGTCATCTGGACCTCGCAATCCGATCCGACGGCCGATCACGACATCCGGTCGATCGACTCGAAGGGATATCCGCGCTGGATCGAGGTGAAATCGACGACTGGCAGCGACGGGCGCTTCGAATGGTCGCGCAAGGAATTCGAGCGAGCCATGCGCGAACGGGGGCGCTACGAGATCTGGCGGGTGTACCGTGCCGACAGTGCCAAGCCGATCGCCAAATGCTTCCCCGATCCCGCCAAGCTTCTGGGCGCATCGAAGCTACAGCTCGAGCTGGGCATGATGCGCGCGGTCGTGGAAAGTCTTGGCACCGCGTGATCCGCCCAGTGCTATTGCACGTTTCCGACAGACAAAAGGGGGCAAACTTGGCAACGTCGACTGCCGATAAAAATCGGCCCTCCATGCCGGTAAACCTTGGAGCGGGCATGCGTAGGACATCGATACGCATTTCGTCGAGTTAAACCGACACGTCCGGGTCGAGATGCTCGGTTTTATGGAGCGTCTTCGCGTGGCACGCCTGCGCAGACAGCGTAGTCGCTTATTAGCTCGAGCAGCAATTGTTCGCGAACTCTGCGACTACCGCACCCAAGACGCGCGTGTGCAATGTTGGCACAAGTGCCTGATGCTTGATTGGCATTTGGCTACAGTAACGCGCTAGGTGTTTAAGGCGCAGCGTTCGGGACCAATGGTCCGGCCTCGGCCACTGTCAGCCATAACCAGCTTACCAGCAAGCGTGGCAGTCGCACGCAACAGCTTTAAGCCAGGGCGGCGCAACCGCCCCCGCGCGCGCCCTTCGGGAGTGCGCCCAAGATAGTACAAGATGTCTTCCTGTCCGATATATAGGCAATCTTGGTCGCGGCAGTTCAGATCTTCGATCTCGCTACGTGGGAACGGCACCGCTAGCATCCCCTTATAAGCTAAAAGCGGTTTCCTGCTGAAATAGTCGGTGAAACGGTTGATTTCGGGAATCCCCATAATTTTTGCACGCCGATCACTTCGTTGCAGTGTCGCACCAACGAGATATGCGAGAGCGTCACGCCGGATGGCGCCGTCCTGAATTTCAACCGCGATCAGATCTACGCCGCCATCGTTAGCTCCGGTTTGATTGGGTTCGAGCTCTTCTTTCGGTTTGACCACACCGCTGCCACAGGCTCGGGAAATTAGATCAAGCCGACCAAGAAAGCCGCCGACGTCTCTGCTATCCCCGAGATACCAAGTCGCAACGTTAGTTCGGCCGGTCACGACAAAACAGCAGATCAATTCGAACACGGCGGCGAATATGCGCAGAAAAGCGGTTCGATGTTCGGCGTCGATGATCAGATAGTTTTTCTCCGACTGCATGAGCCAGAAAAGAGATAACCACAGATAGCCGATTGCAACGGCCGTGAGTTCCCCGTGGTCCCGCTGATTGAGAAGTACACCGCTGGAAAAGTCCCAGTTGAACGGCGTGTGCGCGGCCAACGCGCCGTGTCGCTGGTCGATCAGGATGTAGAGATCGGACAGCAGTCGCCCCTTGGCTTCCTGAATCCCGGCAGTCGGCTCGGCGCGATAATCCTCGCGGACAGCTGGATCATCGATTTGTTCGAGAAACGACGAAAGCAGCGCGTCCTCGTCCCATTCGAGATCGGCCACATAGGTTGTGCCGTAAAACAGCGTGCGCAGCTCGATGACGGCGAGCACCTCTGCGACATCGCGGACAGACGCGATCGGCTCAAAATCGATATTCAAGAAAAAAGCGACTTGAGCTGCGATTGCGCAGCAACCACGCTGCGTTGGGTACTGGTAAGCCGCTCCTGCGCCCGCTCGACATTATCGGGATCCATGTCAGCCGGCAAATCGGCAACACCGTTCGACACATTCTTGGCAATGGTCGCCAGTTGGATCACAGAATTCAGCCAGCTGTCGGTCTTAAAACCGGCCTCGTCTGCGGCGCGGTCGAAGTCGCGGGTCTGTTCCAAGGTCTCCGTCGCATGGCGCGAAGCGAGAATTTTCGCGAGTTTCGGCCGGTCCGTGCCTTGGCTTTTGATAACCGGGCCGTTCACTTCCGACCCGAACAGCCAGCTCGTCAGATGACCAAGCTGGTCAAGATGATCGGCTGGAATCGGGTTATCTTTGATTAACGCTTCATTTAACGGCGCTTCGGTCAGACCGAGATACGCACGCGCTGCCGGACTTTGGATGATCGTGTAGAGATGCGAAAAATCAAGGGAATTGTCGGAGACCATCTTCTCGTCGAGCATCCCGGCCGCCTTCGCCTGCTCAAAGATCTTGTAGGCAACCAAGCTGCGCAGGATCAGCTGGCGGCTGTCGCCGAGCCGTTTGCTGAGCGTCTGGATGCGCGTATCGGTCGTACCGGGCTCGATCTGCGTCGTCGCGAACAGCTTGACCCCGAATTTGGCCTTGGCGAGCGCACCCCAGGTGGCGGGACCATTAATATGCTTGAAGCCGATATAGTCGTCGGCGTCCTCGCGCTTCGCGACGACTATCACCGGCAATGTCTTGACCGTATCTTTGATGGCAGGGTCGAGCGGCGGCGGCGTAATCCTGATACCCTCAAGCAGGGCCGGATCGAGCATCGTCTTCACTGCCGCGAGACGTCGATTGCCTTCGACGACCACATATTTGCCGTCAGGACGAAGAAACGCGACAAGCGGTTCGTAGCGCTCAAATCCGCGCTGGTTGATGGAATCCCACAGCTCGCGCAAGTTGGCCCGGGTCGCCAGAATACGAAGCGCTTCCGGCTCGCCATCAGCATCGGTCAGGCCGAAGCGTGGATTCTCGAGGTCAAGCTCGAGGCGGTCCGGTTCGAATTCATTGATCGTCTGCGACATCGTCACCCTTCTAACAAGCGAGCGAGCGGATGGGTTCTGCCACAGCGGACGCCGCGCCCGGCCATCATTCGAGGCTTACCAGATCAGTCGTGGCATCGTCACGACCGGGCGCGCGATAGGGAGCGAGCCCATCGTTAACCCAGCGATCTAATTCGATCATCGAGCCAGTTACGGCGGGTAACCTGAGTCCGGCACTCACGAACATTGCTTCGCGCCCGCGCACACGCCCCCGCGCCGAATAACCAATCGTGTATTGCATCCATGAAGCGGCATCGTACAGCCCGTGGATCGGAATTGCGTCGTCATAGGAGACAATCCAGGACACGTCCGCCAAAGCGTGGACCGCAGTCGCGACCCCTGCATGATCGTCGTGCTTGTAGAAATTATAATAGAGGTCGGGTCCCTTCTCGAAATAAGGGGGATCGAGATAAACGAGGGTCTTACGGCCCCATTGAGGCGCGTGCGCCTTGAGGAAATCGACAGCATCGAGCCGCGTCAGGGTCACCCGCCGCCGCGCCCGCGCGATGCGTTCAATACGGTCGATCAGTTCCTCTTTGTTATAGCGTGCGTCGAGTTTCCATTTACCGGTTTGGTCGCGTCCGCCAATCATGCCACCATTCAGAATCCCTGACCGATTGGTCCGGTTGAGGAAAAACGTCGCGAAGCCCAATTCTAGTTCTTCGGCCTGCTCGGCGGCTGTAAAAATCGCCTTTTGCCGATCGCGGGTCGCGACATCGACCGGCGTATCGCGGATCAGAGCGACAAGCTCGTCCGTGCGGTCGAGCACGCACTTCCAGAACGTGTAGATTGGCAAGCTGAGATCGTTGATCACGACCTTGCGAACGACGCCGGTGAGCAGCAGCTCCCAAGCAACTGCCGCACCGCCGGCATAAGGTTCGACGTAAAGGCCATCAGACAGGTCATTGTTGCGTATGATGTCAGCGACGAATCTGGCGAGTTTGCCCTTGCCCCCGGGGTAGCGCAGCGGGGAGAATCGACCGGTAACTGCCAGGCCCGATGATCGATCACTCATGAAGGGCGTCCCCATACTGCAACAAACAACGGGACGCACGCATCCCAGCCGCTTCGCAGGACGTCGGCCGCCGGGATCTGATAGCGGTCGTGGTGATAATCATTCAAGGCTTGGATCGACGAAGGGTCGGTCGTATTCGTCAGGACGCGCTTGGCCCCGCGCAGCGCCGTCATCGACGCGCGCTTCGTTTGGTGAAGATGATCCATCACCTTCACCGCGCGGTGATTTAGATCGAGTAACCTGATGCCGTCCATGCGGCTGACATCGTGCGCCTCCATATATGAATCGATGGTGTGTTCGAGAAAGGCACGCAACAGATACGCCGCCGCCAGCGGGAAGTCGGCGACTTTAAGACGCGATGCTTCTGCGACCAAGCGCTGTCCTTTGGTCGTCTCGGGCTGACTAAATTCGTGACGCTTCTCCGCAAGTGTCGCGCGCACAGGCTTCGAGTGGGTGCGCGTTGGGGACGATTGCTTTGCGGTGCTCGAACCGCCGGTGGGCGCTCCAGCCGGTTGACCGGCGTCTCGAAACAGTGTCGGTGGCAGCTCAGCCGTGCCTGTCGGGGCGAGGTCCTTGGGTAGGCGATCGAAATAGCGATCGATCTCGTCAGCTGTATTGTAGCTGCGCGACGTTATCTCGCCAGCGCCAATGTCGCTGAAGATCCTGTCCAAAACGTGCAAAACCGTCGCAGGGCTACGCGCAAATGCGGGCGTTTTGCCCCCGGTCTGCTCGTCGTCGCGTATCGAATAGCCGAGCCAGCGTCGCCCAACCTTCGATGAAAGGAAGCGCCGCAGTGTGCTCGAGTTCTTCTCGACCGCCGTCCGAATTGCCGGCCATCCTTCCCGTGTTGCGCCGACACCGCGCTCCACGAAGTCGATCACGTCCAGCGTTGAACGGTCCTTCTGAAATCGTTCAATCTCGAGCGGACTCCAAGTTAGGCGGCCCTCGCCGCCGAGGTCGCGGCCGTGACGGCGTTCAATCCACTCGTCCGCGGTCGCGCGATCGTCGAACAGCACGCAACTGATGGGCGCCAGCATGGTGGCATCGTACCCGGCGGCTGCCTTCGCGATCAACTTCTGCTGACTGTCCGGTAGGCCGAGCCCGGTAAGAAGCGCTGTTTCACTGAGCACCTTGAGGGCAGCGAGGCGTCGATTTCCGTCGACTACAATGTAGCTTCCCGCATCTTCTTCGTCTCGCAGTATATAGAAGGAGTCACCCGGATCGAGGCCATGTGTCCGAATGCTCGTTAGCAGCGTACGAAAGTAGCTGACGCCCAGTCCAATTAGGCCGCGCATCGCATCATTCTGGGATCCGACGCCCCCAAGTCGGGGATTGGCGAGATCAAGCACAAGATCTTCAACTGGTAGACTAAGCTTTTGCATTTTACCCCCACAGGTCAGCCTATATCGATGCTCGGCCGAGCACAACGAGGGTAGCAACGGCCATTGTCTGCGGATCGCTTCGCATCTGAACGGATGACGTCTTTTTGGGCATGCAGGGCCAAGCGGAGTGGCCGCATTGAGCGCGCGTAGGCTCCAGTCAGTGATACCCGATTGGTGTTATCAGGCTGTTGCTGCCCTTACTCTCCTCAACGAGAAAGATCCGGCGTTGTCACACCCGGTTGGATTTCCGTTTCGACACTCACACATGGATGGCAGCCCGCGTCATACGGACTTTAGCTTGGCAAAGCATAAGGTCAGTGCAGCCTGGACCTCCTGCTGTTAGAGAGGCACAATGAACGAAATAGTGTACCTTGCCTGTCCATACACTCACCCGAGCATGGATGTGCGTCTTTCCCGATTCGAGGCGTCCGCGCGAGCGGCCGCAGACCTCATTCATCGTGGCAAGTTCGTTTACAGCCCTATCACTATGACCCATCCGATTGATCTCGTCATGGCTGAAGACGGTGAGACGATGGGTTCAGACTATTGGGTCGATTTCGATGAAGCGTTCATGCGGGTGTGCAGCGAAATGGTTATTCTTACCATCCCCGGATGGCGTGAGAGCCGGGGAATATCACGCGAAGCGCGTTTCTTTCGAGATGCTGGCAAACCGGTACGGTATTATATACCATCGCTCACTGGTTATATTTTAGCAGATCATCCGCAGGATCATGCTGCTGGCAACGACGGCCAGTACGCTCAGAAGTATTTTCCTAAGTCTTGACGAAAAAGACAATCTTACCCTCTTATCGCTGCGATAAGCCAACAATCCAAATAACACCCAACATGCATATACAAATGTTGTGAGCGGCTTGGCTCGGTCAACCTCGCTTAAAAAAAATTGATACGATATCGGCAATGCGAAGAAAAAAACCGGCCACATTAACGTTATGGCAGGCCCTCGATAAACATCGGGATCATCCGTAAAGCTGCCGACATAGATGTCCTGTACAGTCGGCTTAAATTCTGCCGAAGCGGAGGTATTAATGTACGCCTCTCGATAAATTTTAATCGAAAGAAAATCCCAAGCGGCATAAAAAAGGAATGCCGATGCGTGCACCCAGAGCCAAAAAAAGGAGAACTTGGAGGTTAATAGAAGAAAAAGATATAGAAATACTAAAAATACGTCAATTGAAAATCTTGCCCCATCTTCTATAGGTTTGTTCTGAACAGATCTAAAATACCCATCCCAACTCAGGACCGTAGCAAATGCGGCGACAAAAAGTCGCGTAAGCTGTTCAATTTGCTTCCAGTCTATGGAAAGAGACGGCTCGAATATTATACCATCCTTAAGCCATGGCATGTTGGCCAACGCTGTAGCGAATCCTACACTAAGTGCGATGGCAAACCATCGCTTCATAAAGTCTTCGCGATTTGCCGCGACTACCGATTTTTCGACCAAACCTGCCCCCAGTTCGTGTTTTATGTATACACAATTAGACCTTATTCGCGCATCGCGGCAATAGGGCTCGGTTCGTGGCGGCGTCGATGGTCAGCAGCAAAACGGCAGCTTTTGGGTTAGCGGGCTGCTGAAGCTAATGACTGAAATGGGAGCGCAAAGCAGTCGTCGGAATCGCATGAAAATTGGCAGTCTGTTTTTGACTCACTCCACGTGTCGTGGCCAGATGGCCCGGGAATCGACGTTGAACTGCTCCTCACTCAGATCCATTTTCTTTTTCGCGCGAGAACAACGATGAATAGCGCCACGGCGACCATCGAAGCAGTAGCGACATAAAATCCCATGGCACCCCAATGCGAGAACGCGGTGTCGAAGTTCATTCCGAAGACGCCTGCGATAGCGCCCGCTGCACCGATGATTACAGTGATAATGGTAAGCACGCTGACCATTTCATTCGTGTCCTGCGCCGTTCGCGTCGCATATAATTCCAAGCTGCCCACCACCGTCTCCCGCGCACGATCGAGCCCGTCCTCGGTGCGGTCGAAGTGACGCTCGATCATGGCAAAATGCTCGTAAGCGTCACCATCAGTAACGTTGATGAAATCGGGTCGAAGGAGCCCATGAATAATCTCGCGGTGAGCGCCAAGTTTGTCGCGCAAGCGCCCTACCCTTTGGCGCATCTTTGCTAATTCATCCAGCGGCGGACGCTTGCGTCGATCGCCCAGAATGCCCTCATCGATTTTGTCCGTGGCTTGCATAATTTCCGAAATTTCGGACTGAAATGTCTCAATGTGGCGGTCGAGAAAAGAAGCGCACATCGCCGTGGCAGTGAGCTTTCCCTTGAACGACTCCCCACGATCTTCATCACGAAACGCGGTAAGAAAAGGGATGTCGCAGTCGCGTACAGTGACAATCCAATTCGCGCCGACCACAAAATCCAGGCGGGTGCCGTCAGCGCATTTTCCGGGCGGCATCGGAACGGAGAAATGGAAAGCTTTGTCCAGCACGGTAATTCGCCCATGGGCCGAACGATCGAGAATCAAGCTAACGCTGTCCTGCGCGGGACCTACCCGTGCTAGCACTTGCCCCAAATCATTGTCGGTCCGCATTGCATCGACCCAAAGCAGCTGCCGATCCCGCAACGCAGACAAATCGATATCTTCAATCGGGAGGACACGGTCACGGCCATCGGCATCATAAAAGTAAGCGTCGGTCATTGCATTCAACCTCGCCGTGATCTCGCTGCCGAGCGATCGGCCTTGATCACGTTATAGCCAAAAAGTCGTTTGTGCTAAGACTGATCATTTCGGCATCTTTGCCCGCACCGTGGCTCCGGAAGACCGACGGTTTGGCGTTATGCAAGACGTTGGCGGAGATCAGGTAGACCTGACATCACGCTACTCTTTCCGCTATCATGAAAAATTGCGAGGGCAAGCAGCACTGTGATTGACGACTGTGTGATCGTAGGAGCGGGACCCGCTGGATTGACGGCGGCGATTTATCTGGCGCGTTTTCATTTGAAGATCCGACTAATCGACGATGGATCGAGCCGCGCGGCATTGATCCCGCGTACGAACAACCATGCAGGTTATCCCGACGGAATACCGGGGCTGGACCTGCTCTTACTGATGCGTCGCCAGGCAGAACGCTTCGGCGCGGTGCGCGAAGATGCACATGTTGACGAGATTGTGCCTGTGGAAGGTGGTTTCAACATCAAATTCGGCGATCGCAGTGCTCGCGCGCGGGCTGTTTTGCTTGCGACCGGAGTGATCAACAATCGCCCGGAGATGCCGCAGGAACTGCATGACGCAGCGCTCATGAAAGGATTGATCCGCTACTGTCCGATCTGTGACGGCTACGAAGTAACTGACAGGCGCATCGGCGTGATCGGTTCCGGCGGGCATGGCACACGCGAGGCGCTGTTCCTGCGCAGCTATTCGAAGGACGTGGCACTTATTGCGCCGGGGGCGGCACATGAACTGGACGATAGTTGCCGGGCGGAACTCGATGCCGCCGGCATAACGGTTCTCGATGGACCGTGTACTCCCATTTCCGTCGACGGCGATAAGATCTGCGTCACCGTCGCCGATAGTCTGCAGAAATTCGACACGATCTATCCCGCGCTAGGCTCGGTCATTCGATCGGAGCTCGCGGTCGCGGCAGGCGCGCAGGCGACCAAGGACGGGTGCCTCGACGTTGATGACCATCAGCGCACGTCGATACGCGGCCTGTTTGCGGCGGGCGACGTAGTTAGTGGGCTCGATCAGATCAGCCACGCGATGGGCGAAGCAGGCGTCGCTGCGACGGCGATCCGCAACATGCTTGCAGAGCAGCAGCCGCTCCGGCGCTAGCGCGCGGTCGGCCGAAGAGTGGCAGCTTTCGGCTCGGCCAACCATTGTGCGAAACGGCCGATTTGGGCGCGCAAAGGTGCCACGCCAGCGGCCGCGGCCGCGGCCGCGCCGCGTAACCTGCTGATGACAGAAGATTTTAACAGTCTTCTGTCAGATTGAAAAATATGAACACGCAAAGTGCGCCATGTCAGGGATGCCGCGACGGCGCAGGCCTCGACTTCAACTTCTCAATGGCTTTCCAGCCGATTGTTGATCTCATTGATGGCGTGCCATTTGCCTATGAGGCGCTCGTCCGTGGACCGGCGGGTGAAGGCGCGGCTAGCGTACTTTCGAAAGTTTCGAATGCGAACCGCTACGCGTTCGACCAGCAATGTCGAGTCAAGGCCATTGAGTGCGCCGCCGCTGCCGGATTGATCGAAACGGGTGCTCGCCTGTCGATCAATTTTCTTCCAAACGCAGTGTACTCGCCTGCCGCTTGTATTCAGTTGACACTCAAAACGGCCAAGGCCGTGGCCTTCCCGACTGAGCGTCTCATTTTCGAGTTCACTGAGAACGAGGAAATGGCAGAGCCGGATCATGTCGCCAAAATCATCGCAACATACCGCCAGATGGGGTTTGGCACTGCGCTTGACGACTTCGGCGCGGGGTACGCCGGCCTCAACTTGCTAGCACGGTTTCAGCCCGACATCATCAAGCTCGATATGGAATTAGTTCGTGGACTCGACGCTAGCCTACCGCGGCGCATGATTGTCGATGGCGTTGTTAAGATGTGTAAATCCTTGGGCGTGACAGTCGTTGCAGAGGGAATCGAAACCGCTGGTGAGCTCGAAACTCTCCGCGCCATAGGCGTCCGATATATCCAAGGCTTCTACTTCGCTGAGCCCGCATTCGAGGCGTTGCCCGTAGTCCAGTTACCCTACTTTCAGAAGCGACTTGTCGCGTAGAGTTGACTGATCAAAGCGATTATGCCGTCCGTTCATATCCGCTCTGTCGAAACGAAGCGATGTGAGCCGCAGACCCCATCCAACCCAACTTAGCAGTGTCAGTGGGCGAGCACGAACGTCGGCTTTGCGATTAATCATTCTCGTCCACAGTGACTGAACGGAGGCGCATGGACGACGCGACTTAGAGGTGGCCGGGGTTTGCAAGCTCGAGCTTAAAGTAGCGTGAGATAGAGCTCTGCCTCAATGCACCAGCTGCTGGCGATAGCTACTACACCGCAGCCAGACCGCATGGCTTCGTATAGAACCCATGCGTCA
Source organism: Sphingomonadales bacterium UBA1936 (assembly GCA_002336985.1). GTDB lineage: Bacteria > Pseudomonadota > Alphaproteobacteria > Sphingomonadales > Sphingomonadaceae > Sphingomonas_O. Next base: position 18,548 of record DDFE01000197.1, read on the forward strand.
ATGATCGATAACAGGCGGCGGGGAGCGCCCGCCGCCATGCCCAGGCAACCGTTCGCTTAAGCAGGCCCAGGCACTTCCGATTAGGATAAGCCCGCCTTGTCCAGCCCAAAGGCTTTGTCCCGTGAGCCGGGCACCGATTGGAACGCGATTGAAGCACGGTTCCAGGCGTTGATTACCATTACCATGTAGGTCAGGTAGACCAGCTCATCTTCCGAAAAATGCGCGCACACCGCAGCGTAGATTTCATCCGATACGCCGTGCGGCGACAGTCGGGTCAGCGCTTCAGTCCATTCGAGCGCGGCACGCTCACGATCGTTGAACAAGGTCGACTCACGCCAGATCGCAACGTGGTGGATGCGAAGCTCGCGCTCGCCGTGGAGCTTTGCCTGCTTGATGTGCATGTCGAGACAGAAGGCACAGCCATTGAGCTGTGACGCGCGAATTTCGACGAAGCTCAGGATTGTCTGCTCGACGTTGCCCGTCTTGAGCGCGAAGGTAAGATCGGTCAGCTTCTGCGTCAGCGCCGGCACCTGGCGCATATGGTTAAGTCGTTCGGTCATGATCTTTAGATCCGTTCTGTTTGAGCGTCTCAGGGCTTGGCTTTGACGGGCAGCCGGAACGGCACACCAAGGCGATTAAATGCATTCATCGCGGCGATCGCGATGGTCAGATCGACCAGGTCGCGCGGCTCGAATGCTGCGGCGGCGGCGGCATAGGAAGCGTCCGAAGCATGGGTCTCGCTGACCCGCGTCACTACCTCGGCCCAGGCCAACGCTGCGCGATATTGCAGACTGAACAGGTGGGGCACCTCAGCCCAGACCGGCAGCAGCACCACCTTGTCGAGCGGCATCGTCTTTAGGAGGTCTCGTGTATGTAGATCGATGCAGTGCGCGCAGCCATTGATCTGCGACACGCGCAGAAACACGAGGTGGATCATCTCCTCGGGCAGGTTGGTGCCCGTTGTGATGTAGTGGTGCACGCCGAACAGCGCCTGCGCGCCTTTCGGGGCCACTTCGTGCCAGACCAGCCGCGTGATCTCATCCATGTGATCGTCCTTTCGCAACAGCGTCCAATCGACGCTTGCTGCACTGACGAGGCGGGCTACCGCGATGTGACATGCCAATCGAAAATTTTCGCATCGCCGGCGTTCATGTCACATTACGGCGCACTGGCTCGTCAGATCAGTGTAAACAGAGGAGCGACGCGCGATGACGAGGGCCGACAGCGTAGAGGTGCCGAAAAGCACGGCCCGACCAGGGTCTCGCCTCGCTGACTTCCAGAAGGAACGTAAGCGGCTTGTACGCCTGGGGTATCGGATGCTCGGTTCGTTCAGCGAAGCCGAGGATGTCGTACAGGATGCGTGGCTCAGATGGGAGCAGGCGGATGGTGGCATCGACTCACCTGCCGCCTTTTTGACGCGGATCGTCACACGCCTGTGCCTCGACCGTCTCAAATCCGCTCGCTCGCGCCGAGAAACCTATATCGGCCCGTGGTTGCCGGACCCATTGGTGGGCTCGGTCGATCCCGATGAAACGATTGCCGACGATATTACGGTGACGCTGATGCTTGCCATGGAGCGCCTGTCGCCGCTGGAACGCGCAGCCTTCCTGCTCCACGACGTATTCGACGTCGCGCTGAGCGACGTTGCTGTCACGCTCCGTCGCGAGCCAGCGGCGGTGCGTCAGTTGGCGTCTCGAGCGCGCAAGCATGTCCAGGCCGCTCGGCCGCGTTTCAACGTCGAAGCAGCCGAGGCGCGCCGGATTACACAGGCATTCTTCGTCGCCGCGCGCGATGGAGATACTGCTGCGCTCGCATCGCTGCTTGCACAAGATGTTGAGATTCACTCGGACGGCGGCGGAAAGGTCTTGGCTTTCCGCAACGTTATTCACGGCGTTGATCGCGCGCTGCGCTTGTTCGCTGGACTGCGGCGCAAGAACGCTCCGGTCGCCGAACTCCTGCGCACTGCGGAAATTGATGGCCTGCCTGGCTACATCAGCGTCGACCGCGGCCTCGTGCAGACCACCGCGCTCGATATACGCCGCGGCAAGATCGCGACAATCTACATCGTTCGTAACCCTGACAAGTTGAGGCACCTGACAGGCAACATGATCGGCTAGATCAACCAATCGAGGCTCCGCCGCTGAACCACGCGGAACGGCCGCTTTTAGGAATGCCAGATAGGAGTCTGAACGGCGGGAACGGGAGCGCGCGTTGCTGACGGCGACTCGTCGATCCGCGCTGTCGCCTCGCAAGCCAGTCTGCAACCCAATTTCTGACCAAGGGAAAAGCCCGCCGGATTTCTCCCGCGGGCTTCTTATAAACTGATGGAACGTTCAGGAGAAGTTGACGGCAACCTTGCGACGACGATTGCGCATTGCTCCGCCGATTAAGCCAAGGCCGCCGATCATCATCGCCCAGGTCGCCGGCTCGGGCACGGCACCCGGCGTCGCCGGGGTCAGCCGCGACGCGTAAAGCGCGCCGACTTCGCTCGTGCTGAGACCCCGATTCCAGACCCCGACCTCGTCGATCAGCCCCGAAAATTCACGATCGCCGAATACGGCGCTGTAGCCGATCGTGAACTGGCTCGATTTCGTGCCTGTCGCCACGCCGCCGACGTAGGAACCGGCCAGGACGCCGTTCACATAGACGTTGCGATAGCTGCTCGCACCCAGGGTGGCGTCATAACTCGCCGTGACCATTAGCCATTGGCCGAGCGGCGACGCGCCGAGCGAGGCCGCAGTGTTCTCGCCGCTGCCGGTGTAGAAGCGCAGCTGGTTGTCGGCATCGATCTGGAAATCGAAGTCGTTCCCGAACTCGGATTCGCCGGCGATATAGAAGGTGCGTCCCGCGGTGCTGGCGAGCGAGGACAGGTTGATCCAGGCGTTGATGCTCCCTTTCGCCGGGACCATGCCGGACAGGCCGGTATTGATGATGCTGTTGCTGCCCAGCCCGTCGAAGCTGGCCGCCCGGTTGCCGGGATCGGCGGCGATCGGCGCGCCGCTGCCCGCCGCCGACGTCGCGACATTGGTGTAGGTCGTCGAATAAAGGCCGTTGGTGCTAGCCTGGTTGGTTGCATCGAGCCGCCAATATGCCAGCGGATTCGTGCCGGTGACGGTCGAGACATAGTCGGCCGCGAGCACCGGAGCGCTCGCCGCAAGGGCGACAATCAGAACAAGAGTCTTCGCGAGACGAACGATCATGTGAGATACCCCTTTCACGCCGCCGGAGTGACGGGCGTCGGCGCGAAGGATGGCGTTTTCGGGCGGTCACCGCCTCCCGACATGTCGGGACAGATATGGGACATGTCGGGACATCATGAGGCTAGCCCATTAGAATCGGCGTGTTATTTGATGGCGACCGGAGTGCGGGGCCAGCGATGAACGATTCGATCAGCTCGACCGCAAATGCCGGACAGCTCCGGGGCTGGAAGGAAATCGGCCGGTGGTTCGGCGTCGACGAACGCACGGTCAAACGCTGGGAAACCAGCCGCGCCCTGCCCGTCCACCGCGTGCCCGGAAAACCCCGCGCGCCCGTCTATGCCTATTCGGGGGAACTCGCCGGGTGGATGGCGGCGCAAGGGCCCGCCGACCCGTCCGCGAACGCCCCGCCGCGACCGTATACGCGTCCGCTCTTTCGTCGTCGATGGCCGGTAGCGCTCGTCGCGGCCGTCATCTTCGCCCTCGCCTCGGGTGCGTTCTGGCTGTTCAACGCCTCCCGGACCCCCGCGCCCGGCGCGTCGGGCGACCACGTGCGGCGGCTCGCCGGCAACAGCCTGACCGCCCTGAATGCGCGTCTCGAACAGCAGCCCCGCACCGTGCGCCTGCGCGCGGCGCTGGCGGAGGAAGCGGCGGCGGCGCTCCGCGAACTTGCACTGGAAGCCTCCGCGCCGCTCACGGTACGCCGCGAAGCCGCCATGGCCTATCGGCGGCTGGCGATCATCAGGAGCGCCAACGATCGCCCGAGCCTGCTCGATCGGACCGGTGCACGCGAAGCGCTCGAACGCGCGCTCGCCCTTGTCGCCACGGACGAGACCCCGGAGGGCAAGCGATTGCGTGCCACCCTGCTGATCGACGCATCGCGCCATGCCGCTGCCGACGGTGCCGTTGACCAGGCCCAGACGATGCTCGAGACCGTCGCGGGGCTGCTCGGGGCGACGCCACCCGGCGACGCCCTGCACCGGGACTGGATTCTTGCCGCGAGCGAAGTGGCTCAATGGCGTGGCGATTACGCGAGGGCGATCGCGCTTGCCGAAAACAAGGCGCTGACGTCCGCCAGCGACGGCGATGCCGACCAGGCGTTCCAGGCGGTCCGCGCACGCGATCTGGCCTCGGAGGCGAAATTTTATGCCGGCGACGTTCCGGGCGCATTGGCGGGCTACCGGAGCGCCGCACAAGCCGCCACGGCGGGCGCTGCCCGTTGGCCGAACGATCTTCGCTGGACCTGGTATGCGGGCCGCGAACAATGGAACGTCGGGAGCACGCTGGGCGAGCTGAAGCGGACCGGCGAGGCGGTCACGACGCTCGGCCATGCCCTCGACCATTGGGATGCGCTCGCGCGGGCGGATCCGGAGGACGAGTCGGTCACGACGTATGTCCGTGCGGTCCGGCTGAGCTATGGCGGCGCATTGCGGGCGGCCGGACAGCCGGCGGCCGCGGCACGCGTCCTGGGGATTTCGGTCGGCGAGACACGCGAGTGGCTTGCGCGACGGCCCGGCAGTTATGAGCGTCAACGAGCGATGGTTGTTCGATTGAGCGCGCTCGGTGACGCATTGGCCGGCGCCCGCAATCTCGACGGCGCTTGTGCAGCCTATGGCGAAGCAGCGTCCTATATTCGCAGCATCGACGCTGCAGGAAAACTCAGCAAGCTCGATCGCGATGCAGTCGTCGGTACGCTGCGCACGAATGCGACAGCGGCTTGTCCCACGCTTCGCGTATGATCGCATACGCTGCTGAACCGACCTCCGGTCGCCTAGACCAGCGGGCGCAAAGCGACGTATTGCTCGACTAATGTTACGCCTAAGGCATCGTCGCCAACGCGCGGGCGATATGATCGAGGACGGTCTAAATGCGCAACGGCCTGAGCGACGAACGTGACATAATCAGATGATCGATAGTGCGCGATAGCTTATATGCGGTGGACAATAACCAGCGTTGCGCATGGCAACTGTAGTCCGCCTGCCACACCACATTGATTATTTGCTAGCAGCGTTCTGAAATGACCGCTTTCGGGTGGGCTGACCACGTCGTGGAACGGCCAATATGACGGCGCGCTAAGCAGAATAAGCCCCCTAGTGGTAGATAGCCTTTATTTCGTTGGCACCACGTTCGCGTGACGCGCAAACCAGCGCCAGGCTCCCTTCTCGCGGACATAAATGTTGGTGTAACGGCGTTTCAGCGGGACAGCACCGTAAGTCCGGCCCAGCTCGCTTTGGCTGGTAGGCGTAAAAGTCTCCCTTCCCATCACGACGCCGACGTTGCCGCTCACCGTTACGCTTTCGACGGTGCGTTCAAATTCCTCGGCACCGATCTGCCCGTTGCGCATCATTGTGAGAAATTGCTCGCGTGTCAGAACACGGCCTGTCGGCGCATTGATCGTCAACCCCGGTGCAGAGAGTGCCGCCAAGCGCGTGACATCTGCCCTGGCGACCATGGCCTTTTGTTCCAAGTCCAATTTCGTCAGCAAAGTCTCATTAGAACGCTCAGTACCTGTCTTCGCGATGGACGGAACGGCAAAGGCAACTCCTGACACCATTACTAAGCAAAACAAGAACTTGCGCATTAGAAAACTCCGAAGCCCTGCCCCATCTTGCATCGAAAAGCGCGTCGACGGCAATCCACCCCAACCCGTAATTCGCGGACAAAATTTGGTCGGCGGCTTTGCGGCTTGGTGAGCACGCGGCTGAACGACGGAAATGGGAGCGCGTTCCTGCCGATACGACACTAGCTTCGTGACCGCCGGAGCGGCAGTTATGGGGCCTTGTTAATTTTCACCAACTTACAGAAGGGGTATTGAGCGCGCTCGCGCAGCGCCGTTTTCATCATCTCAGCTTGGAACCAGCTGTAATTCATCGGGTTGAGCGGGCCGTCCTTGCCTGCCGAGAAAGCCGCGTAATTGGCGTTGAAGAAGGCCTTGGCATCTTGCTCCGGCGGCACCGGGCTAGGAACATCATTGAGAAACCGCGTGATATTCGCGACCCGCGCCTCGACGTCGCTTTCGGCACCTGGCTGCAATACCCAAAAAGCCATGCCGATGCGGTTGGCTTCCAGTTCCGCATCCCAAGGTGACATCGAATTCCAACGCCCTGCAATGTGCTGCAGATAATGTCCGAGCTCGTGGGGCGCGATGAAGCTGTTGAACATTTCGCGGTACATGTCTTCTGGCCCTAGCCCGAGCGTACCTTTGGCAGCCCAAGCGGTGATTGCCCCTCGGCTGTCTTGATCTAGATTTTTCCAGTCGGTAAAGTGGATCGCGCGATCGTCCTGAGAATAATGAACGTCGATCGCCGAGCCTGTGTCGACCTTCACGCTCGGCTCGAACGGGAGATTTGCGCCGCACTCTTTTGCAGCACGAACGAAGCGATCGCGAATTGAGGTGCCGATCTGCTCGACGGAGGTTTTCGAAGGCGCGCCCGATGGCTGTGCGACCGCAGGACATGCTGCTGACGCGGCAATCGCGACAGCGAAAGACAGCGCCCGGTTGGTAAGCTTCACGGGAATTCCAATCATTGCAAAGCATTCTCGCGCCGAGCTTACCGTCGAAGTCAGTCGCTGCAAGCTTCACGCGCCTTCAGAATAGAAGTCCAAAACAGCACCGCGACAGCGAGGTCATCCGTTGTTCAAGCCATTGATTTTTCAAGGCGGTGGAGGCAGTTCAGGGACGAGAGAGTTGCGCGCGCCTTCATCATGCAGCACTTCGTGGAAATGTTCCCGCAGGAAAGATCGCGATGAATTTACGATATGTCGGCCTGACCCTCGTTGCCGCCTCGACGTGCGCTGTCAGTCAGCCGGCCCCGGGCGTTCGAATGCCTCCGGAAATTGGCGCGGCCTATGGTCGGTTGGGCAAGGCGATGATCTCGCACGACGCAGCCGGCGTTGAGTCCGTTTGGGCGGAAGATTTTGTGGTCAACTCGCCCAACAACGAGGTGCTCAGCCGGGACCAAGTGATTGCGGTGATGGAACGCGACTTTCTCGACTATAAGGAATTTAGGAAGCACATTACGTTCGTTGGCGAGAAGCCGGAGATGACTGTCGTCATGGGCTACGACACAATGGTTCCTATAAAAGGGCCTGGCGCTGGTAAGCAGGTTACGCGGCCGTTCACCGATGTCTGGACAAAACGTAGCGACGGCTGGAAATTAGTCGCTCGTCAGGCCATGATCGCCGCAATCAACTGATGACAGTCCAAGTCGGCCGCTCTCGACGCCGTGATCGGCTAGATGAACGACCGAAGCGGGTGCGCTCAGCGGTCGTTTGAAGTCAGACTGCGATCTCGGCCTACCTGCCCAAGCGCTGGCAAGACGGTCGATTACCGCTAGGATCCTTTCGCGGCCGGCGGGTTCATCAGGGCAATGCTATTCACGCGGCCCCGGAACCAGCATCACGATCCAGCATCGTCAGAAGGCGTCGTGCGTCCCAACCTTTCTGCAGAGTGAGGCCGTCGTCGATTAATCTTTCCAGCTCGGTCTTGGCCATGGGGGCTGCAAACAAAAACCCTTGTCCCACCGAGCAACCCAGTGCGCGCATGACTGCGCGTTCGCCTTCCGTCTCGATCCCCTCGGCGACAACGCGGATATCCATCGCCGCGCCGAGCTTGACGATACTTTCCACAATGACCCGTTTGGTCGCGCTATGCGCCACCTCGCGCACGAAGCTGCGATCGATCTTAATTTCGCTAAGGGGAAAACGCTCGAGATAGCGCAGGTTCGAATAGCCCGTCCCGAAGTCGTCGATGGAAATACCGACACCAAGTTGCCTGAGCTGGTCGAACGACCGACGAATGTCGTCCGGTTCGGGAACCATCAAATTCTCGGTAAGCTCCAGCGTCAGCCATTCGGGCCGACAGCCCGTCTCCTCGAGGACCGCTTCAACAAATGCGACCATATTACGCCGCGTAAATTCGATCACCGAGACGTTGAAGGCAAAGCGTAGTGCGACATGACGCCCGCGGTTAATCCGTGTGGCTTGCTCGGCCAGCGTCCGCAGACCCCATGAACCGATTTCCATGATTGTCCCGGTTTCTTCAGCGATGCCGATAAACCGGTCCGGCGGTTGAAGTCCGAATGCGCCATGGTTCCACCGTAGCAATGCTTCGGCCCCGACGAGCTCGCCGGAACCTAGATCGACCTGTGGCTGGTAATGGAAGAGCAACTCCTCATTCGAAATCGCTGTCTGCAATTCATTTGCCAGCCGAATACGATTGCGCGCATCTCGTTCGTCAGGTGCCGCAAAAGGATGTGGCGAGTGCCCGGGTGTGGCCTTGGATCGTTGCAGTGCTGCGCCCGCCTGACGAACAAGCTGCAAGGGTTCGCTCTCTGGCGACCCAACCGCAAATCCGGCGGCGAACTGTACCGCAAGCGAGGCACCGGGAAGAATGAAACGCGGCCGGAGGAGATCGGCGATGTCGTTGACCACGTCCGCCGCATGCCCGGCATCATCGACATTTAAAGCGAGGGCGAAATTGTTACTGCCCACGCGCGCTACGGCGGCCGCCGGCTGGGTCAGTAGCCGTGTCGTGACAGAGCGTAGCAACGCATCTCCCACATCGTAGCCAAACCCGTTGTTAACGTCGCGAAAGCGGAGGATCTCGAGTTTGACCAAGAGCAGCACGGAACGTGGCGGCGTGTCCATCGTCGTCAGACGGTCGAGCAAACCATACCGGTCGAGGAGCCCCGTGAGGCGGTCGATGCCGGCCGCATGCGTCACGTCACGGATGAGACCGATGCAATGGGTGATTTCCCCAGCATCATTGCGAAACGGCTCGAGCCGCAACGCGTTACGGAACATCGTCCCGTCACGGCGATAGTTGCGAAGCGTTACGGAGCAGGGCCGCCCCTCCTCGAGCGCATCGCGAATTTCGGCGATCTCGGGTTGCAGTCTGTCACTTCCCTGGAGGTAGCGACAGTTCTTCCCAATGACTTCTTGAGCCGGATAGCCGGTTATCTTTTCGAAGGCGGCATTCACGTGGACGATCGGCTGGCCTCTCGAACGCATATCGGCGATGAGCAAGCCATCGCTAACGCGATCGAGGGCGAAAAAGGACGCGTCACGAAGAAAAGCCGTCTCGCTCGGTCGCTTGATCAACGAGTGCCATCGAGCGGGCGTGAATACAGAAGCGTGAGATCCGCTGACAGCGCTGCTGGCCTCACGTGTCACGGCTCACCCTCGCCTGCGACCCAGGCACAGGCATTACGCATTCCCCGGCTTTTGCCAGCTCGTGCCCGATCATCTCACTTGCCATGCCACAATCTCCAACCCCAAAGATGTAGCTCCCGCTCGCGCCCTACAACTTCGGACGAGGAGCGGTTCAGGACAAACTGGAAGCGTTGTTGTCTTCGAGAGGGTCTCCTGGGCCGGCCGTCTGAAAACGCAGGCGATAGTTTAGAGGAGTAACGCCCAAGCGGCGTTGAAATGCTCGGCGGAGCGTCGTTGTCGATCCGAAGCCAGCGGCGTGAGCAATCGCCTTGATCGGTGCCAATCCCTCTTCCAGCAAGCGCCGCGCGATATCAATGCGGGTCGATTCGACGAAGGCGGCAGGGTTCGTCCCCAACTCCGCGCTGAAAAGCCGGGACAGATGGCGCGGACTAACACGTGCAACCTTCGCGAGCGCATCTAGGCCAAGTTTCGCGCGCGGATTTTCGAGGATGTATAGCCGTATCCTGTCCATCGGGCCGGTAGTATCGGTTTGAGCGGTCAACGCCGCGCTGAATTGTGACTGGCCACCCGGACGCTTCAGGAAGACGACCAGGCGCCGTGCAACCGAAAGCGCCAGCGCCCGCCCGTGATCTTCTTCGATGAGCGCTAAGGCGAGATCAATTGCAGCTGTCACGCCCGCCGAGCTGAAGGTTGGCCCGTCGCGAACGAATATGCTGTCAGGCTCGACAGGAATCTCAGGAAATTCTTCCGCGAAGCGTTTGGCGTACTGCCAGTGCGTCGTTACCCTGCGGTGCGCGAGTAATCCCGCATGGGCAAGTACGAACGCTCCCGTGCAGGTCGATCCATACCGCCGCGCTTGATGAGCCTGTTCGCACAGCCATTGCGTGACCGCATCACTCGGTCGAGTAGGCTCGCCATACGGACCCACGACAATCAAGGTGTCACACGAACCGCGAAAATGGCTGATACCGGAGTCGGGCAGATAGGTAGTGCCGGATGCGCTGCGTTCCGGCGTGCCTTGCTCGGTAACTAAGCTCACCCGATAATGAAGGCCGGACGGCATCTTGCAGTTGGCCTCGAACAAAGCGTCTCGTATCCCAGCGATTTCAAGCAAATGAACATCAGCTGGGGCGAAGATTGTCACGAGCATGGCCTCGACTCCGCTCGACGGCACAGTACGCCATCGAGCCTAGGCTACGCGACTGGCGTCAGAACACCATGGTGATTGACAGCATGCAGCGGGACATCCCAAAAATCAGCTTCTAACCGATTAATTTACACCGCTTTATTTCGCGGCTCAAACAATCCGCCGCTCATTGAGCGTTCAGCTTTGGTCGCTATATTTTCCGAGCAACTATCATTCTCGATGGAGGACGCAGATGCGACACGTTCGTATGGCCGTCTTTGCCGGGATCGCGACTCTCGGGGTCGCAGGCGCGGCGTTGGCGGCGAACAATAAATTTCATGTCATGAGCGTCGATTTGCCTGATGGCTCGGTCGCAAGGATCGCGTACGCTGGCGACGTCGCCCCAAGGGTAAAAATCGATCGGGGCATTCAGTTCGTGCCGGTCGGCTTTGAAGACGTTTGGGACGAGCCAGAACTGAATGGCACCGCCGATCGTGTTTTCGCGAACATGGATCGACAACTCGCGACAATGATGCAGCAATTGCGGTCGGCGCAAACCCGTCTCGACGCTCAACTTGGCCCCGGCGTCGCGGCGTTCGGGAATGGGCCAGCCACAATGGTCAGCTATCGCTTCGTATCGACCGGCGACGGGCACCGTGCTTGCACGCAAAGCTGGCAGTGGACATCGCAAGGTGCTGGCGCGCAGCCGAAACTCGTTTCCGCCAAATCCGGTGACTGCGCGGAAAACGGGACGCGTCCACCAGCGCCTGCAAAAGCGGTCGCGCCGCACGCCCCTGCGACGACGGTCTGAACCGCAGAGGGGAGCGATTTATCGCTCCCCTCTTTCGATTGCTTTTCAGGACAATCGCTTACGTGATGAGCTCTCGATCAGGCGTTCCGAGCAGCGCAGCATGGGCCGCGCGGTAAATCGACGAGCCGAATAAGGCCCCACTCCCCTCGTTGCGCTGACCTTTCTGGCATCCGGACTTCAAATCCGATCGGATGTGGTCGGCCACCGTGCAAAGGTCGTGCACGGTTGGCGGCTTACCAAGGTTGATGCAGCGCAAGACAGCTGGCGGAATGGTGGTCCGACCATCAACGGCGCCTTTCATCGGCTCCCTCCGCGCTGTTGTCATTGCTTCCATTTCGGTGCCCTGGTTCGGCGTTATCAAGCCGAGCCAGTGCATCGAGCACGTCCCGCACCGCAACCGGGTGCCGCGCGCCGGGTGGACGACGGAGCGCCGGACGCGACCTTATCGCGAAAGCATCCGACGCCCAAGAAGCAAGGATTGCACGCTTAACTTCGGGTTCCAGTTGCGGATGGCCAACAACGCCATCGATGTACGAGCAGAACTGCCCGGCCGACATGGTTCACTCCTTTCTTAGTCGATCAAATTGATGAAATGCCCGCCCTGCTCGGCGCAGGGCGGGCAACGCCTCAAGCCGCTTCCCGATCGGACTGCGGATCGTCCGCACGATCATTTGCGATCTGACCGATCGTACCTGCGCCAATCGGGATACGGCGAGGTTTCATGGCCTCTGGGACCTCGTGCCGTAGCGCAACCCGCAGCAGACCATGCTCGATGTCCGCACGCTCCACGACAACGAAATCGGCAAGCTGAAAACGCCGTTCGAACGCGTCTCTCGAGATGCCCCGATGCAGGTAGTGGGCATCGTCGTCGACGGCGTCCGGCTTGCGGCCCGTAACCGTCAGCAGGTTATTCTGCGCAACGATCTCGATGTCGCCAGGCCGAAAGCCCGGTACTGCAAGACTGATCGTATAACGATCTTCACTCGCTCGTTCGATATCGAACGCTGGGTACCCATCCTCGGGACGTGCCCCGGTCTCGAGCAGGTCGAAGAAACGATCGAAGCCGATCGTCGAACGCCTGTAGGGCGCAAGATCAAAACTGTTCCTCATATCCAAATCCTCCATTGAGCAATTTGAGCACAAGGAGCACCGGGAGAGAGCCGGTGCCCTCAACTCTGCCGCGCAAAACCGTCGCGCAGCGACAAAAAACTAGGAAGCAAGCGGCTGCTTTCAAGATGTCCCGCTGCGTGAATTTGGAAGGCTCACGCTCGGTCAAATCGGCCTACAGACCAGTCGCATTGCTGGCGCGGCAACACTAGCGCTTGCACAGAAACTAACCCTAGTCAGCGGTTCCCACGACCCTCTCGAGTTCAAACTCAACGATCAGTCCCTCAGGAAGATAATGAGTCTGCGTGTTGCGCAAAACCCGATGCAGTAGTTTGGAACCGAAACCCGCTTTTTGTGGTCGAACAACCATTGGCCCGCCTGTCTCCGTCCAGGAGATCATCGAATGGCTCCCTTTGTCGATCCAGCTTATCTCGACGCGTCCCGCGGGCAATGAAAGCGCGCCGTATTTAACTGCGTTCGTTGCGAGTTCGTGGATCGCCAGAGCCAGTGACACTACCTGTTGAGAGGCGATCTCAGACTGCGGCCCATTCACGGTAAATCGCTCAGGTCCGTCCTGGAATGGCCTTACGCTAGCCTCGACAACTTCGCGCACTTGCGCCTTCGGCTGTGTGACGTGGTTGCCCAAAAGGTTGTGCGCGTTGGCAAGTGCCTGAAGCCGCGCGGTAAATCTTTTGACGCGCTCATCGTCGTGTCCCATCGTCTGCGACGCAAGCGCTTGTACCAGCGCCAACGCGTTCTTGAGCCGGTGCGCCATCTCCGCGGCAAAAAGTTCGGACGCGATCGTGCGATCTTCGAGCCGTTGGAGTTCGGCATGGTGTATCCGGTCCTCACTCCGCCGATAGATTTCGGTCGTCAGCAAAATGGCACCGACGATCATCGAATAGCCAATCAGCGTAACCGCCGACGTGTAGTCCAACTCCCACGAATATGGTTTGAAGAGAAAGTACCAGGTCGCAAGTCCCCCTGTCACCGCCGTTGTTAGACCTGCGCGTGTTCCAACGAGGATGGAGACGAGCAGTACTGCAATAATTACGGTGAAGGTGGGCAGTTGCGTTGGAGATAGCGGCAGCGACAACCGCAGGGCGACACTGGCAAGCGCCGCGGCGATCCCGATGCCAAGTTGCACGGACAAGGCTTTCGGCTTGGCGCGTCGCTCAAGCTTTGCACGCCCGTTGTTTAGCCCAGACACTTAAGTTTCCTCGCCGATGTTCAAGCCGGCGAAGCGCCCGGATCACTTCGGCAACGTTGACCGCGCCAATCAGAATTGCAAGCACACTCCCGATAAGGCCCGGCAAAGAGTCGAGCAGGCAACCCAAACTTGCCGGAGACATGACAGCCTGCTCTCGACAAGAGCGATATAAGTCGGCGCCGTCGCTTGCAGCGCGTAACGAGCGCTTTCTGGCCTTCGTTTAAATCTCATCACCCGGCTGCGTTGAATCCGCGCAGTTCAACCGGCGACGGCAAAGAAGGCTCGAATTCCGCGATCGCACAAGACGTCTTCGCTAACCGGTTAGGGGGAGACTTTGATGGCCGGCGCCTCGAAGCACACGAGGGTCAAGGTAAAAAGCGTTAGCTGTGCTTCGTTGGTCACCGTCATGTGCCATTCGCCACGATCCCAGAAACGCTCGTGAGCTTCGCAGATCAGCTCACCGGCATATTTCACGGCATGACATTTCGCCGCTGTCACGTTGGACAGCTCTTCTCCGCGATCGTCAGCAGCATATTCACCGTCGGTGACATGAAAATAGTAGCGAGGCATAGCGCGCTCCGTGCTGGACGAGAGTGCAGATGTCTTCCGGTCGCCAGCGCCCGACGTATAGACGGGCTGCGGGGTAATGCTATCGACATTCTGCAATGCCACTGGGGACCAAATCCGCTTCACCAGAAGCGTACCGTCTCGTGACAAGCATCGAGGGTGCGCTCGAATAAAGGACTTATAAGGGTGCTGTCAGTCTAAAGCGAACCGCTCTCTCCACGATGCAGCTCGGTCTTTGATATTCGTGAGTTAGGCGGCGATTTCACGCCACTGTGCGAGCGCCGCTGAGCGGCGCTCCTTGAAGGTTTTCCTGTCGACGAGATGGCGTTCCAGATTGAAGTGGTTGTGGACGTTGGCATGGACCGAGGCGAACTTCTGTAGCGACTTCATTCGTCGGAACCGGAGCATCGCCCTCTCCCGCCTTCGGAACGACAGGTGGCTGTTCTCACACCTGTTGTTGGCCCAGCGGCCGATCTCCTGCTTGTCCTGGTTGCCCAGCACCTTCATTGCCGCCTTGTAGGAGGGGAGGCCATCGGTGGTGATCGCTTCGGGCGATCCATGGCGCTTCAGCGCCATCTTCATGAAGCGAAGCGCCGCATCCTTGTCTCTGGTTCTTGTAATGAAACTCTCGAGGATTTCGCCCTCGTGGTCGACGGCGCGCCAGAGATAGACCATCTCGCCGTTGAGCTTCACGTACATCTCGTCGAGGTGCCAGCGCCAGTGCCGGAACCCGCGCATCGCGTTTATCCGCTGCCGCCTGATGTCGCCTGCGAACATTGGGCCGAACCTGTTCCACCACATTCGCACCGTCTCGTTACATATATCGATGCCGCGCTCGAACAGCAGGTCTTCCACGTTCCGCAATGACAGTGGAAAGCGGACATACATCAGCACCACGAGGCGGATCACCTCAGGCGACGAATTGAAGTAGCGAAATGGGCCGGTTGGTTTGCGAGAGCGGGGCATCGCCCTACCCTGCCCGCCTCACATTACCGAACGGTGCATTTGCTCTGACAGAGCCCTCACCATCGATTGTGGGCGCCTGGCAAATTGAGCGGGTGCAGCGCGAACCGCGCAATCGCGAGAAACGATCGAGCGCAGGGAAACGGAACGAACTGGTCGCTTTGGCATTAACTGTCGGAGAACAGGGCGATCATCATGACATCGGTGCTTATTGTCGAGGACGAAATCTTCATAGCGATGGAGATCGAGCGGATCTTGGAAGATGCCGGCTACAACGTCGTGGCCATCGCCGCCGACCAACCCGAAGCAATGTCGGTCGCACCCAATGCTCAACTGGCGTTCGTCGACCTCAACCTTCGTGACGGACCTACCGGTCCGGAGATCGCGCGCAAGCTAGCCACGCAGCACGGCATCCGCGTCGTTTATGTAACCGCGAACCCTTCCCAGATCGGCGAGCCGGCGCCACGAGCGATCGGATGCATTCGCAAGCCCTTCACGCCCGATGCCATCCTGGCAGCAGCATCGCTTACAGCGTCAGTGGGGCAGGCCACGGGTCACGAGACTATTCTTCGCTTCTGAGTCCCGGCACCGGAACACGGTGAAGCGATGAACATGGGATGGTGAGCTCCATCCGCAATCCCGCTGGGTCCCATTGGCGGCTGATCTTGCCACCCATCTGCCGGAGGGCACTGAGCTCGATCAGTTGTGTGCCGAAACCTGCATCAGCGGGTGGAGAGACCTCAGGCCCGCCGACTTCATTCCAGAGCAGCTGCACATTGTTCTTGTCCGATATGCAGTGAAGCTGGATCTTCCCGTCAGACACCGAAAGAGCCCCATATTTGGCGGCATTCGTTGCTAGCTCATGAAATACGAGTGCAAGAGGCGTGGCTGAGCGATCATCGATGGTGACGTCTTCGCCTGTGATCTGAACTCGTTCCGCGTACGCATGCAAAAGTTCGCCAAGCATGCCCTGCAGACTGTTCTGACCGGCTGTTGGACGCGATGCCTCGCTATGCGGCCGCACGAAGTCATGCGCGCGGCCGAGTGCCATAATGCGATCGCGCAAGTCATTTGTGACGGAACGCACCTCGGGGTGATGCCGCGTCGAAAAGCTGATCAGCCCATTGATCACGGAGAAGATGTTCTTGATTCGGTGGCTGAGTTCCTGCGCGATTACCTCGCGTTGTACCTGGATCATCTTTTGGTCGTGAATGTCCGTGCAGGTACCGAACCACCGCGTGATCGTGCCATTCTCATCCCGGATTGGGAGCGCCCTCCCGAGCGTCCAGCGATACTCGCCACGGGCGTCGCGGAGGCGATACTCGATCTCGTAAGGATCACCGGTCGCGAGCGAGTGCCGCCAGATCGACCATGCGCGCTCCTGGTCGTCGGGGTGGAACATGCCATTCCAGCCTTCGCCGTCCGTGGAGCCGGGCTCGACGCCAGTGTATTCGTACCAGCGGGCATTGTAATAGTCGTGAAAGCCGTCGGGCAGGGTCGACCAGACCATTTGCGGCATCGCATCGGCCAAGACCCTGAACTTGGCCTCACGCGCATCGAGTTCGCGGTCGCTTCGGCGGATCGAGCGACGCGACGTAAGAAAGAGCATGATGTTCGCCGCCAAGACATTGAGCCCTTGGCGCTCGGCTTGGGTCAAATCATCTCGGGGTTGGCGGTCGATCACGCATAGCGCGCCAAGTCGAATGCCATCCTCGGAAACCAACGGCGCCCCCGCGTAGAAGCGTATGTTGGGCTCGCCAGTTACCAGCGGATTATTTTGGAAGCGCGGATCCTGTCGTGCGTCTGGCACAACCATTATTTCGTCGCCGAGCATGGCAAAGGCGCAAAATGACTGTTCGCGTGGCGTTTCGCGCGCATCCAAACCGGTGCGCGCGGGGAACCACTGCCGTTCGGCCTCAACAAAACTCACCAAGGCTATTGGTGCTTTGCAGAGCGTAGCAGCAAAATCTGTGATCGACTTGAGCGTTTGGTCATCTTCTAGAGCCGGAAGCTCGAAACTCTGCATTGTGTAGGCCCTTACGATCCGCGCGCAGCGCGACGACTTACATGGTCAGTTATGCGAAACCATGCCTATATCTTGCCTCGGCTCGATGCGGGAGTAGTCGCGCTAGTTGAGCTGTTAATCGTTCCGATCGCGCTCAGTTCCCTGTGGTCGCTTTTGCCACAGAGCTTGCCAACAACCATAATTGGCAGCTTACCACCCAGCTGCGGTTCTGCGCAGTCGATCAAGTTGAATGGCCGCTGTCGGCCTAATCGATCGCACCGCTGAATGGTCGCGATGCGGGCGCATCGCTGCCTTTAACTCTCGCCTGCAGGGGCGAGAAAGTCTTCGATGCTTGCCACTGGGATGAGCGTGATTGTGCCTATCTTGAACGTGGTGATATCGCCCGACTGGATGAACTCGTAGGTCTTCGACCGACCGATTCCTCTGATCCGGCATGCCTCAGGAATTCTAACAGTGATCGGTCGCATTCGCTCGGACGCGTCGGCAGATCCAGCCGGGGCGATGGTCATGGCGTTTTTTATGCCAAAGGTTTGTCGACAGGCAGAGCAGTTCGTTTCGCGAGGCGTCTCCCGACGAGATCCGTAAACGACTCGTACCGTGCAGCACCAAGCGTCCGCGTCTCGTCACTGAATGCCGGTTGGTGCGCGACCATCATCATCTCGTGTCTGATCAACATGCCGAGCGTTTCGACGAGGAGGTCGATTTTTTCGTCTGTGCGTGCTTGCATGCGCGCGAGCCGTTCGACCCTCGGCCCGAACTTCGCATCGATCTCGGCGGCGCCTTCTCGCTCCATCCAGGCGGCCAGTGCGTCGGACATGATCGACGTCTTCGATGCGCCCGGCTTGCCAGCAAGCGTCTCAAGCCTCTGTGAGAGCGCGTCGGGCAGAAAGAACTGGTGGCGGTTTTTGGCGGTCTTCATGGAGATAGAGTACGTCTACCCGCATCCACCCGGCAGTGACTTTACGACGCCTCGAGCGGCAATCGAGCGCATTGCGCGCCGATCATATCTCCAGCCCTCGACCGCGCCCGATCGTCCAGCTGATGTCGCCGGTGCCACGCATGATGCCCGACACCTGCTTCCCGAACTGCCGGTCGAGCACGGGCTTCCATGGCACGAGCGAGAAGTCACGCGCGCGTTCCACGATCGCGAACTTGCTGTCGCCGATCTGGACGGCGCGCGCGAGCTTGCCTTCGACATGCGCGCCGTTGTCCGTCGGCACGAACGCCAGCCCCAGCTCCTTCGACAGCTGGGCACCGACCCGCGCGAGGTCGCGGCGCTGCAATGTCTCGATCATGCCCGGCGCGTAGCGCAAATTATCGCCAGCGGGTTCGGCCAGTCCCTGTTCGGTCAGCCATTGCTGGCGCAGCTGCAACGCGCGACGGATCTCAGCACCGAAGCCGCGCTCGGTCCTGATCGGATCAGCCGACGCAAGATCTCGGTCGAGCCAGGTCGCCCCATTGTGCGTGGGCAAGTCGTCGAGCGCGCGCGACGACAGGGTTTCGATCACCACGGGCAGCCGATCGGACTTTTCGCGTTCATACGCACCGACCCTGGCCAAATGATCGGGGGTGATCATCCAGCTGCCGTCGGCTTCACGCGTGACGCCGCCGGTCGCGCGCCGGATCGCCTCAAGCCTGCGCACGTGAACCTCGGCAAAACTCTGGGTTGCCGTCGGGTCGTGGCGAAGATGGATGTCGGTGGTGTACCGACCGCCGTTTGCGGCTGCGATATTTGCGACGGTGCGATCAACCGCCCGGATGCTGACCTGTGCTGGCGATATCCGTACTATGGACGGCGCGTTCGGCAGGTCTTCCAGTTCGCCGACATCGACATGATGGCTAAGGCCATCGACGCCTTCAACGATCAGGTAGCGACGGTCCGCATGCTCGTCGAGCAGCCCTGCCATCACCACGCGCCCCGTGATCGATCGCGCGGCCTTGTCAGCCGGATTGTAGATGGCATAGTCGGCAGCGTTCTGGCTCAGGTCGCGCTTGCCGAGTTCGTGATGCATCGTCGCGATGATGTCGCCGCGCCGTGCCATTGCCTTGAGCGTCGGCTCGAGCTTGTCATCGAGGCGCCATCGTCCGTTTTGTTCCTGGACTGCTAGCCCCATCCGTCCGAGCGTCTGCAGGCGCCCAGCGCGCGCTGCTTGTTCGATACCGTCAGGATGGACCGGTGCGACCAAGCGATCCGGGGTTGCTGCTTCGAGCAGCCGCCGGTCGATCGACGTGAACCGCTCCTGCGTGATCTCGCGTTCCTGAGCCTGCTGAATTTCCCTGTCGGTACGGGGGCCCAGATCCCGGTTCACGATCTCGCAGGCGCGGGTCCGAAACCCCTGCGCTATATACTCCCTCGCGATGATGAGATTCTTGCCGCGATCATCGGTGCCGCGCACAATGATATGGCTGTGCGGATGGCCGGTGTTGAAGTGACCGACTGCGACCCAGTCGAGCTTCGTGCCGAGATCCTTTTCGACATCGGCCATGAGCCGCCGGACCACGGGCTTGAGATCGGCATATTCGGCGCCGTCCTCGGCCGACACGATGAAGCGGAACTGGTGCCGATCGCCGTTTCCCCGCGCCAGGAATTCTTTCCCGTCGGCGGCGTCCTGCCCGGCATCGTAGAGCGCGCCCCGATCGCCTTCGCGCGTCGTGCCGTCGCGCTGAAGGTAGCGCAGGTGCGCAACGGCGCCAACCGCGCCCTTGCCGCCCAGGCGAACGATGCGCGCCTTGACGATGACGCGACGCGCGCGGGCATGTGCAAAGCGGTTGCTGGAACCGAGCACCCGACCCATGCTCGCGCCACGCCCGATCCGCTCGCCGGTGAAGCGGCTTTTCGAACGACCGACGCGCGCGCCACCGCGGGCGAGATTGGTGGCGCGGCGGATCTCGCTCAGCAACGACCGATCGCTGCGGCTGCGACCCAGACGCGGCAAGAAGTCATCGTCGTCCATCGGAAGGATCCCTTCAGCAGCTTCGAAAAGAAGCGGGATGAGGCGACCGCGACCAGGCCGTTCAAGGGCCTCCAATCGTGTCTCGTGAATTACGCCGAAGGCTCAGCATGATGCCGCACATTTGTCTCGTGCATGGAGGCATGCACCGTGACTTTCACGCCTATGCCTCCCTCAAAAACGACGTGCAGACGCCATTTTCAGCCGCCTTGGAGGCTGAGCCTTCATCTTGCCTTACGCCAAACGTATCCTGATCGACCGCCGCCCACCGTTTCCGAACTGATCAACGCGTTGTAGCCGACATCATCTGGCCAGGCATTCTCAGCTGCTACTTAGACAACGGCCGCAGCGAGTTTCCGGCGCGTCCGGATCGAAAATCCGAAGCCCAGGTAAGCGGATTCAAGCTCGCGCTTCCGCTCAGTGAGTAGGTCAGAAACTCCGCACGCCCGCCGACATTTTCAAGCGGTATGGCACCGCCGAGACCGTTCTGCTCGATCGGAATACGGCTGTCGGCGCTGTTGTCGCGATTGTCGCCCATCACGAAAACGTGGCCCTCTGGGACGGTGTAAGACGGCGTGTTGTCAGCGATACTCATGCCGAAATCGAGCGTGTCATACGAGCGACCTCCCGGCAGCGTTTCCCGGATAACATGCACGCGGCAATAGCGTTTGCCGTCGCTGCCAATGACCTGCGCACCTTCGAACCCGAGGAAGGCACGCGTGCGATCCGGGTCGTTTGCATCGCAATGGAAGTTGCCATCGATCGGGATCAACCGCGTGCCCAGGTCATGCGTCTCGACTGGCTTTCCGTTCAGCCAGAGACGCCCGCCGATCATCTGTATGGTGTCGCCGGGCAAGCCGATGACGCGCTTTATCAGGTCCTCGCCGCCACGATTGCTACCCGGCGGCGTAAGGACAACGATGTCGCCGCGTTCGGGCAGACGGCCCAACGCGCGCCCCTTAATGAACGGCAAAACGTGGAAGCTGGGTGACACGTAGGACCAGCCATAGGGGTATTTGCTGACCACAAGATGATCGCCGACCTGCAGCCCCGGCATCATCGATTCCGACGGGATGTAGAAGGGTTTCGCGACCAGGCCGTGAAAGCCGAGCACGAGGAAACCGAGACCGATCAGGCTGCGCAGCTCGGCGAGCCAGTTCGTTTTTGCGGGGGTTTTTGCGTCTGTCATGGACCGCATAAAGCACGGAATTTCACGGCCCAGTCGAGCAAATGCATGTCCGGACGCGGTGGAAATCGTGTCCGGACAGACGATGTTACCGCTGCGCGGAATACTCTGCGGCGGTCAAGACCCCGTCATGATTCCGGTCGAGTTGCTCGAACGCCGGACGCGGCGATGGGACGCCGTGCGCAAGCGATGGCGCGGTCGTGCCGACGCCGAGCAGCGCGCCCAGCAGGCCTGCCGTTGCCATCCTCCACGCTGAAGCGCGGCGCCGCCCGGACCTCGAAGATGCACTTACTCGCGCATCGATGAAGCCGCGGATCGCGTCGCTTGCGCTTGAACCTTCCTGCGCGCATCGCGCCATGAAGGCGGCCTTCGTCGCATCGTCGATACGCACTTCGATCGTCTCGTTCTTCTTCGGTGCCCGGTTCGAAACCATCGCAAAATGCTCCGCTGTGTTAGCCGAACATAACGCCTTGTGTGGTCCGACACCAGTCAGGGATGAAGGGCGCGCCGCTCGCGACGCGCCCATGTCACTCAGTCCGCCGGGTTCCAGAGCACCGCGAACCTATTGTCGTCACTGCCTGCCGCGCGACCGAGATTGGCATAGAGGCGGCGCGGCCCGAACTCGGGTGCTTCGAGGCTCAGCGACACGTATTCGTTGCCGGTGGTCCGTGCGATCCGGTTCCATCCGGCACCGATCTCGACATCGCCCGAGCGAACCAGATAGTCGGGGTGCGGTTCGTCGGCCTTGCCGCGATTGGCGACGATCTCGATCGCCGCGTCGATGCTGATGGTCTTCAGACGGCCCTTGTACGACCCGTTTGTGTCCTTGGTGACATATCCGATAGCAGCCATTGTCTTCGTCCTTTCGATGTGCCCGGGACCAATTCCCGGCGACGCCGACCCACAGATGGACGGGCAAAGGCGACTGCGAACCGTGAGGCCGAAGCGAACGCGAAGGACCGGAGGACGGCGCTGTTTTGGTTCGCGAGGAATGGCCGAAGGCGAGGGGAAAAGAGTGACGGACGATGGTTTTGTCAGGCGGCGAACGGCCATAGGTCGATCAGCGTCAATGCCGGGATTGGTCTCGGGGCACAGTCATGACGACGCAAATCCGGTGCCCGGATGAGTCAGCCGAAGGCACTATTCGGTGTCGGTCGGCCAGTCGCTCTGTAGCCTCTCGGTGCACGCCGCTTCGACCAGCGCCTGCAATTTGGCGACGTGTTCTCCCGCCCAGGCGAGCTCCTCGTCGGTGATCGCATAGTGATCGGAATAGCGCGCATTGACGTAGGCGAGGCGGAGAAGTTCGAAGCAGCGACGCTCGAATTTGCCCTCGCGCGGCCACACATCCTTGAGTGCGGGCACGATGTCCTCGCAGTGTGAGCGCAGGAAATTGAGCTTGTGCGACTTCGGGCTGTATAGCGTGAAGACCAGCAACACGCAGTGATAGAAGCGCTCTACGGCTTGATGCAGCGCGAAAGCAGCCTCGTTGAAATTGCCTTCGTTTTGGGCGGTCTTAGACATGCTGATAAAAGCTGACGCGCTTGGAAACCACTTCTCAAAATGCTTCTGCGCTTCTGCCCGCGCCTCATCGGGTGGTAGCCGACGCGGGGCGGCGAAAGCGAACCCTTCCGCCTCGTAAAGCGCGATGCCCTGCGAGACGATATCGACGAAGAACGGACGCCCGCGCTCGAGCTGGGCGTTCACCTCGGTCAAGCTGTGCACGATCAGATTGACGGGCGCTGAGATCGCCTTGTTGATCGTCAGGTCGCGCATCAGCCGGTCTTCGGCGGGCGACCAGTAATCGACGAAGTCGGTCAGCCGCTCGTCGTTGACGACGACGAGGATGTCATAGTCGGACTGGTATCCACCGACCGGATCGGACACCCAGTCGCCGCGCGCATAACTGCCGTAGAGGACCAGCTTCAGGATCCGCCCCTGCTTGTTCCACTTCTGGGTTCCAAGCTTCGTCGCCGCCTCGAACTCCTCGAACAGCACGCGCACGACGTGCGCCAGCTCGCGCTGGGTCGATTGCGGCAGGTGATCGAGCTGGTCGCGCATGTTGGCACAAGTCCTAGCGGCGGCAACGGCCAAAGCACAATGGCAGCGCGCGGCGGCGGCGCGCCAGCCGCCGCCGCAGCTGGGCGAGGACGCGCCCAATGACCTGCTCGACCTCCGCGGTGCTGATGCCCATCCGCGCGCCGATCACTTCATAGGGAAGATTGTCGAGGCGGTGGAGAAAGAACACCTCGCGGTCGAACGGGCGGAGCCGCGCAATGGCGCGGTCTAGTTCGGCAAGGTCAACGATAATGTTATCGACCATGAACTTGCTCCCTGCCTGCAACACCGGCCGCCGGAATGGCGGGGGTGGGCGGCAGGAACGGACCGGCAGGCCCGCCTAAAGCGGCGGAACGCACCCGAAGGGCCACAACGAAGAGGAGGACTTGAGCGAAGCTCAAGTTGCGGCCCGCCGCGGCGGGCTTAGAGGGACGTGACGCCCATCCCCGCCAGGCCGACGGCCATCACCGACGCCGCCCGCTCAGGCGGGCGACCTCATCGCCCCGACGGCAGGGCCGGCGACCCAACAAGAGATGGCACCCCGGTGGCGCGGGCGGCAGCGGCGCAGCGACCGGGCTTCGCGCGACAGGCGGCAATTGTCGACTGCGCACGAAACCGGAAGCAAGTCCCGGCCGCAAGCCGGCGTGCTTGCGGGGCCATCAAAAGCACCCGCGCCCCGGCTCTGCCGCGCAGCGACCGGCGAGCCGGAGGGCGGTCCTTAGACCCCCGCTCATTTTACTCTCTACGTCACGATCGTCACCCGGATGGGCCGAGACGGCCCCGGCTCGGCCGCGCGCTGACGCGATATAGCGTGGTCCCGCATGTGCGCGAGACGCTACAACCGGATTTTTAAATTCAACCGCTGACCCCCGAACGGGTACCGTGTCCAGCAGAGCTATGAACTGCGCAAGTGGGCGGTCGTGAGCCGATACAGCACGGCCGAATGCAGCGGCACCTCGAACTTGCACCCCATCTTCGAGCCACTGTTCCAGATAACGGTCGCCATCAACGGGCGCAGCTCGGGAAGCGTGAGCCAGATGCGCTGCCCCGCTCGGAGATCGGCGGGCCATTGGACGCAAAAGCCTGTGCTCGATAGGTCGCACAGCTCGGTTGTCGTGCTCCATCCGCCAACTTGGCGCAAGCGTACGCCGGAGAAATTGACGGTCACGCGCGCGGCGCGGCGTTCTTCATCGGCAAGACCTTCGTCGGTCCGCGCGAAGACGGATCGCTTCAGAGGCGCACTGCGCACGCTTGGGCCTCCTGCTCGATCTCGCCGAGCGCCTCGATGCGAACGATGACGACCGAAACGTTGTCATGGCCACCGCCGACGAGAGCACCCCGGATCAGCTGGCCGGCAGCATCGTCGATCGCGCCCGGCAACACCGCGCTGATCGCGTCATCTTCGACCAGGTCCGTCAATCCGTCCGAGCAGATCAGGAACGTGTCCCCCGCCTCAACACCTTCATATCGATAGGCCAACTCGATCGTGCCGGCGGCACCGATCGCGCGGGTGATCACCGTGGCGCGCGGATGGCGTCGCGCCTGTTGGGTGCTCAGAACGCCGGCCTCAATCATGTCCTGCAAGGCGCGGTCGTCGCGGGTGAGAAGCGTCAGTGTCTCGCCGCGCTGTCGGTAAACCCTGCTGTCCCCCGCCCAGAAAATCGTTGCTGCCGCTGCGTCGAGGAAGAGCCCGGCGACGGTCGCGCCCGACGGGCTGCCAGCGCGGTCATTGAGCGTGAAGATCTCGTCGTTGGCGGCGCGCACGGCTTGATCGATCGACGCCGGCGCGATGGGCAGTTCGCTCGCGCCGAGCTTCGCGAGCGCGCTCACGACGATCTGCGCAGCCATGTCACCCCGGCTGTGACCGCCCATGCCGTCGGCGATGGCCCAGAGGCGGTGCGCCTCATCGTTGAGGACGCGGTCCTCGTTGATCGTCCGGACCGATCCGATGTGCGAGCGCGACGTCGCGCTGATGACAGGCCCGCTCATGCGGCATTCCGATCGAGGTCGCTTGCGGCCTCGTCATAAGCCTTGACGAACGCCTGGTTGAGGGTGCCGTCCCCGCCTGCCTCGACCTCGGTCCTGAGTTCGGCATGACGTCGCGTTATCTCGGTCCAGAGCTGGCTCGCTCGCGATTGCAGCAGTGACGCACGCGACGGGACCGCCTTCTCGATCTCGGCCGGATCGAACGCCGACACGCTTGTCTTGAGCGAGGCGTGCAGGCCGCGGAACGTGGCGACGAGATGCTTCTTGATATCGACAAACGATGCCTTGAGCGCGGCGGGCCCGTTCATGAACCCGTTGCCCTCGGCAAGCAGCAGGTCGAGCGCGAGCCGCTGGGTCGGCGCCCATTTGAAAGGATTGTTGTTCGCGCCGCCGATCGTCGTGCGTGCGATCTCGTACTGGCTGCGCATCCGTTCGCGCTCCGCCATCAGGTCGCCGACCCCAAGGACCATCTGGCGGTAAACCGCGCCAGCGCGGCGCATGATGTCTTCGGGATCTTCCATGGCGAACGCCGAAGGCTCGAGGCCCGCGCCTTCGCAGAACCGGTCGAGCAGTGAGCCGTCAGGTTTCGAGACCGCCCCACCAGCGTCATCGGCATAGTCACCCGGCACGGCAATCGACGCACCGAGTGGCGGGGTCAGGATGAGCGTCTGCCCTTCCCGGCCCTCACCGGCACCCGCCTGTGCCGCATGATCGACGACCAAACGGAAATTGCCGAAGCGCAATGTCGAGGGGACCTGGATCGCCGTATCGACGTCCTTCTCGAAGCGGACGTCGTTGACATCGTCGAACACGCCGTTGGCGCCGAGCGACCGAACGGTCAGCGTCTCGCGACCGGCGCTCAGCACGCAGTGCCAGCGCGAGATGCGGCATTCCGGATCGTGCATGACCCAGTCGGCGGAGGGGTCGCGGCCGATGCCGATCTCGCCGTCGCGCAGCAGGCGCGCATCGATCGGCTGGGAGAGGATATCCCCTTCAAACAGGCGGAGAATGTACATGCTCGCCGCCCCTATGCAGCCCGGCGCGGCGCGGCCGGCACGGCGGGTTCGATCCGCGTCATCGTGACCGATGCCACATCGGCCGCAGAGACCGAACTGCGCGCCTCGACGGCCGCCGCCATGCCGTTGAACGCGTCGAACACTGACCCGAACTCGTCCCGCCGACCATGCGACAGGCGGAACGCGGCATTGCCCTGGGCGACGTCGTCGAGCGCTCGCCGGAGACGCCGCAGCGGCTGCGTGAGCTGCCGCGCCGCGAAGAAGCTCGCGCCGAACACCATCATTGCGACGAACGCCGCCATGGCGATCAGGAACATGCGGGAATTGGCGATGGCGGCGTCGATCGCGTCGCGCCCGAGTTCGACCTCGAGCTGGCCGAAATTGGCATTCGCATAGCGGATCGGACGGACAAAGACGAAGCCATCGTCGCCGATCCGGCTTTCGCGTGTACCTGCCGCCGGTGCCCCCGCTCCCGTCTTGCCGATGCCCTGCCCGTCGTTCGAGGCGCGGACGATGCCATGCTCGTCGATCACGCGCATCTTGCGGACGATCCTGTCCTTGGCGGCTGCTTCGACCAAGGATTCGAGTGGCAGCCAGTCCTGCTCGGCCGCCGCCATGCCGGCGTTGTCGGCCATGCGCAGCGCGACATTGCGGGCGATGAAGTCGACCGTCGATGCGCCCGAGGCAAGCGCGGTCTGTTCGAGCGTCGCTTCCTGACGATCGAGGACAATGCCCGTGCTGAGCGCAAGCGCGCAGGCGGTCACGGCGGAGAGGCCGAGCGGAAGTTTCAGACGCACGGGCAAACCGCGCCGGACGCTGCCGGTATCGGCCTGCATGGCCTCGAGCTCGCGGGACAGAGCCGAATGCAGCACCTCGGCATCGGGGAACCGCTCGCCCGGCTTCTTCGCCAGCAAACGGTCGATGATGAAAGTGAGCCCCTTCGGACAGTCCTTCACATGGGTCGCAATCGGCGCGTGCGGCTGCTGCGCGATCTGGATCGCGAGCGTTCCGATGTTGTTGCCCGTAAATGCCGGTGCGCCTGCCGCCATCTCGTAAAGGATGCTGCCAAGCGAGAAGAGGTCGGTCCGCAGGTCGATCGGCATCCCCATCGTCTGCTCGGGGCTCATGTAGCGCGGCGTGCCCATGACCTGACCGAACTGTGTACGGCGCATCGCGTGGTCTGCAGTCTCGTCGTCCGCCTCGTCGACGCGCGCGATCCCGAAATCGACGAGCTTGGCGGTCTTGCCCTTGTCGCAGACGATGATGTTCGACGGCTTCACATCGCGGTGAACGACGCCGTTGCCATGCGCGAGCGCCAGCGCGGAGGCGAGCTGCGTGCCGAGACGCAATACCTGCTCCGCCGTCATGCGGCCGCCCCGGTCCAGGATCACGTCGAGCGGCTCGCCGTCCAGATATTCCATCGCGATGTAGGGAACGCCATCGGCTTCGCCGACCTCGTGGATCGTCACGATATTGGGATGCGACAACATGCCTGCGGCACGCGACTCAGCGAGGAAGCGCCGGACGACTTCGGCATCCTCGCGCAGTGCGGGTTTTAGGACTTTGATGGCGACGCGGCGCTCGATCTGGGTGTCGTGCGCCAGATAGACATGCGCCATGGCGCCTTCGCCAAGGCGTCCGTCGACCCGGAATCGACCGATCGTCTTGAAGTCGGTCATTTGCGCGCCCTCACGGTGGCCAGCAGCCGTTCGGCACGGGCAAGGTCCCGGGCGACGAGCGCGTTGGCGGGATCGGCAGCCTTGGCCCTTCGCAACAGCACGACAGCGGTGGCGACCTTGCCCTGGTCGAGCGCCTTGACCGCCTGCGCGCGCAGCCCGCCGGCAAGCCCGGGATTGGCCGCGGGTGCCGTGGCGGCCGGTGGCGTTGCCCGCGGCGGCGGTGCTGAGGCGGCAGGCTTGTTCTCGGCACGCGAGCGCACGACCGGCGAGGCGATCGATGCAGGGGCTGTACCCGGGATGCGCAGGACCTGGCCGGGCTCGACCGATGGCGTCCTGAGGCCGTTGTAGCGCGCGAGCAGATGAAACTTCAGCCGGTCGCCGAGAAAGCGCTCGGCGATTGTCGTCATCCGGTCGCCGCGCTGAACTGTGTAGGGAAAAGTCGTCGTGCCGAGGAGGGCAACGGGGTTTGCGTCGATGCCGACGAGCAATGTCTGGACCTGCCGGTCGCTCGGATCGCGGCGGGACATCTCTTTCAGGAGCTTGCGCGCGCGCGCCGTATCTCCGCTTTCGAGCGCCGCGACCGCGTCGGCGATCTGCTGCTCGTTGCTGATCGCCTGAACGGTCGCAGGTCGTCCAGCCTTGGGGCGCGGCGTGGAGCTGCACGCGGCGAGGCCGCTCAGGCAGGCGCCAATAACGATGATCCTGAAAATACTATTGCGACGCGTACTGTTACTCATGCGACACCGGCCTTTATTCTTTTCAACAATGCGGCCGGACCGAGGTTGGCTTTTGCCATGACCAGCGACCCGCGCTTCGCGAATTCGACGAACGCCGCCCGATCGAGCGGCCTGGAAAAATAGTAACCCTGGAAGAAGCGGCAGCCGTGACGGCGCAGCCACACATATTCCTCGTGCCGCTCGACGCCTTCGGCGAGCACGGTGATCCCGAGGCCGCGCCCGAGCGCGATGATGCTCTGGCAGATTGCCTGGCTCTGACGATCGGTATCGACGTTGGTCACGAACTCGCGGTCGATCTTCAACTTGTCGAAGTTCAGCTTCTTCAGATAGCTGAGGCTCGAATAGCCCGCCCCGAAATCGTCGATCGAGATGGCGATCTTCCGCGCCCGCAACCGGTCGAACAGTGCGCTCGCCGATGCGCAGTCGAGTGCTGCGACCGTTTCGGTCAGTTCGAGCTCGAGCATTCCGGCGCCCAGGGCATGGCGATCCGTCATGCGCGCAACGATGGTATCGAGCTCGGGACGCTTCAGCTGGTGCGCGGAAAGATTGACCGCGACACGGACACCCGTGACGCCGTCGCGCGCCCAGCCTGCGGCATCGCTGATCGCGGTATCGAGCACCCACAAGCCCACTTCCTCCGCGAGGCCGGTGTTCTCGACCAAAGGCACGAATTCGCTCGGGGCGACGCGACCGAGTTCGGGATGATCCCAGCGGATCAGCGCCTCGGCCCCGCAGACGCTTCCGCGTTCGGCATCGATGAACGGCTGGTAATGCAGCTCGAACTGGTGACGCGTGACCGCCTGGCGCAGATCCTGTTCGAGCGTCAGGCGCACTTGCGCGTCACCCTCTTCTTCCGAAAAGGACACGGGCGACGCGACGCCGGCATCGGCGCGGCCGATATTTGCGGCCGCCTGGGCCAGCAAGGACGGCGCCGAGTAATTGCCGCCTTCGAGCACGGTCGACCATGATGCGATGCGCGGCACGAGATCGAGCCCCGCTGCCTCGATGCGCGAGCCGAGCGCATAGCACTGCGCAGCGAACTCGCGGGCGCTTTCGGCGGTATCGTCTCCTTCGAACCAGATGGCGAAGCGGGCGCGATCGATCTGCGCGATCACGCGATTGGGCGGGGTCATACGCTTGGCGCGCGCCGCGAAGGTCTTGAGGAGCACGTCTCCGGTCTCGACGTTCTGCGCGCAGAGCGCATCGAAATCGCTGAGCTCGATGACGCCGAGCAGTGCCGCACTACGGCAGGCGCCGATGCGATCGACCAGCACCTCGCGGGTGTCGAGACCGGTGAGCGGATGGCGACGCGGCATGCGGTGTCCGACCCCGTTCAAGACGTCGCGCGCCGCGGCGATCGTCGCGTCAAGCCGTGCCGCGCCCTGTCGCCGTGTCGGCGTTCGCAAATGGCCCGGAAGGCTCGCTTCGAGCGCGAGGGCCGCGTTCGACGCAGACCGATGGAGTAACAGCGTCGTGATGGCGCTCCCGGCGGCGATCGCGGCCATGGCCGCGAGCATCAGGTCGGCGGTTGCCGTCCAGACGAGTGCGAGGATCATGGTCGCGCACAGCGCAATGATGGCGCGTCCGGCAAGGCGCTGCCGGTCCTCCATCATTGGGCCTTGATCCTTCGGCATGTGCGACGCGTCCCTGTCCTGATGCGAGGGGCTAGAGGCGCATCCCGAAGATTACGTTAACCGCTTGAGAATCTTACGTTTCGCAAACGCAACAATTCAACCCGATATGGTTCGATCGGCAGGGCGATGCGCGGGTGGCAAGCCTCCCAAAAAAACCCGGTGCTTGTGCTCACCGAGCCGAGGAGAGCGCTTCTGGCGCTTGTGTCGCGCCGCCGCTCTAGGCCCTTAGGATCCGGTGACAAGTATAATCGGGACGCCGTGCGCGATTTGCGTCAGCCGAAATGCTCGGCAACGAACTCCGCGCCCATGCGCAGCCCGACCGGGTCGACGCTGTGCCCGAGCCCCATGGCGACATGATCGCGCACCGCGATGTCGAGCCGTTCGAGATCGGCCTTGGCAGCATGCAGTGCCGCGACCGGCACGACCGGGTCGGCCGCACCGTGAATGAGGAGGACCGGTGGTTTGGCAATGCCGCTTGCCGGCAGGTCGCGGCCGCCGGTCAGCATCCCGGAGTAGCCGACGATGGCCGCCACGGCGCGAGGGCGGCGGAGCCCGACGTGAAGCGCCATCATCGTGCCCTGGCTGAAGCCGACAAGCGCGAGGTTCGCGTCGCCGAGGCCGTATTGCGCCAGCTTCTTGTCGATGAAGGCGTCGATCGCCGGTGCAGCCCGCGCCGCGCCTGCGGCAAGCGCTGCCGGGTCGAATGCCTCGAGCGGCCACCATTGATAGCCCCGCGCCATGAAGCTGCACCGCTCCGGCGCATTGGGCGCGAGGAAGAGCGCGTCCGGCAGGCGCTGTTGCCACTGCGGGGCGAGCGCGATCATGTCGGCACCGTTCGATCCGAAGCCGTGCAGCAGCAGCACGATCTGCCTGGGCGCGCCGCCGCCTTTCGGCTGCAGGCTGGCGCCGTTGACAATCCCGCTCACGAGAGATGCCCCGAGTGCGACGGCGGGCTAGTCAAGACAGGACGATACGACGCGGCAGCACCCAGTCCGGCCGGACGAAGTGGCAGGTATAGCCGTTGGGGAGGCGCTCGAGATAATCCTGGTGCTCGGGCTCGGCTTCCCAGAATGCGCCCGCGGGCGCGAGTTCGGTCACGACCGGTCCGGGCCACATGCCCGAGGCAACGACATCGGCAATGGTCTCTTCCGCCACGCGCCGGTGATCCTCTGTCGTGTAATAAATTCCCGAGCGATAGCTCGCCCCGGTGTCATTGCCCTGCCGGTTCCTGGTGGTGGGATCATGGATCTGGAAGAACAACTCGAGCAGCGCGCGAAAGCTCAGGATGTCGGGGTCGAAAATGATCTCGATTGCCTCGGCATGCGTGCCATGGTTGCGATCGGTCGCGTTGGGCACATCACCGCCCGAATAGCCGACGCGGGTCGAGTTCACACCCGGCATCTTGCGGATAAGATCCTGCATGCCCCAGAAACATCCGCCTGCGAGGATCGCTCGTTCGGCCCTCATGCGATGTCCTCGACCTGGTCGAGATAGTCGCCATAGCCTTGCGCCGCCATGTCGGCACGCGGCACGAAGCGGAGCGCGGCGGAGTTGATGCAGTAGCGCAAGCCGCCCCGGTCGCGCGGGCCGTCGTCGAACACATGGCCCAAATGGCTGTCGCCGTGCGTCGAGCGCACCTCGGTCCGCATCACCCCGAGCGATGGATCCTGAAGCTCTGCGACATTCGCGGGTTCGATCGGCTTGGTGAAGCTCGGCCAGCCGCAGCCGGACTCATATTTGTCGGATGAGGCGAACAGCGGCTCGCCCGACACGATGTCGACATAGATGCCGGCCTCCTTGTTGTGGAGATAGGCGCCGGTTCCAGGCCGCTCGGTTCCGCTCTGCTGGGTCACATAATGCTGCTCGGGTGTCAGGGCGGCGATCGCCCCGTCCGTTCGTTGATAGCTGCCCATCCGCACCTTCCTTTCGATCAGTCGTTGCTCGCCGAACCGGGCTCGGCCATCTTGCGATGCTGCTCGGCAAGCACGCCGGCAGGCGTAACATTGGCTGCCGCCTGCTGGATCTTGTTCTTCCAGCCGGATACGATGGAGTCCTTGCCAGCAAACAGCGCCTCATAGCCGTCGCGCGCGACATCGGAGGGATCCGATTTCTTGGGATCCTGACCGACTTTGGTGTCCATCATGTCACCCCGCGCAAAGAACTCGGTCTCGACCGGACCGGGCATCAGGGTGGTCAGCGTCACGCCGTCATAGTCTTTCAGCTCGTTACGCAGCGCATCGGTGAAATTGTCGACGAACGCCTTGGTGCCATTGTAGACCGCGTTGAAACTGCCCGGAATGAAGCCGGCGATCGACCCGGTCACCAGCACCTTGCCCGCGTTGCGCGCAGTCATCTCCTTCAGCACTTTCTGCAAGAGATAGAGGGTGCCCGTCACATTGGTGTCGAGCACATGGCGCCAGGCGGCGGGATCCTGCTCGAGAAATGCGCGCCCAAGTCCATGTCCGGCATTTGCGCACAACAGATCGACCGGTCGGCCGTCCGTCGCCGCGAGCAGCCGGTCGACGCCGTCGAACGTCGACAGGTCGACTTCCAGCGTCCGCACCTCGACGTTCGCACCGCCGAACCCGGCCGAGGCATCGACGAAGGGCGTATCCGCCACCACCAGCAGGTCGTAGCCGTCGCTTGCGGCAAGCTCGGCGAGTTCGGCGCCGATGCCCGTGGACGCGCCGGTAATGATCGCGAATTTGTCAGCCATCTGGTCTCTCCTATTCGGCGGCGACGGCAAAGTCGGGCTTGAGCACGACTTTCGTCACTTCGTTCTGGTTGTCGTGAAACATCTCGTAGCCCTTGGGCGCATCCTCGAGGCTCATCCGGTGCGAAATGAGAAACGTCGTGTCGATCTTGCCTTCGACGATCGCGTTGAGAAGTGCCGGCATATAATGCTGCACGCTGGTCTGGCCGGTCTTGAGGGTCAGGCCCTTTTCCATGAACGCCCCGAGCGGAAACTTGTCGACAAACCCGCCGTAGACCGCCGGCATCGACACGCGGCCACCCTTTCGACAGGCGACGATCGCCTGGCGGATCGAATGGGTGCGATCGGTGCCGAGAAATGTCGATTTCTTGATCTGGTCGAGCACATTGTCGACGAAGAAACCATGCGCTTCGAGACCGACCGCGTCGATGACCGCATCGGGACCGATGCCACCGGTCATTTCCATGAGCGCTTCGTAGGTCTTCGTTTCCTCGAAGTTGATCGTCTCGGCGCCGAACTTCCTTGCCAGTTCGAGCCGGCGCGGGAAATGATCGATCGCGATGACGCGCTCGGCGCCCATCAGCATAGCGGACTGAACCGCGAACAGCCCCACCGGTCCGCAGCCCCAGACAGCGACCGTGTCGCCCGGCTCGATCTGCGCATTCTCCGCGGCCTGCCATCCGGTCGGCAGAATGTCCGAGAGGAACAGGACCTGGTCGTCATCGAGCCCGTCGGGCACGACGATCGGCCCGACATCGCTGAACGGCACCCGGACATATTCTGCCTGGCCGCCGGCATAGCCGCCGGTCATGTGGCTGTAGCCGAACAGGCCCGACATCGGATGGCCATAGAGCTCCTGACCGATATCCTGGTTGTCGGCGGGGTTGCCGTTGTCGCACGCCGAATATTGGTGCTTACCGCAATGATAGCAGCTGCCGCAGGCGATCGTGAACGGGACGACAACGCGCTGGCCTTTTTGGAGCGTCGACTTCGGACCGGTCTCGACGACTTCGCCCATGAACTCATGGCCGAGGATGTCGCCCGCCTTCATCGTCGGGATGTAACCGTCGTAGAGGTGAAGGTCGGAGCCGCAGATCGCGGTCGAGGTGATCTTGATGATCGCATCGCGCGGGTTGAGGATTTCGGGGTCGTCGACGGTGTCGACGCGGACGTCGTGCTTGCCGTGCCAGGTGAGTGCGCGCATCAGGCTTTCTCCTCCTCGAGCTGTGTTCGGGTGCGCGCTGCGGTTGCGACCTCGCCGGTTTCCATGAGCTGCTTGAAGCGCCGGAGATCGCGCCGCGCCTGAATCGCGGGTTCGCGCTGGAACAGCTTTGCGATGACCTTGCCGAGGACGCCGGCGGGCGGATCATAGGCGATCGTCGCCGAGACAATGGTTCCGCGGCCGCCCTGCGCATCCGCGAAGGTGATACGCCCGGCGTTGGGCACATCGGCATTATCGTCCGACGTCCAGGCAATCAGCGCACCTTCGACGTCCTCGGTGATGGTGGCGTCCCATTCGACTGTCTTGCCGGCTGGCGCTTTCACGACCCAGTGCGTGCGGGTGTTCGACACAACATCGATGCGTTCGACATTGTCCATGAACGCTGGAAGCTGGCTGAAGTCACGCCAGAACGCGTACAGCTCCATGCGAGGCCGATTGATGGTCACGGTCCGGCCGATGAGCGTCTCTCCCCTGGGTTCGATCAGGGCCTCGGTTGCCGTGTTGCGCACGGCCTGCGACTTCGACGTTGTCGGCGGCGCGTCATCGGTCGCTGTTGTCATGAGGCTTCTCCAGTCGGCTGGGGGTGGTGTTCTGGGTCGTAGCGGTCGCTGCGGCGACCGGCGGTGCACGCTGTTGGCAGAACGCTCGGCTGACGATTTGCTCCGCGCCGAGAGCGATATTGATTTGGTTGATCTGGATTGTTTTTCCGCGAACGGCGCGCGCTGGTGCGGTTCGAGGCGCGGGCAGGCAGAGCGGCGGCGCTGCGGATGCCGGCCGGGCGGCGAGCTATGTCCGTTAACATGGATCAATTCCCGCGAAATCAACGGGTTGCGACGGAACTTCGCCTCTCGGCCTCGGTTGATCCCCATCATTAGGTCACGAAAGCAATATCCATGAAAACAGCGTCCCTGTTTGCGGTCGCCGGTCTCGCCGCGCTTGCCGCCACGCCTGCCATGGCCAAGGTCATGACCCCGGCCCAATATGTGGTGACGGCGGGTGCCAGCGATCTCTACGAACGTCAGTCGTCGCAGCTCGTGCTCGAGACGACGGCCAATCCGAAGGTGAAGGAATTCGCGACGATGATGCTGAGCGCCCACGCGCAGAGCACCGCCGATGTGAAAGCCGCCGCGATGAAGTCGAGCGTCAAGGTTGCGCCGCCGATGTTGATGCCCGCCCAGGCCAAGATGATCGCGCAACTGCGCGGCGCTAGCGGCATGGCCCGCGACACGGCCTATATCGCACAGCAGCGCGCCGCACATGACCAGGCTCTCGGCGTTCAGAAGGACTATGCGATGGGCGGCACAGCACCCGCCCTCAAGATGACGGCTGCCAAGATCGTGCCGGTCGTCGAGCATCATATCATGATGCTAAAGGGGATGTAGCGCCGCCGTTTCGCGAGCGGCGTTGCCGCCGGTCGGCCCGACCTCCGCCCCGAGGGCCCCGGCACATAGAGCGCGCCGCTCGCGGATCCACACACCGATGAGTGTCAGTGTGCATCGCTGTCGCGCCAAATCCCTGACGTCCGCGCCGAAGCGGCGCAATCAGTGCGCCGCCCTGCCGCGCAGCCGACGTGCATTGCCCGTCGCGGCCCTGTGCACCGGCGCCAGGGCGTCCCTGCCAAGCTTCGCGCCGGCCGTCATCGCAGCCAGGGTGTAATCCGCGCTTTGCGCTGCAAGTGTCGCGGCTTCGACCATCGTCGGCATCCGTCCTGCAAACATCATCCGCCCGACCCGCTGCATCTGGACGCTCCACGCAGCATGCATTGCCAACGTATCGCGTGTGACCGCCTGCGCGCTGCGTCCGAAGGCGTTGAGCTTTTCGGGTATCATCCGCGACAGTTCGCCGAACCCGGTCCCGGGGTGCGTCGTGGCCACATCGCGCAATATCGCACTGCGCGTACCGATGACAGCCTGCGACGCCTGCAATGTCTCGATACTGCGCAGCCAAGTGGCGTGCATCTCCAGTCCGGTCGAGACCATCCGCGACCAGGCTATGAAGGGGTCGATGATCATGGGCTGTCTCAGGCCAAGGTTCGCAGCGATGGCTCGCGCGCGTAGAACCGCTGCACCGCCGCCTTGACGAACGCCCCGTCGAGCCCGGTCACGCCCTCATCCGGGACCACGCCGGCCTTGTCGAGCAGCGGCTGGGCCGCGGCACTCGCACCGATCGCTTTCAGATGCCCGAACGCATTCATCACGAACTCGACCGCGGCACCTTCCTTGACCAGGGCAGCGCAACCGTCGTCCGACAGCACGATCGCCACCGCATCGAAGATCTGGCTCGGCGTTCCGGCGAGCTGGCCATCGGCTTTCTGCTGCGTCCCGTCGGAGAGCTTGGCGCCGCCGACCTTGGGCGCAACGATCACGGCCTTGCCCTTGGCCTTTTTCACGGCTGCCACGACCGAGATCAGTTCTGCGGCATCCGTGCCATCGGCGATCAGGATTCCGACCGCACGGCCTTCGAGCGTCGGCTTCATGTTCTTGTGGATCGACAGTGCATCCGATGGCGGCATGTCGACCGGCTCCCTGGCCGGGGGTGCCTTGCTCGGCAACGCGATTCCGAGACCGTCGGCGACGCGCTTGGCTAGGTCTTCGTCGACGTTGCGCAGATTGGCGACCATTCGGCCGGGCACCTGATCGAGCAGCCCGACCTTCGACAGTTCGAACACGAACGACGACGCGATATGCGCCTGCTCATTCTCGGTCTGCGACCGATAGAAGAGCCGGGCCTGGCTGTAGTGATCGGAAAAGGTCTCCGAGCGGACGCGGAGCTTGTCGCCGCTCTCGTCCGGGCCAGTCGCCGCATTGACGGTCACGAACCCGGTCTCCGGATTCTCGCGCGGACCGCCCTCCTCGCCATGCGCGGCAAGACTGTTCGGTTCGTAATTCGCGCGGCCCTTGGGCACCATCGTCTGCATTTTCCCATCTCGCTGGAAATTGCCGAACGGGCAGCGCGGGGCATTGACCGGGATCTGGTGAAAATTGGTCGTGCCGAGACGCGAATTCTGCGTGTCGAGATAGGAGAAGAGACGCCCCTGCAGCAGCGGATCGTTGGAAAAGTCGATGCCGGGAGGAATGTTCGACGGCAGGAACGCGACCTGCTCGGTCTCGGCGAAGAAATTGTCGACGTTGCGGTTCAAAGTCAGCGTGCCGATCAGGCGGACCGGCACGTCCTCTTCAGGGATAAGCTTGGTCGCGTCGAGCACGTCATAGGGCTGGGCGTCGGCGAAATCCTCGTCGAACACCTGAATGCCGAGATCCCATTGCGGATAGTTTCCGGTGTCGATCGCCTCGAACAGGTCGCGGCGGTGATAGTCGTTGTCGGCGGCCTGGAGCTTCAGTGCCTCGTCCCAGATCGTCGACTGTAGACCGAGGCGCGGCTTCCAGTGGAATTTGACGAAGCTCGCCTTGCCGGCCGCATTGACCAGTTTGAACGTATGGACGCCGAACCCTTCCATGGTGCGGAGCGAACGCGGCAGGGTGCGGTCGGACATCGCCCACATCAGCATGTGCGTGGTCTCCGGCATGAGCGATGCCCAGTCCCAGAAGGTGTCGTGGGCGCTGCCTGCCTGGGGATAGCCGCGATCGGCTT
The DNA here is from genome assembly GCA_002336985.1 of Sphingomonadales bacterium UBA1936. Taxonomy (GTDB): domain Bacteria; phylum Pseudomonadota; class Alphaproteobacteria; order Sphingomonadales; family Sphingomonadaceae; genus Sphingomonas_O. Next base: position 56,499 of record DDFE01000197.1, read on the forward strand.
CCATCTTCACGGCATGGACAAGGTCGGGGAACTTCAGCGCGTCCTGGATGAAGAACACCGGGATGTTGTTGCCGACGAGATCCCAGTTGCCTTCGCGCGTGTAGAATTTGACCGCGAAGCCGCGCACGTCGCGCGGGGTGTCGACGGAGCCTGCGCCGCCGGCGACGGTCGAGAAACGCACGAACACCTCGGTCTTCTCGCCTTTGGTGAAGACGGCGGCCTTCGACAGGTCGGAGATATCGTCGGTTGCCTCGAAGACGCCGTGCGCGCCCGAGCCGCGGGCATGGACGATGCGCTCGGGAATGCGCTCATGGTCGAAATGGAAGATCTTCTCTCGAAGGACGAAATCCTCGAGAAGCGTCGGGCCGCGGCTGCCGCTCTTGAGCGAATTCTGGTTGTCCGAGACCGGCACGCCGTGATTGGTGGTGAGCACGGCGGTGTCGAGCGCCTCGGCCGACTGGTGTGTTTCGCCGCCGTTCGAGTTGTTGCGCTTCGGTGCCTTGGCCATCTGGGGTTCCCCATGTTCGAGTCAGGTTCAACAGGTCGACGGCCGCCCCGCCCGGGACGACCGTCAGGAAATGCGTCGTGTGCTCAGGCGACGGGTTCGCCGAGCTCGATCTCGACCGGCTTCAACGTCCGCGCGGTCGGTACCGGCAGACCGTTCGCCTTGAACTCGGCCTTCAGTTCGTCCTTCCGCGCCGCCATCTCAACGCCGAGAGCGTCGAGATCGACATCGCTCGCGCGGGCCTGCGCGAACATGCCCTCCTTCGGCATCTCCTCTTCATGGACATGATGCTTGATTTCTTCGGACAGCACCGTGACCTTGGCGTCGTAGAAATTCTCGCCGGGCTCGCTCGCCATGATCTGGCCGATGAGCAGTTTCGCGCCGTCATGTTCGACATAGGATTCATCGAGCAGGTCGCTTTCGATCTTCCCCTTGAGCGCCGGATAGAAGATTTCTTCCTCGATCATCGTGTGGATGACGAGCTCGGTGCAGATCCGGGTCGCGATTTCCTTCTGCTTGGCCTCGGACGTCGTCGCCTCGAACTTTTCGAACAGTTCCTCCACGGCCCGGTGATCGGCCTTGAGAAGTGCGATCGCGTCTGGTGCTTTGTCGGCCATGGAACATCTGCCTTTTCGTGTGAGGAAACCCCGGCAGCCTCGACCTGCCCTCGCCCCACAACGCGCGGCACGCGTATTCGACCCTGTTGCGGATCATTCTCACGCGGAAAAACGGACGAAATTAACGTGCATCAAACACTATTTTGCCGCGAGCCCGTTCGCCCCCGCCCGCAACGCCTAGCGCCCGCCGCGCCGCGTGAAGCCGCGATCGCTGTCGAGCAAGGCGGCGAGCATGGCCGGGATGAGTTCGGAGAAGGGCTCGGCCTTGCCGTATGCGGCTTCATAGGCCGCGGCGTAATCGGCGAGGCGGACGTGGAACTTGGGGGTGATCGTGAGGGTGAGCCGGACCGGCGTCCGGTCGGGCAGTCGGGCAAGTTTTAGCGCGGCATCAGCGTTCCTCCCATGGCCGCAGGACGAGATCCTTGTGCACGACCAGCCGGACGGCCGCGCTAGGCCGGATAGTGATGGTCGGCTGGACATTGAGGTTCCGCGCAAGCTGCTGGTCGCCGGCGCGGGCCGCCGCCTGCTGCGTCGCCTCCTACAAGGCCTGGACGAGATCGCTGCCGCCCGACAGCGCCAGTTCGGACCCGACGCCAAGGACGGTCGGCAGGACCACGCCCTTGAGGAGTTGCCAGCTGTGAGGTCGACCTTATCTTCGAGTCCCGCATGGCCCGAGGCGTCAGTCGCTGGCACATTGTCGATGCAGCGACAATCCGTCCGGCAGCAGGAAGCGCTAACACACGACGAGCGCGCGCTTCTGACCGAAGGCAACGACCGAGTCGTAGGAACCGATCAGCCGCGCGCCCTGCGGGATGAGCAGATGACGACCGGTCGCACTGTCGAGCACACGCTCGATCACGCCCCGCCGATGACTGCCATCGCCTTCCGCAAGGATGTTCACACAGCCAGCCTCACCCGTGCGTTGCGACACCCCTTCCTGGCGCCATACCGCCCGCGCAGGACGCCATACCGTCCGCGCAGGACGCCATACCGCCCGCGCAGGACGAAAGCGCGGCCGCTGTCCCGACCGCGCGTCCGCCGCATTGTCGCGGATCAGCCCTGGATAAAGGCCAGCAGGTCGGCGTTGATCACCTCGCCGTTGGTTGTCGGCATGCCGTGCGGATAGCCGGGATAGGAAATGAGTTTCGCGCCAGCGACAATCTGCGCGGACATCTTGCCGGTGGTCGCGAAGGGCACGACCTGGTCGTCCTCGCCGTGCAGAACCAGCGTCGGTACAGCGATCGCCTTGAGGTCATCGGTGAAATCGGTCTCGGAAAATGCGGCGACGCCGAGATAGTGGGCAAGTGCGCCACCGGTCAGGCCCTGGCGCAGCCAGTTCAGACGCACCGCCTCCTTCACCTCGGCACCGTCGCGATTGTAACCGAAGAACGGCAGGGTGAAGTCGTAATAGAATTGCGCGCGGTTGGTCGCGGTCTGCTCGCGGACCATGTCGAACACATCCATCGGGACACCGTCCGGGTTATTGGCGGTCTTGACCATGATCGGTGCGACTGCGCTGATCAGCACGGCTTTCGAGACACGGCCTGGCTTGGCCCGCGCGACATAGCGGGCGACTTCACCCCCACCGGTCGAGTGGCCGATGTGGATGGCGCCCCTGAGATCGAGTGCGTCGGTCAGTGCGATGACGTCGGCGACATAGGTGTCCATGTCATGACCGGTCGCCGACTGGCTCGAGCGGCCATGGCCGCGACGGTCGTGCGCGATCACACGGTAGCCCTTTTCGACGAAGAACATCATCTGGCCGTCCCAGTCGTCCGAGCTCAGCGGCCAGCCGTGGTGGAACATGATGACCTGGGCATCGCGGTGGCCCCAGTCCTTGTAGAAGATTTCGGTGCCGTCCGTGGTGGTGATCGTGCTCATCGTCTCGCTCCCATGCCTTCCGATGCGAACTGCTTCGGTGGACACAGAATGCCGCCGCAACAGCATTGACCAAATTGAAATGATGGCATCTAATCATTTCCGAAAATGACACGACGCCTGCCCGATCTCGAAGCCTGGGCGATCTTCGCCAAGGTCGCCGAACGCGGCTCGTTCGCGGATGCCGCGCGCGAACTCGGCCTCTCCAATCCGACGGTATCAAAGGCAGTGTCGCGGCTGGAAGCACGGCTCGGCCTCGCGCTGCTGTCGCGAACCTCGCGACGGCTTTCGCTGACGGAAAGCGGGCGCGCTTCGCTCGAGCGGGCGACGCGCATCCTGCGCGAGGGTGAAGCCGCCGAAGATGAAGCGGCCGAGCAGCTCGATATCCCGCGCGGCCGCGTGCGGATCAGTGCGCCGCTCTCGTTCGGCATCGGTTACCTCGCATCGGCCCTGCCCGGTGTCCTCGAAGTCTATCCCGACGTGACGCTCGACCTGTCGCTCAGCGACCGCCAGGTCGATCTTATCGCCGACGGGTTCGACCTTGCGATCCGCATCGCGCGGCTCGAGGATTCGTCGCTTCTTGCCCGCCGGCTGTGCACCGTTCGGCTGCTGCTCGTGGCATCGCCCGCCTATCTCGAGAGAATGGGACGGCCCCGCCACCCCGCGCAGCTGCTCGCTCATCACATTCTTGCCTATACCGGCGGGACGAACCCCGGCGCCTGGCGGTTCGTGCACGCACAGTTGGGCGAGGAGATGGTGCAGCCCAGTGTCCGCATCTGGGCCGACAATGCCGATGTCCTGAACCCTGCCCTGCTGGGCGGGCAAGGCCTCGCAATCCAGCCCGAGTTTCTGGTCTGGAAGGAACTGCGCGACGGCGCGCTCGAGCATGTGATGCCCGACTGGGACTGTCCGGCGCTCGGGCTTCACCTGATAATGCCGCCGTCCTCGCTCCGGCCGCTGCGTGTCCAGGCGGTGATCGACCACCTCGCCAAGGCGCTGGCCGCCACACCATGGGCACAGGCCTGACATTAGCGAAATACCGTCGCGGCCGCCGAACCGGACTCGCATCGACAGCCAGCACCCAGCGCCATCTTCAAAGAGGGTGTTGCATGACGATGTGCGTGATAGGCTCCGCCCACAGGAGATACGCCATGCCGATCGTCCGTCCGCTCACCGCATCGCGTCGCACCGTCGTCATGACCGGCCTTGCCGGTCTGCTAGCGGGCTCGGCGCGTGGTGCGGGCAGCGCCACGACGCTGAAGGTACCGGAAGTCGATGCGCTCACACTGCAGGTCGTCGATGATGCGGCGACCTTCGGGCCCTTCCTCCCCAGCCTCGACCTGCCAAGAATGAAAGTCATCCGCGCCGGCAATGGCGGCCCTGCCCGCATGCCCCGGATGCTGCCAAACGCATTGATGGCGGAGTTCGGCCTCTCGATCCTCGCCCAGTCGCATATCGCGGCGCAGGTGCGACGGGTGCTCGTCGATTTCGGCTATTCGCGTGAAGTGCTCGCAAACAATTTGCAGCTGCTGAGCATCGATCCTGCGACCATCGACGCCGCGGTGCTCAGCCACGGTCATCTCGATCATTATGGCGGCTTCGCGGGCCTGTTCGGCGACCAGGGCGCACGGCGCAACCCCCTTCCGCTGACCGTGGGCGGCGAGGAGACGTTTTGCGAGCGCGTGGCCCAGATTGGCGACCCACCCCCGGTTATGGGCGCGCTCGACCGCACTGCTCTTGCCAAAGCCGGTTACGCCGTCCGGATCCAGCCCGAACCGGCTATCATCGCGGATCAGGCGTTCACCACCGGGGTGATCCCACTCGACAGCTTCGAGCGCGCCGCCATTCCGACCCAGATGCGGCCCGGCGTTGGGTGTGATCGATCACGGCTTGCCCCGGCCAAACGGAGTGTCAGCCAGCTGGCCGACGATGGCGAACACGAGCTTGCGACCTGCTATGCCATCAAGGGTCTCGGCCTCGTCGTCATCGCGTCCTGCAGCCATCGGGGCGTGATCAATTCCGTCCGCCGTGCACAGGCGGTTTCGGGTATCCAGAAAGTTCATGCCGTGATTGGCGGCTTCCATCTTGTCCGGCCACGGACAGAGGACGAGGCACGGCAGACGGTCGCCGAATTTGCGCGCATCGATCCGACCTACATCATCCCGATGCACTGCACGGGCGAGGTGTTCATCGCGGAAGCCCTGCGACTCATGCCGAGCAAGGTCATCCGCTCCTATGTCGGCACCAAATTTGTCTTTAGCCAAACCTAACTCCGGGCTCGAGCGACGCCGTTCTGGTCGATGTCTAACGAATAACGGGCCCATCGCTGCCGTTCAGCCGCATGCTGGGCAACCGCCTAGCCCGCTGGTCGGGTATTGGCTGCGACTGATGGCCGTGGTGGCTGTCAGACCGTTTTTGCAGGCAGGAAGGAGGCGCAGGTTCGGAGATTTCCAGTGCGCAAAATCGTTTCTGCCTCGTGATGATGCCGAGCGTGGCGAGGGTCAGCGGATGCTTCGGCGGTCCGCAAGCGTGAAGGCAAACAAGAAAATGAGGCCGAGGGCGGCGAGGCCCGCGCTACCACGACCGGCAATGTGAACATAGGGCTCCGCGAGCGGACGAGCGAAACGACCCATTCCGACCGCGACGGCGAACATGACCAGGCTTGCCAGCCACAGACTCTGAACGACCCGCTTTTCCATGTATCGCCATCCGGTGTGCTGCGCGTGTAATACACGCCGACATGGCCTTGATCAACATGCGAACGCTGCAGGCGCCGCCTGCTGCAACTGGCCGGAATGGGCTTGCAAGCTACCGGTCAGCCACATGCCACGATGCTCGTCAAAATTCGACCTCACTCATAAGCCGATCGCGGCTGACTGCATTGCCTCCGTTTCCCGATCTAACTAGCGGCAAGCATCTTAAAGCATAGGGACGATGAAACCAGTTGAGGCCAATCGCGTTAGACCGGCAGCGACGTTTCGACGCGCTTGCCGGAGGAAAGTTTGAAGCAGCGCGACGACTGGCACCTGACGGATGCACTCGATTATGAACATGGAAGGGGCGATCCGTTCGCCGCAGCGGTACGCGCTACGCGCATGCCCATGGTCATTACCGATCCTGCGCAAGCCGACAATCCGATCGTCTTCTGCAACGTCGCCTTCCAGACGTTGACCGGATACGACCGCGAAGAAATTGTCGGTAGGAATTGCCGGTTTCTGCAGGGTCCGGAAACCGATATGGCGGCGGTGGCGAAAGTTCGCGAGGCGATCGAAGGCGGTCACGACGTAGACGTTGATTTGCTCAATTACCGGAAAGACGGCTCGACGTTCTGGAACGCGCTCTACATGTCGCCCGTCAAAGATATGGACGGCACGATACGCTTCTTCTTTGCGTCCCAGCTGGATGTGACGGACCGGATCGAGGCGCAGACTGTCATTGCCAACCAGAAGCAGCTGGTCGAGCGAGAAGTCGAGCGTCGCACGGCAGACTTGCGGGCTGCGCTCGATGCGAAGACCCTGCTGCTTCACGAGGTCGACCACCGGGTCAAAAACAACCTCACGATGATTGGTTCGTTGCTTCGACTCCAGGTACGCACCATCGACGATCCGGCGATTGCGTCCAAACTCGATTCAATGCTCGAGCGAGTCGACGCACTCGCCGTGGTTCATCGCCAGCTCTACCAGTCCTCCGACCTCGAAAAATTCGATATGGGCAGCTTTGCACGCAGCCTCGTGTCCGATGTTGTTGGATCGAGTGGCCGGACCGACATCGCGCTGGATACCGATGCATGCTCGCTTTTCGTCGACGCCGCTAACGCGTCGGCGCTCGGCCTGATCCTGAATGAAATTCTGACGAACGCGGTGAAGCATGGTTTCGCCGACGGACGCCCCGGCAAACTCAGTCTCACGGTCCGGAATGGCAACGGCAGCGGGATGATCAGGATCTGCGACGACGGACCCGGGATGCCGTCTGCCAGGCGTACCAAGAGCATCGGCACATCGCTCATTACGCGATTGGCGCGTCAGGCGCAGGCGGAAGCCACTTGGAGCGACAACCGGCCGGGCACCTGCGTGACGATCACTTTCCCCAACAACGAGAAGCAATAAATGGCCGACGTGATGGACGTTCTGATCGTCGAGGACGAGATGCTTCTCGCCATGGATATCGAGGCCATGGTCGAGGATAGCGGGCACCGCGTCCTCGCTGAGGCGGCCAGTCTGCAAGACGTCGAAGCTCTTCCAAGCGATTTGAACCCCCAACTGGCGCTGGTCGACATACACTTGGCGCATAATTCTAATGGTCTTGATGTCTGCCAGTACATCCAGGAGCACTGGCCAGAGTCGCTGATCATCTTTGTGACGGCCAACGTGTCGAAGATTCCCAATGACTTCTCGGGTGCGCACGGCGTTATCGCAAAACCATTCTCCCATGCGGGCGTCGTCAACGCGATCAAATACCTCGCCAACGGCGTTTTCGATCCGCCGCCGAGCGTGCCGCGGCCCGAGAGCCTTACAGCGTCGCAACATCTTGAACGTCGTTGGGCCAATCCATCAGGTTGATGGACAGTCTGTCGGCTTTCGGCAGCAGCATTTACTGAGCCGCCTTGCACGCCACTGCGGTTCGACGGCTGCGTCCGAATCCCGCGAGAGTCGTCTATCACTTCATCGGATCACTGTGCCGCAAATGTCGAGCCTGGATGAACTTCGCGGCCAGCTTCCCGAGCTCAGCCCGATAACTGACTATCGGCTCAAGGGCTAACGTGAGCCAGTGCCGAGACAAGACCGGTAAAGACGGCAGCCGGGACGCCACGAGATTAATCAGCCCGTTCGGTCAATTCATCGCAAGCTCACCCGGTTAGCCGACCGCGATGTCCATCTATCTTCTTGCCCTGACCGCTGCTCCGGCGGTCGCTGAACTGCCGAACGAGGACGAAATCGTTGTGACCGCCTAGCGTTTGCGGAAAGTGCGGCTCTCATTTCATATGAAAAACGGCAAGCCCAAAGCCTGCAAGGTCACAACGCCCAGTTCGCCGATTGTCGAAATAATCGTCTGTAAGGCGGCGACACGGTACAGCAGCTTCACCCCCCGACACCATTTGTCGAGCGCGGAGCGGTACGCCGCTTCCGCCCTGTCTAACGTCGCTTCAAGCCGCGCCTTGGTCTTGGCCTGCCGCGCTTCGAGCGCGCGGCGTTCCTGCTCGAGCGTGCGCTCGCGCACCATTATAGCTTCGACCGCGGCGCGATGCTCTTGCCGGGCCTTGTCAAGTGCCGCTTCGGCCGTGTCGATCCGGTCGAGCGACGGGCACGGCCTCACTCTCGGTTTCGGCACAGGCGGTGCGGGCATGGCGGCCTTCGGCCGGACCGGCTTCCGTCCATGCGACCCGCGAGCGGATTCAGATTCGGGCGCGGACGCCGGCGATGCCTTGCCGCGCGCCTGCGCAACCTTGCCCGTCGCTGTCTTGCCATAGAGTCCGTGACCGCTTGCGGACGCTCGTGCCTTCACGGGGCTACGGGTGCCATCACGCACAGTGTGTTCTGCATCATAATTGGCTCCAGCTGCGGCTCCTGCTTTCGGTCCAGCTTCACCTCCGTCGCCGTCCCCTTCGCCGTCTCCGTCGCCCTTTTCCCTCTTGCTGCCGCGCCGATCAGGAGGATCGGATGGCAGGGCCGCATAATGGTCATCGGCCGTTCCGCGCGCGACCTTGAAGATTTTGCCCGGCGTTTCGAGGGGCGCCCTGGTCAGCGCTTCGTTGCTGACCAGCTCGGCCATGCCGAGCCCGAACAAATTCGTGTTGCTGCCCCAGGCTTCAAGCGCGGCCTTCTGACTCGGCGCCGCGACATAGGCGTCATGGAACCCGGCCGCCGTGCGAAACACCTTGAGCTTACGCGCCATCGGACGTCCGTCAAACCGTTAGCTGCGCCCGGGTCGCGTCGTCGACCTTGCCCGCGAGACCAGGCACCTCGTCGAGCTGCCGCAAATTGTCGAAACGGCCGCGCTCCTCGCGATAGCGCGCGATCTCGAATCCATGACCGGCCAGCCCCTCGACCGCGTCGAGCTCGTCCGCGCTCGCCGTGTTCACATTTACAGTGTTCGCCAATGGCTCCTCCTAAGGTGCAATGTCGTCGTACAGGTCGTGCAACTCCCTTGCGCTGCCTGCGATCCCTGCCGCACCCGAATCGAAACCAGAAGCTCATCGGTTGCCGACGCGCTCGCCGCGTGAAAATCGCAGATCTCACCGCGCCGATGTGGTCGTCACTAGAGCGGGAATTAAGGCGAACCACAATGAACCGTTGCCGTGCGGCATTACCGACGATTCATTGGCCGGAATGATATGCGGTCCGCGCACTACAAAGCCCTGGCTCGACCGAGGATGCATGTGGCTTCGCCGCGCGTTCCGGCACCCGGCAACCCCGCCAACCCAGCACCCCGACGTCAAGCAGTCCGGCAGTCCGGCAGTCCGGCAGTCCGCCGATCCACGAAGCCTTCTGCAAGGAGGATGACAAAATATTGCCGGCTTGCGCGATCACGCGGAACACTTGGGTGCGGGGATCGGTTTGCGCAGCCGAACCTTTCCCCAACAACGGCCAGATGATCATGACCCTCGACGCTTCGACCGCTCCTGTCGCCATCAACAGCTCCGCGCGCCCCTGCCCCCCGTCGGATGCCGCGGGCCCGGACACAAGCGCCGCCGCGGAAGAATCCATGCCGACGACCGCTGACGGCAAGACCCAGGCTGTGCCAGACGCAACAAACGGCACCGTCGATGCGCCACCAACGCCGCGCCCATCGGCCCCGGCGCCGACATCGGAAAATTCCAACCCGATCGCGCCTGCCGGCGATGTCGCGGCGCTCGCCCCCGAGTGTTTTCGCGACCCGGCGGTGCGGCTCTCGGGGACGGTCGATTACTTCATGTACGAGAATTTCCGCGCGCAGCTCGCCTCAGCGCCCTCCGAGGGCCTGATCGTCATCGAGCTTTCGACGCTCGGCGGCGATCCCGAAGTCGCGCGCATGATGGGCGAGGACATCCGCTACCACACCGAGGTCGATCCGAAGCGGCGCTTCGTCTTCCTCGGCAAGGCCGCGATCTATTCAGCGGGCACGACGTTCATGAGTTTCTTCGCGCGGGAGAACCGGTATCTCACGCGCGGGACGCGCCTCATGATCCATGAGCGCAAGCTCACCAAGACGCTGGAGATCAGCGGTCCGCTCACGACCTGCATCGCCAATGTGAAGGCGACGCTACACGAAATCGAAAGCTCGATCGAGATCCAGAATGAGGGCTTCGCCAACCTAATCGTCGGCTCGCGGGTTACGATGGACGAAGTGTTGAAGAAGGCACCATCGAACTGGTATCTCGAGGCCCAGGAAGCCCAGTCGCTCGGCCTGATCGAAGGCATTCTGTAACCGGAGCGCTGCTCACGCCGCACTGACGAGTGGTGGCCAAGGTTCTTTGGTCGCCACCGGCGGCTCACCGGTGATCAATGGTTTGCAGTCAGCCGCTTGCGGTCCGCGAGCAGCGATTTGCGGTCAGCGGTCGGCACTTACAGTCAGCGGTCGCTGGTCGGCGCTTGGCCATCGGAGGGGGGTCGCCAGCCGAGCGAGCCGTTGGCTGGACCTGACCGACCGTGTCAGCTGTCGCGTTGTTCCAGCGCCGTCAGGATCGCACGGTTGAACGCCGGGATGTCGGCGGGCTTGCGGCTGGTAATGAGATTACCGTCGACAACAACCTCGGCATCCTCGACCTCGGCCCCCGCATTGCGCAGGTCGGTACGGATCGACGGCCATGAGGTCACCTTGCGCCCGTCCAAGACATCGGCCTCGGCGAGCAGCCAAGGGCCGTGGCAGATCGCCGCGACCGGTTTATTGTCGGCGAAGAAGGCCTGCACGATCCTGATCGCATCGGCCTCCATTCGGAGCGTGTCAGGATTGGCGACGCCGCCCGGCAGCACGAGCATGTCATAGTCTGCGGGCTGTACGTCGCCCAGGACCATGTCGGGCTCGATCGTGTCGCCCTTCACATCGTGCTTCATGCCCTGGATCGCTTCGAGACCGATCGATGCGATGGTCACCTCCGCCCCGTCGTCGAGGATCGCCTTGCGCGGTTCGAACAGCTCGGACTGCTCGAAGCCGTCGGTTGCAAGGATAAGGACTTTGGCGGGGGAATTGTCAGTCATGGCATCGCTCCGGTTGAGCGATCAGAACAGTCCGGGGCCACGACTGTTCCGGTCATCGTGATGACAGGCCGTCGATCCTGTAAGACGCCACAATGATCGAACAGGCCCATGCCCTTGTGGATATGCTCGCCAAGCTGCTCGAGCTCGCGGGTGCGGCGATCATCCTGTGCGGAGCGGCACTCGCATCGGCCCGCTTCGTCATCGACGGCCGGGCGACGAACTGGAATGATGCCTATGACCGCTATCGCGCCGGGCTCGGCCGCGCCATCCTGCTCGGGCTCGAACTGCTGGTCGGTGCGGACATCATCTCGACGATCACCGCGCCGCTGACGTTCCAGAGCGTCGGGCTGCTCGCCGCGATCATCGCCATCCGGACATTCCTGAGCTTTTCGCTCGAAACGGAGATCGAAGGCTGCTGGCCGTGGCAGCGCGCGAGCCGGTCGCGGTCGAAGTCCGACCGCAAAGGCCGTCAGGAGAGCTGAACCGACCGCGCCACGCGGCAATTCGGTCGCCGCATCTCCTGTCCGATCGCCGTGTGGCGCGACACAACGCGCTACGAGGCGGCGGCACGGCGGACCCATGCCGGCAACAGGACGCTACGCAAGACGACACGTCACGAGGCGATATTACACGAGACTCCACGATATGGTCTGGTCCGGTGCGATGCGATGCGATGCGATGCGATGCGATGCGATGCGATGCGATGCGATGCGATCGCCGGTACGGCGTCGCCGAGCCAGATATACCCGCAGAATTAACCCGCCTTGCCGCGTGCCGACAGCCGACTATTTTCGACGGAGCGCGTGTGAACCTTGCGGCAGGCCAGCGTGTTGTGATCGTCGGCCGCATGGCGCCGGAGACCAATTGCAGGATGCGAGACGGATGGTGAGAGGACGTAGATCGATCGTGACGAAGAAGACCATGCGCCTCCGGCTGGCCGCCGCGACCGCACTGATGCTGGTGCCGCCGGCCGCCCAGGCGCAGGGCGTCCAGACCATCTCGCGGTCGGACCGGGCGCAGGGTGCCGAGGCCAATCCCCAACTGCTCGCCGAGTTCGGCGGGCGCTACGCCGGGCCGCAGGCCGCCTATGTCGAACGCGTCGGCAAGCGTGTCGCGGTGGAATCCGGACTTTCGAACGCGCAGGGCGACTTCACCGTCCAGCTGCTCAACTCTCCGGTCGAGAATGCATTCGCGATCGCCGGCGGCTATGTCTATGTCACCCGGCAGCTGCTCGCGCTCATGAACAGTGAGGACGAACTTGCCTTCGTGCTGGGGCATGAGGTTGGCCATGTCGCCGCACGCCACTCGGCCAGCCGCCAGCGCACATCGGCGGTCGGCGGCCTGCTCGCGGGCGTGATCGGCGCGGTCGCGGGCGATTCCGGGCTCGGCCAGTTGATCGGCTCGGGCGCACGCCAGGCGACCCAGCTCTATTCGTTGAAGTTCGGGCGCGACCAGGAATATCAGGCCGACACCCTCGGCATCCGCTATGTCGCGGGAGCGGGCTATAACCCGGGGGCCGCCCCGCTCATCCTCGCAAAGCTTGGCGCAAGCACCGATCTCGAGACCCGTGCTGCCGGACGCGGCGGCACAAGCGTCCCGACCTGGCTGAGCACCCATCCGTCGAGCGCGGCGCGGGTCGCGCAGGCGCGCGCCCTCGCGCAGCAGACCGGGCGCGGCACGGCCGCGCCCGTACAGGACATTGCGTTTCTGAAGATGCTCGACGGGCTGCGCTATGGCGACGATCCTGCGCAAGGCGTGATCGATGGCCAGACGTTTCGCCAGCCGGCGATGCGCATCAAGTTCACCGCCCCCAGCGGCTATACGATCACCAACGCGACGCAGGCGGTGACGGTGCAGGGTCCGAACGGACAGGCCCAGCTGATGGCGGCGGCCGAGGGCCAGAGCCCGGTGCAAGCGGTCGCGCGGCGCTTCGAGGCGCTCGGCGGCCAGATCGCAGCCGAACAGCTCCGCGAGACCAGCATCGGCGGTCGCCGTGCGGCGACCGCGACGGTCGCGGCGGCCGTCAACAACCAGGGGGTCGACGCGACCGTGGTCGCCATCGCATTCCCGTCGGCAACCTATGTCTGGACGATCGTGACGCCTTCGGGCGCCGAGACCACAGTGTTCGACAGGATGCTCGGGAGCTTCACCTCCATGACGGCGCCCGAGGCCGATGCGGTGCGCGGCCGCCGCATCCAGATCTACACCGTGCGTCCCGGCGACACGATTGACTCACTCGCCCGCAAAATGGCCTATCGCGATTTCCAAGCGGACCGTTTCATGACGCTCAATGGCCTGCCGTCATCCGCTGCGCTCCGGGCCGGAATGCTCGTGAAACTGGTCGTCACCGGTTAGGCCGACGGGCAGGCAGTCCCGCCGCCACGCTCGGACCCAAGCGCCGCAAGACACCGCCTTTACGCGCGTGGAGCGATACTGCGTTTGCGGCGTTTGGACGGCCACACCGTCACCGCGCAATGCGCGCGGACTAGGCGCGGATATTCGGGAGGTCGCACGAGATGACTGACGAACGCCCCATCTTCTTCGATCAAGAGCACCGGACACGTTGCGCCATTTCGGTCGCGCGCGACATGGCCGCGTCCGCCTCGGTCGCAGCACACCGTATCGCCCACCTCCGCCGGGCCGAGCGTCTCGCGGCACGTTTGCCCGGCACCGAGGCCGAGCGGCTGCTCCTCGTCACCATCTGAACGTCACCATGTCCGCCGCGTCGCTTGAATAGCGTAGCAGCTGCCAGTCTCATCCAGCCCGCTGCACTCCGCCAAGCCGCACCACATCGATGCGCAAAGCGCGCGTACGACAAGCCTTCCCCGCAGCAACAATTTTCCGGTCGATCGCGTTCAATTTGATCGAGATCAATGCCGATGTCGAACAAAGCATGTACAGCGGGAACAAATCCAGGAGCCAGTCCCGCCATGTCGACCCCGATCGATCGCGTCTATTACGAAGCGCGCATCCGAGAAGAAAAGGAGCGCGCCGCACGCTCACCGGACTGGGCGGCCGCCGCGATTCATCGCGAACTGGCGGAACTCTACGAAGGTCTTCTTGCCGACGACGACAAGGCATCGAGGCGACAGGTCGCGCCGCTCCGTTAGACGCATCCCGGGTGCCCGGCTCGTGGAATTCCCGCACACAACGCCGTTTCGATCATCCTGATCAATCGCCCGGATGCTAGATCGCCGGTTGCCCGGTTGCCGGTTGCCCAATCCCGCTTGCCCAGTCGCCGAACCGTAAATCCCCGCAGCGCCTGCCCCAAATCGAACCACCTGCTGGCGCATTCCGTAACGGAACCAACGAACCCGGGCCGCCGTTCTGCTTCCCGTGAAAAATCAAAGGGATTGGATGTATCATGCGTAAAACGTCTCTCTTCGCCGCCGTCGCCCTAACGGCACTTCCCGGCCTCGCCCTCGCCCAGCTTGGCGGCGGTCTCGGCGGTGCCGTTGGCGGCACGGTCGGTGGCACGGGCAGCACCGTCGGCACGATGACCACCGGCACCGTCAATGCGCCGGTAGGCTCGACTGTTGGTTCGACGGTCGACACGACCCGTTCGACCACGACCCGTGCCACGAGCACGACGCGTTCGGCAGCCGACCGCGCGCGCAACACCGCGACCACGACGGCGACCACGACCCGCGAGACCGCGCGCCAGACCAAGGATGCAGCCCGCACCCAGGCAGGCCAGCTCAACCCGTCGGCAGCCGGCAGTGCGATGACGCAGACCAACAGCAACGTCTCGCGTGACGGGGCCGTTGTCGGCACGACCGGCACGGGTTCGGCCGCTACCACGCCGATGGGATCGACGACGAGCGGCACCGGCACCGTCTCGAACAGCACCTCGGTCACACCGAACGGCGCGTCGACGACCACGACGACCAACACGACAACGACCCCGCCGCGCCGCTGACGGCCCGGCCGGAAATCTGGACAGAGAATGGGCTCGCCATCCGGCGAGCCCATTCTCTTTGGAGCGACAACGATCGTTGCCAAGCGCCCCGAGTCTAGCAATCGCCAAGGTGCAGATAGCCGGGGTGGAAGTCGCCTTCCTTGTGCAGCCGCGCCAGGTCGCGGATTTCGACGAGGCCGCTGCGCATCTGCACGAGCCCCGCGTTGGCAAGCTCGCGCAGCACGCGGTTCACATGGACATTGGTGAGGCCGGTCGCGTCGCCGAGATGGACCTGGAGCGCCGGGAATTGAAAGCGCTGGCCGTCCGCACCGATCGCCGCATAGCGGGCCGACATTTCGGAGAGGATGTGCGCGATGCGCTGCCGCGCCGAGCCGCGGCCCAGGATCAGCGCCCAGCGCGACAGGATCGCCGCATCGACCACACAATCGCGCCAGAAGGCGAGCGCGAGATTGGGATAATCGGCCACGATCCGCCGCAGGTCCGTATGCGGGACATGGGCGACTTCGGTCCGCGTCAGCGCCTGCAGCGCATTGCTGGCCTTGGGCACCGGGACCGAGTGGAGATCGGCGGCGTCGCCCGGAATGTGCAGCGCCGTGATCTGCCGCGCGCCGCTCGCGGTCTGGTCGAACCGTCCGGCAAGGCCATTCAGGATCACGCAGGCATGGGTCACGCATTCGCCGAGACGGACGAAGTCGCGGTTGCGGTCGTAGGTGCGGTGCTCGACCGGCAGGGCCTCGAGTGCGGCAATGTCCTCGCCGCTGAGGTCGGTCCGCAGGCCGAGACGCCGTATCCAGGGCGCGAGGGGTCCGGAAGCGCCAGGCGATGGCGTTAGCGGAATATTCCCCATCAGCAGTTCAGCGTCCCCGACACCGAGATGGTCGCGATATGCGCCCGGGCCTCATCCTCGAGATAGATCCGGAGCGACACATTGTCGACGGTCTCCGACAGTTCCTCGGAAAGGATCGCCCCCGCTGCCAGGCGCGCCGCCTTGATCGCCGCATCTTTGTCGCTGTGGTCATGACCGGTATCGTCGACAGTCACCCCGCGATCATTGGCGATATGGGTAAAGAACAAGGGCACGGCGCGATCTCCGACTGGGTCGTCGAGCGAGGCGTAAACGGACCCGGATGGTCCGCTGCGATCAGGCTCCGTCGGGCATAACGTCGCACGCGCCCGTGGTTTCCCGAAGACTTGCGCCATTTTCTGCAAAAATGTTGCAGAACGGCACAGTTCCCGCTGCGCTCAATCGCGCGCAGCGTCGATGCGGTAATGGATGGGCTTGAAGCTGCCGCCATTGGACGCGAATGCCGAACAGGCGGTGAGCCCGATGACAAGATCCATCGCCGCGCGGAACACGATGCGATCGCCCGGGCTGCTGACCGGCGGGAGCACCGCAAGTTTGCCGGTCGCGCCATCGACCGGCACGTTCATGAAGCAGTTGAACGCGACCGGGATGCGGTCGGGCAGCACGCCGAACGGCTCGAGTGCGGCGGCGAGATTGCCGAAACAGCCGCGATGCGGCGGTTCGTCGGGATAGAAATGTCGGAAGGTGTCGACCGAACAGGGTGTGAGCAGGAAGTCGTGTACGCCGGCATCGTCCTCGACGATCTCGAGCATGATCCGCGACCGGTTCGAATAAAGCATATGGCCGGTGGTCAGCCGGATCGTCTCTGCATAATCGAGCGTGCGCCCCGACGAGATCACCTCGTCGAGATCGTGCGCATTGAACGCCAGCAGATCGGCGACCTGCATGCCTCGGGGATCGATCACGGTCAGCACATCGCCCTTGGAAAGCGCAAAGGCGGTGCCGCTGCGCGGCGGGATTTCGATCGTGTCCGGCATCAGCACGCTGCATCCGTTTCGCGCGCACCGTCGCCCTGATCATCGCCGTCACAGTCACCGTCCCGCTCACCGGAAGCATCGCCTCCGATGTCGCCATCGACGTTGCCACTGCCGTTGCTGGCGCCGCTGCCAAATCCATTGCTGTTGCGGGCACCGACGACCTGAAGATCCACGCGGCGGCCGGCCACACCGCGATAGGCGAAGGGACAGGCCCAGTCCGCGCCGACCGGACGGCCGCTGTACTGCCGCGCCTCGCTGATCTCGCCGTGGCGCGCGAGCATCGGATTGCGGCTGCCGGCAAGCGCCTCGTCGCGTACGAGGATCTTCTCGCGCATCTTCTCGTAGCGCCCCTCGGCGCGAAGCCGCTCGAACTGGTTGTGGAGGTTGAACACGAGGCACGGCTGCCCGAACTGCCGTGCCGGGCGGCTGGCGTTGGGGTGGAGGCCGACCACAAAAAAGCCCTCGCCGCCAAAGCTCAGCGAGAAGTGCGGCTGGGAAGGATCGCTGCTCACCGCATCGTCATAGTCATGGCCGCGCCAGACATCCTTGTCGGACAGCGATTGCAGCCGGTCCCAGAGCGCGGCCTCGAAGGTGACCTCGCTGAGGTCCGCGGGTCCGTCGAAGGTGACGGCAAGGCTGCGGAACAGCCCGGGCTCCGCGCGATACTCGGCGGCGAACTGCGACAGGGCGTCATGGATGCGGACATCGTCCCAGGCGCTGTCGATCGCCTTGCAGGCGAGCACCGACAGCGTGCCGCGCGCCAGCGCCGCCTTGGCGCCGACGCAGGGAAAGTCCGCTGCCGAGACATGGTCTACCATCGCCGCCTCGCTCGCCGTCTGCGTCGGATGCCTCCAGGGGAAGAGCGGCGTCGCGGGTGCACGCATGTCCGTCCCGGTGCGTCCTTGCGCGGCGCACCGCGCCTCGTCCTGCCGGGCTGCAGCATCATTCTTCACGTCAGTGGTCCCGGTCGTTCCGGTCGTTCCAGTCATCGGCTTCTCCTGCCGCCGCCCAATCGACGACGGCGGGCTGTGTTCCCGCCGCATCCCGAAAATCTGTTTAACCTGGTTGAACTTTACGGGTTCGGACGGAACGCGCGCGGCCCAATCCGGTTGAGAGATGCTGCGGCCCGTGCCGCGATGCCAAGGACCGCCGTGAAATCTCTTCCCCGCCATGTCTGGATCCGCAGCGACAGCGCGCCCGCGCGCCACGTCCTGTCCGGTTCCGGTGCCCAGAGCGGGGCAAAGGGTCGCGCTCCGTATCATACCACACGTCGCGCCACGCGTTCCGCAGGATTTCCCGACGCAAAACCGTCCGGCGCGCTGCAACTTCTGCGCGCCATGCCGGTTGTGAGGCCCGACCCGCATGGCGGCATCGCCGCCCCAACTCATGGAGACTCAGATGGCCGATCCGACCGATACTACCGCCTCGACCGCCAGCGCCGACGGTGCGGCGACCCCGCGCCCCTCAAGCAACGGAAAGACTGCGCTCAGCGACGCATTTCGCGAGCATTTCTCTGGCGATGCGCCCTTCACCGACAAGGTGAAGAGCTTCGCCAAGGCCAAGCCCTGGGCGAGTGCGGCGCTCGCCGGGATCGCCGGCATCGCAGTGCTGAGCACCTTGCGCGGCAAGCGCGGCTGATCGTCCCGATCAACCTTCCGCGCGTTCCCCGCCGGGGCGCGCGGAAACCCCTCCCCGCATTGTCACGGCTCAGGCACCCTCGCCGGATGGTCCGCGAAGTCTTCCTTCAGCATCCTTCCGGCCAGCCACCGCACCGGCCCATCACCGCTGGCCGATCGCAATCCGATCGCGCCAATCCTTCTGACCTCACTTCCGGAAGGATCCTCCGCTGACTGACATCGCCGGATGGATCGCGCCGGCCGCGACGATGATCGCCGCAATGATGACCGCCGCCAATCTCGGCGCACGCGTCACCGGCTGGGGGTTCGTGGTCTTCACCATCGGATCGCTCGCCTGGTCGACGATCGGCTTCGCCTCGGGCCAGACCAATCTCCTCGCGACCAACGCCTTCCTGACTCTGGTCAACCTCGTCGGCATCTGGCGCTGGCTCGGCCGCCAGCGCGCCTATGAGGACGGCGGCAAGTCGGCCGAACGCAAGAGCCGTCACGCGGCAACGCAGGACCTGTTCACCGCGACCGGCCTTGCCGGAACCGCGGTCGAGACGCTCGATGGCACCAGGGTCGGAACAGCAGTCGAGGCGCTGGTCGCCTGCGACACGGGCCGCGTCAGCTATGTCGTGGTGGCAAAGAGCGGTCCCGCCGGCCTCGCCGAAGAGCTGCGCGCGATCCCGCACGACTCCCTTGTCCTGGGCGCCGACCGGCTGCTGCTCCTGCTCGCGCCCGCCGCGTTCGACGCGGTGCCGGTGCTCGACGACGGCGACTGGCCCGGCGTCCCGCCGGCCCTCACGCCCTCCAACACCCCCGCGTCATCGCCTTCGCATGCCGGAACACGCGCCATGGTCGCGCCGCGCGCATGAGCCTCGCATTCGCCGCCTTCCGGATCGCCGCAGCCGTGTCGTCATCGGCATCTTCGGCTTCGGCATCTTCATCGGCGCCGCTCTCGGACTCGAAGCGGGACACAGGTTCCGCTTCGGACACCCCCGCATCCGGCACGCTGTCCGATTGCGTCTGCCTCGCCGACGACGAGCAACAGGCCGATGCGCTCGCGACGATGGTCGCCGCGCTGCTGCCCGATGTGCCCGTGGTGTTCCTGCCCTCGTCGGACGCATTGCCGGGCGACACCGCGCCGCCCTCGCCCGCGAACAGCGGCATGCGGGTCGCCGCGCTCCGGCGGCTGCGCCAGGCGCAGCAGGCGACCGACCGGCGACCGATCGTCCTCGTACTCAGCGGCGAAGCCGCGGCACGGCGCTATCCGGCGCCCGGGGCGTTCGACGCCGCCCCGCCGCGCCTTGCGGCCGGCGACGTGCTCGACATGACCGCGTTCGCCGCGACGGTCGCGGCGCTGGGCTATATCGACGACGACCGGGTCGACGAGCCGGGCGAGGTCGCGCTGCGCGGCGATGTCATCGACATTTTCCCGGCCGATGCGGGCAGCCCGGCCCGGATCGAGATCGCCGAGGGCCGCATCGCGGCGCTGCGCGCCTATGACCCGGTCAGCCAGCGCACCACGGACGATCTCGAAACGCTCGAGATCGGCCGCGCATCGGAACCCGAGCTCGGCACGCCGGTGCCGATACTCGATCACCTGTCCGCCGGGCTGCTGATGACCATACCCAAGGCGGACCACCGCCGCCTGCGCTTCGTGACGCTCGCGACCGACAGCGCAACGCGCGCCGGCACCACGCCCGATACCGTCGACGACGACCTATGGCGCGGCACGATCGCCGCCTGGTCCGAGATGGATCTGGGGGCGCCCGAAGCCGATGTGCCGCGCTTTGCGGAAACGCGCGCGCCGCTGGCCGCGCTCGCGACATTCGTCCGCCCCTATCTCGCCGAGGGCCGCACGCTGGTGCTCGCCGGTCACCGGCGCGACCTGCGGTTCCTCCGCGCCCGCGTGGCTAGAAAGCTGGCGCTCGACCTGCCCGAGCTCGAGGGCCTCGCCGCGATCGCGGCGCTCACGGCGCGCAACATCCCGGGCGGTCCGCGCAAGACCGGGAGCCGCGCAAAGGCCCGCTCCCAGGCCGCCGCAGGCGCCACCGCGGGCGCCAGTGCAGACCCCGGTGCAGGCGATGGTGGCGGCGGTGCCGCCGGCATGCTCGCCATGCCCTGCGACGCCGGGTTCGTCGATGCGGAACGGGTCGTCGTCGCCGCGGCCGATGTGCTCGGCAGCCGTGCCTTGCGCGACGATGGACCAGCCACGACCACCCCGGCCTGGACGGTTGCCGCTGCCGATATCCGCTGCGGCGATGTCGTCATACACGAGGACCATGGCGTCGCTCGCGTGATCGGGCTCGAGCCCGGTCCCGTTTCCGCCGGCATGGCCGCCGGACAGGACCGGCCGCGAAGCCTTGCCCTGGGCGAACCACCGCCCGAGGGACTGCGCGGCGCGGCGGCCGCGAACACCACGACCGAGATGATCGCACTGGAATTCGCAAAGGGCGGCCGCCGCCTGGTCGCGGTCGACGATGCCGACCGGCTGTGGCGCTATGGCGCCGATGCCGATGCGGTCGCGCTCGACAGTCTCGACGGCGGTTCCTGGGAAAAGCGCCGCGCGACCATTGCCGCCGCGATTGCCGAAAGTGCCGAAGGTCTCGCGGCACTCGCCGCTGAGCGCGCGACGCTCAAGGCCGCGGTCATCGATCCCGATCCGGCAGCCTATGAGGCGTTCGCCAACGGGTTCGCGTTCAACGAAACGGCCGACCAGGCGCGCGCGATCGCGGCAGTGCGCGACGACCTCGCGAGCGGCAAGCCGATGGACCGGCTGGTCGTCGGCGACGTCGGCTATGGAAAAACCGAGGTCGCGCTGCGCGCGGCCGCGCTTACCGCACTCGCCGGCTACCAGGTGATCGTCGCGGCGCCCACGACGGTCCTCGTTCGCCAGCATCTCGAGAGTTTCAGGAAACGGTTCGCGGGCACAGGCATCGGCGTCGCCGCCCTGTCGCGCCTGTCGACCGCGGCCGAGAAAAAGGCCGTCAAGGCGGGGCTCGCCGATGGCACGGTCGGGATCGTCATCGGGACCGGCGCGGTGATGGCGAAAGACATAAGCTACAAGGCGCTGAGCCTGGTCGTGATCGACGAGGAGCAGCGGTTCGGGGCGGCCGACAAGGCGCGGCTGCGTGGTGTCGGCGAGACACACCTGCTGACGCTCAGCGCCACGCCCATCCCGCGGACGCTGCAGATGGCGCTCGTCGGGCTGCAGCAGGTCTCGACGATCGCGACGCCGCCTGCGCGGCGCCAGCCGATCCGCACCAGCCTCGACAGCCCCGACGACGGCCGGCTGCGCACCGCGCTCCTCCGCGAGAAGAGCCGTGGCGGCCAGAGCTTCGTCGTCGTCCCGCACATTGAGGACATGGCGGCAGTTGCGACGCTGCTCCGCCGCGTCGTCCCAGACCTCACGGTGGTCGAGGCCCATGGCAAGATGGCCGCAGGCGGGATCGACGCGGCGATGGTCGGCTTTGCCGATGGCGACGGCGACATCCTGCTTGCGACCAACATCATCGAGGCGGGGCTCGACGTCCCGCGCGCCAACACAATGATTGTCTGGCGCGCCGACCGGTTCGGGCTCGCCCAGCTGCACCAGCTGCGCGGCCGGGTCGGGCGCAGCAACCGGCGCGGCCAGGTCGTCCTGCTGACCGAGAGCGAGGGCGCGATCGCCGAGCGGACGCTCAAGCGGCTGCGGACGCTCGCCGCGTTCGACCGGCTCGGCGCGGGGTTCGACATCAGCGCCCGCGATCTCGACATGCGCGGCGGCGGCGACCTGCTCGGCGATACCCAGGCGGGCCATGCGCGGCTGATCGGCACCGATCTCTACCAGCACCTGCTCGGGCAGGCGATGCGTGCGGCACGCGGCGAAACGGTCGACCGCTGGACACCTGAGCTCAATATCGGAAGTCCGGGCGCGCTTCCCGCCGACTGGATCCCCGAAGCCGACATCCGCCTGTCGCTCTATGTGCGGCTCGCAAGGCTCGAGACCGAGGCCGAACTCGACGCGTTCGAGGACGAGCTTACCGACCGGTTTGGCCCGCTTCCGCCAGCAGCGGAGACGCTGCTTGCCCGCGCCCGCATTCGCGTCGCGGCGCGCACGGTGGGCGTTGCCCGCATCGATGCGGGACCGGCGGCCATCGCGCTGACGCCGCGCCCCGAGTTCGCAGCCGATGCCCGGTCGCTCGGTCTTGCCAAGAGCAAGGATCGGCTCGTGCTGAAGCATGCCACCGACGAAGCCCTGCGCATCCCGCGCGTCCAGTCGCTCCTCGAGGCACTTGCCGCATGATCCGTCCGGCAGCCTGCACAGGCCACAACATGGCCGACGCCTCGGCGCGGAACGTCTTTTCTTTCAGGCGATTGACGCCCGAAACGGCCACGCCGTGCGAAGCGGCGGCTGCCCTGACCTACCCCTTCAACCCGGAGAGAAATCATGGCCCAGACTGACACGACCGACACCAAGTCGCAGAGCGACGCGCCTGCCGGAGGATCCGCGCGCGATGCCGCATCGAGCCACCATGACGCGACGACGCCGCGCACGCTCGTGCCCCAGTTCGCGCTCGATGCGGCGGACGCGCGCATCGCCACCTGGTCGGGTGCGATCGTCGATGCCGCCGACACGATCGAGCGGCTGGTCGCGTCGGAATCGCTGCCGGTCCCCGACACCGTGCGCGAGCTCGCCACGGCGACCACCCAGAAGTTGCGCAGCCTCGGCGCCCAGTCGGGCGAGATCGACGCCGCCGAGCTCGTGAGCGGCCTGCAGCGCCGGGCCGCGGCGCATCCGGCGGCCTCGATCGGCATCGGCGCCGCGATCGGTGCGACGCTTGCGACGCTGCTGGTCCGGCTCGGGACCGCCGCCCCGGCGGGCAGCGGCGCGTCCGGTAAAACCGGCACGGCGACATCGAGCGGTCGCCGCAACCAGGGATCGGGCGCCGGTGGCCGGCGCGAGTCCGACGAAGAGACAGGGAACGGCACCGCGGCAGGCGCAACCAAGCCGAAATCGTCCGGCAACCGCTGAGCGGCCCGGCGGCATGGTGAACACGCTCGCGGACCTCCATGCGGCGATGGAGGCAGCGGCTGCGCGCGACGATTATGAGGAAGCGGTGCGGTTACGCGACCGCATCAGCCTCATCCGTGCGGCGGGCGGACAGGTCGACGATCCCGGCTTCGACGCCGCAGGCCTGACGCGCCAGCAGCCGGGCGCCATGGGGCTCGGGACCAGCCAGCAGCGGGTGACACCGCCGCCGGGCTGGTCGCCGCCGCGCAAGCCCGACCCCATGACGCGCGAAGCAGGACGGCGGCGCGGGCGCCGCCCATCCGGATGATAAGGCTCTGCCGGGCGCGCGCCCGGCCAGGCGTTGCACGCTGAAATCGATCGAGGAGGACAACGATATGTCGGAAGAAAAGGGCCATGGCAGCGCTGCCGCGAAACGGGCCAATGCAAAGGCCGCGAAGGAAGGCGTCAAGAACCCGCGCAAGTCCTCGGCCGCCCAGGCCGAGCTCGGGAAGAAGGGCGGCAGGACCGCGAAACACTGAACATCGACGCGCGGACACGCCCGGCTTCCGGGCCGGTGTCGCACAGGCGACCGACCGCGTTAAAAAGCCCGGGCCAGTCCGGCCTTATTCCATGACGGTGCGGATGCGGTCGGCAAGTTCGTCCATCGCGAACGGCTTGGTGACCAGCGCCATATTCGGCGCGAGCTGGCCGTTGCCGATCACGGCATTCTCGGCATAGCCGGTGATGAAAAGGACGCGCAGCTGCGGGATAAGGCCGAGCGCGGCATCGGCGACCTGCCGCCCGTTCATGCCGCCGGGCAGTCCGACGTCCGTGATCAGCAGGTCGATCCCCTGCCGCGCCTGCAGCACCTTCATCGCCGAGGGACCATCGGCGGCCTCGAGCACGTCGAACCCCATGTCCTCGGCGATCTCGACAACGAGCATCCGCACGGTCGGCTCGTCGTCCACGACGAGCACGGTGCCGACGCTGCCGACGCCGACCGGTCCGTAATTCGGGGTGGCGAGCGTCTCGAGCGTGTCGCCCTCCCTTTCCAGCGCGATATGGCGCGGCAGGTAGATGCACATGGTCGTTCCCATGCCGACCTCGGTATAGATGCGCACCTGTCCGCCCGACTGACGCGCGAACCCGTAGATCATCGAGAGGCCGAGCCCGGTGCCCTCGCCCATCGGCTTGGTCGTGAAAAACGGATCGAAGGCATGGGTCGCGACATCGGTCGTCATGCCGGTGCCGGTGTCGGTCACGCAGATCGAGACATATTGGCCGGGGTCGAGATCGCGCTCGCGTGCCGCGCGATCGTCGAGCCATTTGTTCGCGGTCTCGATGGTGATCCGCCCGCCGTCGGGCATGGCGTCGCGCGCGTTGATGCAAAGGTTGAGGATCGCGTTCTCGAGCTGGTTGGGATCGACCAGCGTCGGCCACAGCCCCGCCTTGCCCACAGTCTCGACCGTGACCTCGGGACCGACGGTGCGGCGGATCAGCTCCTCGATGCCATAGACGAGGCGGTTGACGTCGGTGGGCTTGGGATCGAGCGTCTGGCGCCGCGAGAAGGCGAGCAGCCGGTGCGTGAGCGCCGCCGCCCGGCGCACCGCGCCCTGCGCCGCCATCTGGTATTTCTCGAGGTCGTTCACCCGGCCCTGCCGGATGCGCATCTGCATCATCTCGAGCGCGCCCGAGATGCCCGTCAAGAGATTGTTGAAGTCGTGCGCGAGCCCGCCGGTCAGCTGACCGACCGCTTCCATCTTCTGGCTCTGGCGCAGCGCTTCCTCGATTCGCTCGCGCTCGGCGTTCGTCGCCTCGACTTCCTCGACGAGCCGCTGGCGCTCCTGCTCGAGCTGGCGCTCGACCGCCTTGCGCGCCGACACGTCGAGCATCGCGCCGACCATGCGCAGCGGCGCTCCCTCGTCATCGCGGATGACATAACCGCGGTCGAGGATATCGGCATAGCTGCCGTCCGCGCGCCGGAACCGGTATTCGTCGTTCCAGTCATGCCCACCACCATCGACGACCGCATGGATGCTTGCGTCGATCCGGGCGCGGTCGTCCTCATGGATCTGGCCGATCCACCATTCGCCGGTCGGTTCGACGTCTTCGGGCGCATGGCCATAGGACGCCTCGAGCGCCCCGTTCCAGATCACGTGGTTGTTGCGGAAGTCCCAGTCCCAGATCGCGTCGTTGGTGGCCCGGCCCGCCAGCCGCAGCCGTTCGCCGGTCTCGCGCAGCTCGGCGAGCGCGATCCGCTCGCGGGTCACATCCTGCACGGTGCCTATCAGCCGGACGGGCGTATCGCCCTCGAAGAATGCCAGGCCATGCGCGCTGACATGGCGCAGCACGCCGTCCTCGATGCCGATGGTGCGGTAATCGGTTTCGAAGCGGTGGTGGCCCGCCGGATCGAGCGACGCGGCGACAGCCGCATCGGCGTGTGCGAGATCATCGGGATGGAGGCCGGCGAGGAACGCGCTTTCATAGGTGACCGGCACGCCCGGCGACAGGCCGAACAGGGCACGGCAGCGATCGTCCCACGACAATGTGCCTTCGCGCGGCCGGTAGTCGAACCGCCCGAGTTCGGCGGCGCGGGCGGCAAGCTCGAGTTCCTCGCGGCTCGCCTCGAGCGCGCGTTCTGTCGTCTGCCGTTCGGTCAGATCATAGAACAGGATCGCGACATGATTGAGCTTCGGATCGTCGACGCGATAGGCCTGGACCATGTACCAGCGGTCGTCGAGCGCCTGTGCCGGCAGCTCGACCCGCTCGGAGACGCCGGTTTTCGCGACCCGGCCGTAGAGGTCGACCCAGTGTCGCTCATGGTTCGGGGCGATGTCGCGCATCCAGCGGCCGACGACATTCTCGAGACCGGTATAGGGCGTGAACGAGGCATTGACCTCGAGGAACCTATAGTCGGTCGGCGCGCCGGCTGCGTCGAACGCGACCTCGACGACGCAGAAGCCGGCGTCGACGGCGTCGAACAGCGAGCGGTAGCGCTGCTCGCTCGCGCGTAATGCGGCCTCGCTGCGCGCACGGTCGACGGCTTCGCGTGTCCTGAGCGCCACCTCCTCGACGAGCGACAGTTCGGCCTCGCTCCAGGTCCGCGGCGTGTCCACTTCGAGACAGAGCACGCTTTCGAGAATGCCGTCGCGCAGGACCGGCGACACGACCAGCGCAGCGCCGGGACCATCGGCTCCGCCGCGCGCGCGGCGCGCATCGACGAAGCGGCCGTCCTGTGCGGTATCCGCGACGACCAGCGTCTTTCCGTCGCGCAGCGTCTCGAGCACGGCGCCGGGCAGCAGCGACGCCGCCGTTGCCTCTCCCTCGTCGAAGGCCCTGTCCGCCTGCCAGTCGGCCTCGATCCTGAGCGACGTACTGTCGTCGGAAAGACCGGCAAAGCTGCATCGGCGCACGCCGAGCTCGGCCCCGAGCATCCGCGCCGCCTTGGCGAGGATCTGCCCGGGCTGGTCGATGCCGCGCAAGGCATCGAGCAATGTCAGCTGGAACGCCTGACGCGCGAGCAATTGCTCGCGGCTCAGCTGTTCGGAACGCGGCATTGTCCTCTACCCCTTCAAATCCACATCGTCGCGAAGACGCGGCACCTGGCCCCGGCTGCCTGCGTCCTGTCGTTCCGGCGCCTTTGACAACACCATCCCCCAGAACCCGACGCCAAGGGCTTTCGTTCCCGCGCCCGGGCATACCCGCCCAAAATTAACCCCATGGCCCATCCGCTTAGCCGAACACCGCGCGGCGGCGGGCGCAAGCGCAAAGGAGCGCGCGGGAGGATTTGTTCTCCGATCGTTCTCATTGTACGAGGGCCGGGCAATGACCGCCGTGCGCAAGATCATCCATGTCGATATGGACGCCTTCTTCGCGAGCGTCGAACAACGCGACAATCCCCAGTTACGCGGCAGGCCGGTCGCGGTCGGCTATGGCGAGCGGCGCGGCGTAGTCGCCGCTGCCAGCTACGAGGCCCGTACCTTCGGCGTGCGGAGCGCCCTGCCATCGGTGACGGCGCTGCGGCGCTGTCCCGATCTGGTGTTCGTGGCGCCGCGGTTCGAGGTCTATCGCGCGGTCTCGGCACAGATCCACAGCGTGTTCGCCCGCTTCACCGACCTGATCCAGCCGCTGTCGCTCGACGAGGCCTATCTCGACGTGACGGCCGACATCCAGGCGATCGGCAGCGCCTGGAAGACCGCCAAGGCGATCCGGCAGCAGATCTTCGCCGAAACCGGGCTCACCGCCTCGGCGGGCATTTCCTACAACAAGTTCCTCGCCAAGCTCGCGAGCGACCAGAACAAGCCCGACGGTCAGTTCGCGGTGACACCCGACATGGGGCCGGCCTGGGTCGAGACCCTGCCAGTGAATCGGTTCCACGGCGTCGGACCGGTGACCGCGGCGAAGATGGAGCGGCTCGGCATCCTGACGGGGGCCGACCTGCGCGCCCAGCCGCTCGACGCCTTGCGAAAGCATTTCGGCAGCGCGGCCGAATGGTATCATGCCGTTGCCCGCGGCATCGACGACCGACCGGTCAACCCGAACCGCGTCCGCAAGTCTTCGGGCTCGGAGACGACGTTCGGCGAAGACCTGACCGATGCCGATGCGATCACCGCGCAGCTGCTGCGCATGGCCGACGATGTCTGGACCTGGTGCGCGGACAAGCAACGGTTCGGGCGCACCGCCACGATCAAGATCAAGTTCGCCGATTTCCAGCAGATCACCCGCGCCCGCAGCATCGCCACTGCGACCAACAGCCGCGAAACGCTGCATGGGCTCGTCCGCACGCTTGCCGCAACCGTGCTCCCACCGGAAAAACCCATAAGGCTCGTCGGGGTCACGGTCTCGGGGTTCGACGACCTGCGCGACGGGACGCCCGGCGACCTGCCGCTGCTCGATGCATGACCCGGCCGCCTGACGGCCGCATGGCCGCGCAGGCGCCCCAGATGACCTCGCCGCATGCCTCACCCCGCCTTGCGCCGGATCGACCAGATGAGCGTCGATATGCTCGTGATAACCGCCGCCAGCGCGAACAGCGCCCCTGCATCCACCTGAACCATATCCACCTCCAGAGCGAATCGCGTACCTATATGGTTCGCTGTAGGACAGGCTTTTCTTTCCGCGGCGCGTGTACCATTAGCGCCGTCAGTGCCATGCCAAGTCAATATGGGCGATTCCGGGCAACCGCTGCGCGCCTCGGGAGTTGCGTGGCAACACGCGCGTGACACCGCCGGTCATGCTCGACTAGGAGCCGGTCATGGCACAGGGTGAGCGATACCGGTTGAGCGGACGGCTGATGGAAGCCAAGCGCGGCCTCGTCCTCGAGATCGACGACGGCGGCGTCTATGCGCTCGACGCCGACCCGGCGGCACGCGACCTGCTCGGGCTTCGCGTAACCGTCGAAGGCATCCGCCGCGGCTTCGACCGGATCGACGTCGAGTGGATCGGCCGCGCCTGAACGCAGCGCCCAGGTCTCTGGTTCGTTAGCCGGTGCCCCCTGCCGCACAATCGCGCCTGCCACCGTCTCCCCGATTGCCGCATCGCTCCCGGCGCGCCACAAGCGCGGCATGAAAATCGCGTCGATCCTCCCCGCCGCCCTGCTGATTGCGCTCGCGAGCTGCACGGCCTCCGACCGGGCGCCGCGCCTGCCATCGCCCGCTGCATCGACGACCGCCCGGCCCCTCACCCTCGCCAGCTGGAACCTCGAGTTTCTCGCCGAGCGGGATGGCATGGGCTGCGCACCCCGCACGCCGCAGGACTATGCCGCCATGCGCCGCATCGCCGACCGTCTCGACGCCGATGTGATCGCGTTCCAGGAAGCCGAGACGCCTGCCGCCGCCGCCCGCGTGTTCGATCCCGCCCGCTACAGGATCGTGATGGAAGACCGTCCCGGTGCACCGAGCGGCAGCTGCGGCGGCGCACATGCCGACAAGGCGTTCATCCGCCAGGCGGTCGGGTTCGCGATCCGCAAGGAGATCGCCTTCGAACGCCATGCCGATGTAACGACGCTGATGCTCGGCAATCCCCAGTTGCGCTCCGGCGTGGACGTGACGCTCATGCCCAAAGGGCAGGCTCCGATCCGCCTGCTCGCCGTCCACCTCAAATCGGGCTGTTTCTCGGGCAATACGGCCGGCGCCTGCCCGACCCTGCTCGCGCAAATACCGGCGCTCGAAGCCTGGATCGATGCCGCAGCCCGCGGCCCGCTCCGCTTCGCCGTCATCGGCGACTGGAACCGCAGGCTCGCCAATGCGGGCGACACGGTCTGGCGCGAGATCGACGACGGCGATCCGGCCAATGCCGACCTGCGCCTCGCCGATGACGGGATCAAACCGTCAT
The DNA here is from genome assembly GCA_002336985.1 of Sphingomonadales bacterium UBA1936. Taxonomy (GTDB): domain Bacteria; phylum Pseudomonadota; class Alphaproteobacteria; order Sphingomonadales; family Sphingomonadaceae; genus Sphingomonas_O. The sequence continues at coordinate 86,382 of DDFE01000197.1, forward strand.
GCGATCCGCGCTACGATGCCTTCATCGATCATATCGTCCTCGACCGGCGGGCCGGCCCGGCGATGCGGGCCTTCCGCGAGACGCCCTATGCGCCTGGCGAAGCGCATCATTCGGACCATTGCCCAATCGCGGTGACCCTCGCGCCCTAGGGTCTCGGTTTCCGAGCGACGCTCCAACGCCGCTCCCGGCGCCATGCTGCGTGCCGCGTGCCGCGTGCCGCGTGCGGCTGGCCAACGCGCGGGCGCGACCGCCGCCCGCGCCCGTGCTCGCCGGGTTCACCGGCGACCAGCGCTTCTTCATGGCCTTTGCGCAGGTCTATCGGAACAAGATGCGCGATGCCGCACTCGAGCGGCTGATCACGACCGATCCGCATACGCCGGGCGCCGTCCTGCCCAATGTCGTGCGCAATCTCGACAGCTGGTACACGGCGTTCGCGGTCAAGCCGGGGTCGCGCGCCTATCTGGCGCCGGGCGACCGGGTGCGCGTCTGGTAGCGGGGCGGCCGTCCGTTCCGCATGGGACCGGATGCGGCTGGCCGCTAGGCGCCGATCAGGTGCAGCGCGAGCGTGCGGCGGTGCGCGGCCCGCCGGTGCTCGAACAGGTAGAGGCCCTGCCATGTGCCGAGCGCCGGTTGCCCGCGGTCGACGGGGATCGACAGGCTGACGGCGGTCAGCGCGGCGCGCAGGTGCGCGGGCATGTCGTCGGGCCCTTCATCGTCATGTTCGTAATCGGTCCGCTCGGGCGCAAGCCGCGCGAAATAGCGCTCGAGGTCGCGCCGGGCAGCGGGCGCGGCGTTTTCCTGGACGAGCAGCGAGGCCGACGTGTGCTGCACGAACACGGTGAGCAGGCCTGTGGCGATGCCGGTCTCGCTGACCCAGCGTGCGATCTCGTGCGTGACATCGTGCAGCCCGGCACCGCCGGTCCTGATCTCGATCTGGGTATTCGCCTGGCGCATGCCGGATCCTCTCGCACAGGCCAACGCGTGCGCCCAGCAAAAGTCGCGGCAATGCGGCGCAGCGCCAAAGGCGACTTTGGGTATGGGCCCCGTCGCACCGGTTGGGCTGTCCCGCGTCCGGACGCGAGGGACAGGACGGGCGTTTTTCCGGCTATCGCCGCCGCAACGACCAGCCTAGCCCGATGCTGCGACCATGCGTTTTTCAATGACGCCCAGCGGCCCGGTGCACCTCCACGCACCGGGCTGTGTTTTCACGCAATCCGCGATCCCCGCCGCCGATCTGCCGCGCCGGCTGCGGAAAGCCGCGCTCCGTCGATGGTCCTAGGTTGCGTCGTCGCGCAGCAATTGCTGCGACCTCTGCTCGAGTTTCAGCGCTTCGTCGATCAGCTGCGCGGCCATCTGGTGCTCGCGCTCGTTCAGCGCGATCCGAAGGCAATTGGCTGCCTCCAGACGCAAACGTGCGGCTCTGCGAAGTTTCGGGCGAAGCTGGTCCAAGGCGGGCATAATGCGCGGACCGCCTGTCGGTTCCCGCACGCTTGAACGCCCACTCGCAGCGCGCGGGCACCGGCCGTTACGAACCGTCGGTCAGGTCCGCGTCAGCGCCCCATATGGCCTTCGCGCGGACCGATGAAACGGCCGACCGGCAGGACCGTGATCGCCTTTTGCAGGACATTGGCTTTCCACCCGTAGCGCTCCCGGTCGCACCCAAGATTATAGGCGAGATGGGCGGATTTGCGTCCACCGGTCCAGCGCACGTCGATCGTCGCCATGTCGGTCGCCATCGCCTGGCACAGTGGCGCTCCGGTCAGCAGCGCGTCGCCAACCGGCCGCACGCCGCGCAGGCGGCGGCTGAACTCGGCAAAGGTCTTCGCATCGACGCGGAAATTACGGGTGCCGGTCACGGCCGTGAATCGCTTGCCTTCGAACACGCCCCGTCCGTCGGAAGAGACGGTTACGCGATAGACCGGGCAGACGCCAAAGCATGGGCCGGTCTCGTAGGTGATGGTCTCGGGCGCAACGCGCGCCTTCGACGAGGCCGCCGGGAGAAGCGATGGTGTTGCAAGGGCTGACAGCGCGAGGAGCGCCATGGCGGGACGAGGCGGGATGGGGACGATTGTCATGGTCCCTGTTCAGCAGGCTCTGGCTGAACCGTGGGTGAAATGGCTGGCGATGTGCCGCTGTGCGCACCATCACGCTTCGGCTGTTCACTCCTGCGCGCGGCAGGCCCGGCCCGCTTGCGCGGTTATCCCTTGTTCTCGGGCGGCGGCGCCTCGAACGATACGAGTTCCACCTTGAAGATCAGGAAGCTGTTGGCGGGCAATCCCTCCTTGGCGACCGCGCCATAGGCATAGTCGGGCGGTACGTAGAAGGTCCAGGCATCGCCCGGCCGCATCTTCTGGACGAGCACCTGCCAGGCCGGGATCAGGCGGTTCAGCGGGAACACATCGGGCTTGCCGCGCTTCGCCGATCCATCGACCTCGGTCCCGTCGAGCAGCGTCAGCCGGTAGTTCACCGTGATCAGGTCGCTGCGCTTGGGATGCGCACCGGTCGCCGGACCCGATTTGTCGATGGTGTAGCTCAACACGGGCAGCCGGATGGCGCCGACCGGCGGCCTGGCTGCGGGCGCGGCGCGTTTCGGTGCGGCCGCCGCGGCGCCGCCCGCATGCCCGAGCATCAGCCCCAAGCCCGTCATTCCGGCGATGATGGTACGCATCCTCTCTCCCTCCCGTTCAAACGTCCGGCCCGCGATGCCAGCGCAGCGCACTGTGTCAAACGCTGGCGGCCACGGCTAGGCCCGGCATCGATTAGCCATCTCGAACGCTCGTTACTCAGGCAGGGAGCGATCGGCCGCATCCGCGCGCGGATTGACTCGATCCGGCAATCCCGCCGACACTACACGCCATGGCCGCGACGGCCTGTCCGGGGGGATGATGATGCCGGCAGTCCGGGTTCGCAGGATCGTTCAGGGATTGTCGGCACGCATCGGACGGACCGGCGCGACCGCGCCGGCCCTACCGGCCAAGAACCGCGCCTCCAACGGCGCGTTGGATCAGCGCGCGCCATGACCGGCGCGATCCCCGCCGCCGCGACCCTGCTCGCGCTTGTGACACTCGTCCTGCCGACCGCACCCGCCATCGCTCATGGCGGCGGCCTGAATGCCGAAGGCTGCCACAATGATCGCAGACGCGGCGGCTATCATTGCCACCGCGCCCCGGCCGTCTCGGTCCGCCGCCGCATCGACCTTTTCGCCGAACGCGTCGAACGATCCGCGCGTTCGTTCGCGCGCTGTGCCGATGCGCGCGCTGCCGGCCGCGCTCCGATCCGCATCGGCGAACCGGGCTATGCGCGCCATCTCGACCGCGACGGCGACGGGATCGCCTGCGAATAACTCCAGGCCCGGCGCGACAGGAATTTTGCGTGCGTCACTTCGCCGCGCTGCGGATTTCGGCCTGCCGTGCATCTAGTCGAATTGGGGGCGCGCCGCCTGGCGGCGTTCGGGGGGATCGATATGCCGTCAGAGTTGAGCGCGCCTCCGCAGGGCGCGGCGTCCGACTGGACGATTGCGCAGGACTGGCATCGCTATAGCGCGGCGGAGCACGCCCTGTGGGACCGGCTTTTCGCGCGCCAGGCCGCCATGTTGCCGGGCCGGGTAACGCCCGCCTTCATGCAGGGTCTCGACATCCTGCGCCTTTCCAAACCCGGCATTCCCGATTTCGACGAGCTCAACGACCGCCTCCACCGTGCGACCGGCTGGACCGTCGTCGCGGTGCCCGGCCTCGTTCCCGACGCGAAGTTCTTCGCGCATCTCGCCAATCGCCGCTTTGTCGCCGGGCGGTTTATCCGCACGCCGGCGCAGATCGACTATCTCGAAGAGCCCGACATCTTCCGCGATGTCTTCGGCCATGTGCCCCTGCTCGCGAACCCGGTGTTTGCCGATTACATACAGGCCTATGGCGAGGGCGGCCTGCGCAGCCTCGCCTTCGACGCGCTCGACAAGCTCGCCCGGCTCTACTGGTATACAGTCAAGTTCGGGCTGATCGAGGACGCGGGCCGCCTGAAGCTATATGGGGCGGGCATCGTCTCCTCCTTTGGCGAGAGCCGTTTCGCGCTCGACGACGCCAGCCCCAATCGCATCGCGTTCGACCTGAAGCGCGTCATGCGCACCCGCTACCGAATCGACGATTACCAGCAGAGCTATTTCGTCATCCCGAGTTTCGAGCAGCTGCTCAGATGCACGCTCGAGACGGATTTCGCGCCGCTCTACGAGAATATCGCGCTGCAGCCGACGCTCGCGCCCGATGCGATCGTTCCGGGCGACCATGTCCTGCACTGCGGCACCCAGGCCTATGCCTGGAAAGAGGCCGTTGCCACTCCGGACCTTGTGGCATGAGCGTCTTCGCCCTTCCCGCACGGCGCCTTAGCGATGGCGAACGCGAGGCGATACTCCGCCAGCACCCGCTCTGATCGCTGCGTCACGGTCGCGAAGCGATGACGCGCTATCTGCGGTTCCCCAGTTTCGCCGAAGCCTTCGGGTTCATGAGCGCCGTCGCGATCATCGCCGACAGTCATGACCATCATCCCGAATGGTCGAACGTCTATGACCGTGTCTAAATCCTGCTGACAACGCACGAGGTCGACGGGCTCTCGCCGCGGGATGTCGCGCTGGCCGCGCGGATCGACGATCTCGCCCTGGTGTTCGGCGCCGACACCATGCCGCCGCGACCGGCCGCCACCCCGTCGGTCGCGCATGGCGACGCGCGCGAATGACCGGCGGCCCGGCGCCGCATCGCTTCATCGTCAACGGGGCCGACAGCCCGCTCGGGCCTGCGGTTCTCTCCGCGCTGATGGCTCTCGGGCATCGGGTCGCGGCCGTCGCCGCGCCGGGCGCGGTCGCGAAGGCGGATGCGACACGCCCCGCCCGGGACAGGGCGCGCGTCCGCTGTATCGGCTGTCCCGATCTCGCCCGCCTGTCGACAACGCGCACGGCCTTTGAACAGGCCGCAGATGGGCTCGGGCATGTCGACGGACTGGTCCATCTTGTCGATGCGTTCGACGGGGTGCCGATCGAGCATGTCGATGCCGGCGTGCTCACGACGCTTTATCGCCGGAATATCGAGATGGCCGTCAACGCCGTCCATGCCGTCGTGCCCCATCTCGCGCCGGGCACCGCCATTACCTGCGTCGGCGCTTCGTCGGTCTCGCCATCCGGTCCGTCGCGCTCGCCCTATGACGGCGCGAAATCGGGCGTCGGCCGGCTGATCAACGCCTTTTCGACCGAGCTGCGTCCGCGCGGCATCCGGGTCAATGCGGTCCTGCCGGGGATCATCGACCTGCCGCGCAATCGCCGGGCGATCGGGCAAAGCGGCGGCAGCGGCGTGCGCCCGGCCGCGATCGCCGACATGATCGCAAAACTTGCGGTCCCGGGCGCCCATGGTGCGACCGGCGTGCTCGTGCCCATGAGCGGCAGTCGCTAGCCGTCTATCCTGTTTGGCGGGCAAGGAGATCAAGCGTCGCTTGGTCCGGCGCGCCGAACCAGCGTGCGAGCGTCGCCTCGAACAGCGGGCTGCCCCTCGCCGCAACGAACAGCGTCAGCGAGGACCGCAGCTTGATGGCGTCGATGCCCCCGAACACGACCTCGGCGCTGGTTTCGGGGAGATCCTGGAGCGCGGCGACACACGCGAGCAGTCTTGCGCCGAGGACGGGATGGTCGAGATAGGCGCGCGCCTCCTCGCGTGACCGGAGTGCATAGCGCCGTGCCATCGGCGACTGACCGAGCCCGGCGATCTGCGGAAAGATGTACCACATCCAGTGACTGCGCTTGGCGCCGCGGCGGATTTCGGCGAGCGCCGTGTCGTAATTGGCCGCCTGTGCCTCGACGAATCGCGCCAAGTCGAAAGGATCGCTGCCAGCCATGGGCAACAGGTCATTCCGCTTCCCCGCGCCCGGCTCCAGCAAATAATTTCACTGGCGCCAAAACCCGCGGATTTGCGCGATGATTACGCAGGCGCCGCACCGGTGACAGCCGATGATCGCGGCGCGCCCATCTTGACGAACGGTGAAACACGGCAGAACAAATAAGGAACATCGTCTCCCCCCCCGTTTCAGATTGCCGCCATGCCCGTTCCCGTTGCCCTTGCCCTTGCCGAATTGCGCGCGCGCATAGCCGATATCGAGGGTGATGGACGCGCCCATGACGTCCTCCCCTTCGGCATCGCGGCGATCGATGCGCATCTTCCGGCGGGCGGGATCCAGGGAGGCGCCCTGCACGAGGTCGCGGGCAGTCCGGCACTAGCGGACGATGCCGCCGCCACGGTGTTCCTCGCCGGTATCGCCGCGCGGCTCGAGGGGCCCGTGCTCTGGTGCCTGCGCTACCGCGACCTGTTTGCGCCCGCGCTGCACCTCGCCGGCCTCCACCCAGACCGGACGATCCATGTCGAAGCCGGAAGCGACACCAAGGTTCTGCTCGCGATGGAGGAGTGCCTGCGCCATGCGGGGATCGCGGCGGTCGTCGGCGAGATCGGCAAATGTACGACGACTGCGACCAAGCGCCTGCAACTCGCTGCCGAGAGCGCGGGCGTCGCCGCCTTCCTGTTCCGCCGCGCGGCACGGACCGGCACACAGGCCGATGGCAGCGCGGCCGTTACGCGCTGGCGCATTCTTGCCGCCCCGAGCGAGCCGCTCGGCATTCCGTCGCTCGGACGGCCGCGCTGGGCAGTCCATCTCGAGCGCGTGCGTGGCGGACGCCCGGGTCAATGGCTGGTGGAGGGATGCGATGCGCAGGGTCGTATCGGTCTATCTGCCGCACTGGTCGACCGACCGGCTGCGGCGGAAGACCAGCTCATCGCCGCCTGATCCCGCCGCGAAGCCCGGCGCCGAACCGCTCCCGCTGGTGACCGTCGTACCCGATCACGGCCGCCGCGTAATCGCGGGCACCGACGCGCGTGCCCAGGCTGCCGGCGTCATGCCCGGCATGACACTCACCAAAGCCCGCATGCTCGTAGGCACGCTCGATGTCCGCGATGGCGATCCCGAGGCCGACCTCCACGGCCTGCGCAAACTCGCGCTCTGGGCGGGACAGCGCTATGCGCCGCATGTCGCCCCCTGCCCGCCCGACGGTCTCTGGCTCGACATCACCGGCTGCGCACACCTGTTCGAGGGCGAGACGCCGTTGCTCCGCGACCTGCACCGCCGCCTCGCGGGTTTCGGGCTCAGCGCGCAGATCGCCGCCGCCGACACCCCGGGCTGCGCCCATGCCGTCGCGCGCCATGTCCCTGCCGGGCGCCCGGTGACGATCCTCCCCGGCGACCACCGCAAGGCGCTGGCACTCCTGCCGATCGCTGCGCTCCGGCTCGATCCAATGATGGCCGAAGCGCTGCGCAAGCTCGGGTTCGAACGGATCGAGCAATTGCTGGTGACCGCGCGCGCGCCGCTCGCCAAACGGTTCGGGCCACAGCTCCATCGCCGCCTCGACCAGGCGATGGGGCTCCTGCCCGAACCCATCGATCCGGTCTTTCCCGATCATGTGCCGGCCGCGCGCCGCGGGTTTCTCGAGCCGATCGCGACCGCGCCCGCCTTTGCGCAGGTCATCGGCGATCTCGTCGCCGATGTGGTCGAACAGCTCACCCGCGATGCCAGGGGCGCCCGGCGGCTCGATTGCTGGTTCCACCGGGTCGACGGCCATACCCAGGCAATCCGCGTCGGGACGGCCAGCCCGACCCGCGACCCGAAGCACCTCGCCAAGCTCCTCAATGCGAAGATCGAGACGGTCGAACCGGGTCTCGGTATCGAAGCGATGACGCTCGTCGTCCCGCTGAACGAGCCGCTCGGCGCCCGGCAGGCCGAAGGGCTCATCGCCCGCGGCACCAACCGCGTTACCCCCGATCTCCCCGCGCTCGTCGACACGCTTGCCAACCGGTTCGGCGCGCGCGCGCTCTATCGCAGCACGTCCCGCGCCTCGGCGATGCCTGAGCGCGGCGTGGCGCATGTCGCGCCGCTTGCAGGAGCCCGGGACAAAAGCTGGAACACCGACGTACCGCGCCCGGCACGGATGCTCGACCCGCCCGAGCCGGTCGAGGTGATCGCGATGCTGCCCGACCATCCCCCCGCCCAGTTCGTGTGGCGCCGCGAACGCCACCGCGTCACCCAAGCGGACGGTCCCGAACGGCTGCACGGCGAATGGTGGCGCGAGGCCGGGCATGAAGCCGAGATGCCTTTTGCCGTGCGCGACTATTACCAGGTCGAGACCGCGAGCGGCGGCCGCTACTGGCTGTTCCGCCTGGGCGACGGCGAGAATCCTGCAACAGGCACGATGCGCTGGTTCGTTCACGGCGCCTTCGCATGATCGCATACGGCCACCCCACAGGGTCAGCTACGTGACCGGCCCGGCCTATGTCGAGCTCCAGGTCACTACGCATTTCAGCTTCCTGCGCGGTGCCTCGAGCCCCGAGGAACTGTTTTCGGCAGCGGCGCTGCTCGGCCTGCCGGCACTCGGCGTCGTCGACCGACACTCGTTCGCCGGACAGGTGCGCGCCTGGGACGCGCAGAAGGTCACCGGCGTCCGCGCGATCGTGGGCACGCGCATCGACTTGACCGACGGCACGGCGCTGCTGCTTTATCCGACCGACCGCGCGGCCTATGCCCGGCTGTCGCGGCTGCTCAGTCTCGGCAAGGCCAAGGCCGGCAAAGGGGCCTGCCATCTCGACTGGAGTGATCTCGAGGCCTGGCAGGAGGGACTGCTCGCGATCTTCGTGCCTGACCGCACCGATGCCGCGACCGAGGCCCGTCTCGCCCGGACGAGGAAGCTGTTCGGACAGCGCGCGCATCTTGCGCTCACCATCCGGCGCGCGCCCCGCGATGCCATCCGGTTGCGCGACCTCGCCAGCATGGCCGCCGCCGCCGGCGTCACGACGCTCGCGACCGGCGACATACTCTACCACAGCCCCGACCGAAGAATGCTGCAGGATGTCGTCACCTGCATCCGCGAAAAATGCACCGTCGACACGCTCGGCGACGCGCGCGAGCGGTTCGCCGACCGCCATCTCAAGACCGCCGAGGAGATGACCCGGCTGTTCCGCCGTTATCTGAAGGACACCGGCCCCGTCGAGCGCACCCTTGCCTTTGCCGACGCATGCACATTCAGCCTCGAGGAACTCCGCTACCAATATCCCGACGAGATCCGCGTGCCCGGCCGAACGCCGCAACAGGAGCTCGAACGGCTGACCTGGGAGAAAGCCCCGGCGCGCTATCCCCAGGGCCTGACGCCCAAGGTGAGGACGCAACTCGCGCACGAACTCAAGCTCATCGGCGAACTGGAATACGCGCCCTATTTCCTGACCGTCCATGCGATCGTCGCCGAGGCGCGGCGCCGCGAAATCCTCTGCCAGGGCCGCGGCTCGGCCGCCAATTCGGCCGTGTGCTTCGTGTTGGGCATCACCTCGATCGACCCGGTCCGCTCGGAGCTGCTGTTCGAACGCTTCGTGTCCGCCGAGCGCCGCGAGCCGCCCGACATCGATGTAGATTTCGAGCACGAGCGCCGCGAGGAGGTAATCCAGTGGATCTACGACACCTATGGCCGCGACCGCGCGGCGCTGACCGCGGTCGTGTCGCGTTTCCGCGCGCGCGGCGCGGTACGCGAAGTCGGTAAGGCGCTCGGGCTGAGCGAGGACATGACCGCCGGGCTCGCGTCCTCGGTCTGGGGCTGGAGCCGCGAGGGCGTCGAGGACAAGCATGCCGAGGAGCTGAACCTCGATCTCGGTGACAGGCGTTTGGCGCTCACGCTCGACCTTGCCCGCCAGCTGATCAACACGCCGCGGCACTTGAGCCAGCATCCCGGCGGTTTCGTGCTCACCCGCGACCGCCTCGACGAACTGGTACCGATCGAACCCGCTGCGATGGACGACCGGCAGGTCATCGAATGGGACAAGGACGACATCGACGCGCTCGGGTTCATGAAGGTCGACGTGCTCGCGCTCGGTATGCTCAGCTGCATGCGGCGCGCTTTCGAATTCATGGCCAATGACAAGGGCATCGACCTCGATCTTGCCACCATTCCGGCGGAAGACCCCGCGACCTATGCGATGATCCGCAAGGCCGATACGCTCGGCACGTTCCAGATCGAGAGCCGCGCGCAGATGGCGTCGCTGCCGCTGATGGCGCCGACGACCTTCTACGATCTTGTCATCCAGGTCGCGATCGTGCGGCCGGGACCGATCCAGGGCGATATGGTTCATCCCTATCGCCGCCGCCGCGCAGGACTGGAAAAGGTTACTTACCCGACGCCCGAGCTGCGCCGTGTGCTGGAAAAGACGCTCGGCGTTCCGCTGTTCCAGGAGCAGGCGATGCGCGTCGCCATCGAATGCGCGGGCTTTTCGCCGAGCGAAGCCGACCTGTTGCGCCGCGCGATGGCGACGTTCAAGCTCACCGGCGGGGTCAGCCATTTCAAGCACAAGCTGATCGATGGCATGATCGCACGCGGCTATGAACGCGACTTCGCCGAGAAGACGTTCAGCCAGATCGAGGGGTTCGGCTCCTACGGATTTCCCGAAAGCCACGCCGCAAGTTTCGCACTGATCGCCTATGCTTCGGCCTGGATCAAATGCCACCACCCCGATGCATTCTGCGCCGCGCTGCTCAACGCCCAGCCGATGGGCTTTTATGCGCCTACGCAGATCGTGCGCGATGCCCGGCGCCACGGCGTTTCCATCCTGCCGATCGACGTCAATCACAGCCGCTGGGACTGCACGCTCGAGCCATCGGACCATAATAATTACAAGGTGGTGCGCCTGGGTCTTCGCATGGCACGCGACCTGTCGAACGCCGATGCTGCCGCCATCGTAAGCGCACGCGGCGATCTGCCCTATCGCTCCGTCCAGGAGATCCAGCGCCGCGCGCGTGTCGGCCGTGGCGCCCTAGACCGGATCGGCGAGGCCGACGGGTTCGGGTCACTTGATCTCGACCGTCGCAACGGCCTGTGGCAGGTCAAGGGGCTTGGCAACGAAGCACTGCCGCTATTCGCGGCCGCCGACGCGCGCCAAGGACAGCTGCGCCCAGAAGCGCCCGAGCCTGACGTCCTGCTCGCGCCGATGGGCGAAGGGTCCGAAGTGGTCGAGGACTATCGCGCATCGGGACTCTCGCTCCGTGCGCATCCGCTCCATTTCCTTCGCGACGAACTGCGCCGGCGCAAGATGATCACCTGCCAGGACCTGCAGACCGTCAAGGACGGCCGCTGGGTCGAACTGGCCGGACTTGTCCTTGTCCGCCAGAAGCCGGGCTCGGCGAAGGGCGTCATGTTCATCACCCTCGAAGACGAGACCGAGGTCGCCAATCTCGTCGTCTGGACCAAGGTCTTCGAGGTCAATCGCCGGACTGTCCTCTCGGCATCGATGATGGGCGTGCGCGGACAGGTTCAGCGCGAAGGCGAGGTCATCCATCTGATCGCACAGCGGCTCGACGACCTCTCGCCATTGCTCGCCAGCGTCGGGCAGCGCAGCGACGTTGCCGACGTCTACCGCGTCAGCCGTGCCGACGTGATCCGGCACGGCATGTCGCCCGACGCCCGCGACCCCGCCGAAAAGCCGCTCGGCCGCAATCCGCGCGACATTTTCATCCCGGATCTGCGCCTTGGCTCGGGAATCATCCCCGGCCAGCCGACCGAGGGAATCAAGATCAAACCGCGCGACTTCCGATAATTAGGCGTCAGCATTGGTAGGTGATGCCAAACCGCATCCGCTACCAATGGCTCCGCTGACTGGCCGATAATGGCGAACTAGCGGCACGCTACGGCGAAGAGTCAGCCGACTGCCCTTATCGCTCGTGATCCAGCTGCGAATGTTCACCTGCGACGAACGGCAATGCCGCGACCGCGCGATGCGTCTGTCGTCGCACACCAGCTCATCGCGCGCGGCCGGATGCCACCCTGCCCCGAACGCTCAGGCCTTGCAGAGTGCGAACGTCCGGCAATGGTCGAGATAGGCGGTCTCGTGCGTCCCCGCGAGATCGACGACGCTGCGCCAGAGCCAGGACGGCGCGTCGAGGTCGCGTTCGTCGCGCGCCATGAGCACGCGCCGCCAGGCGACGCGCGCGGCATCGCTCATCTGCCGCGCATGGGCGACGCCGACGATGAAGGCGAGATAGTTTGCGGCCTTCACCGCTTCCTTGCGCGAGAACTGCGCGACCTCGATCTTCAGGTCCTGGGGTGCCAGCTCGCGCATCACGACGGGGGTGTCGAGCAGCCGTGCCGCGATCATCCGCTCGCCGAGATTGGGCGAGAGGGCACGGGCACCCGCAACGACGCGCTCCGCCGCGTCGCTCGGCATGGCGGCACGCGCGCCCCTGGTCACCGGCACGAAGATTTCGCCCGCTTCCTTGATGTCGATCAGTGCGAGATATTCCTGGTCGTCGTGCTTCGCCGAGACGCCGAGCAGCACGGCGTAGCGCAGCTTGCCGAGCGAGCTGCAGCCCTTGCGCCAATAAGCGGCGTCGACGACCCGCAGCCGCCCCTTGTGCCCGAGTCCCGCAAGATCAAGCGCCTTAGCAAGGATCGCGGGATCGGCGAACAGGCCCTCGATCGCGCTGCGCTCCTCGGGCGTCAGCTTCCAGAAGCGCTTGCCGGTCGGAATATTGGGCTCGACGTCGTGGATGCGCTCCTTCGCCAGGTGCCGCCAGCGGCGACCGGCCGCCATCCGGCGCACCGAGCGCACGACATTGGGTTCGGGCGGATCGTCGGCGGTCTCGGGGGTCATCGCGCGGGCATAGCCGTCAATCATAGCCTCGATCATGTGCGCGGTGGTGACTCCCGGCAGGTCGGAACTGCGCGCCGCGGTCTCGAGCGAGAGCCCCAGCCGGATAAGGTCATAGGCGGGATTGGCGATGACACTCTGGTCGAGGTCGCGGATCTGCACGTCGATCGCGCCATCGGCATCGGCGAGCGGACCGAGATTACCGAGATGGCAGTCGCCGCAGATCCAGATCTCCGGACCCTGCGGAATCCGGGCGAAAGTCGGCGAGGCTTCGAGCCAGCGGTAAAAAGCCTCGGTGCTGCCCCGCACATAGGCGTGGACCGAGCGGGCCATCTTCAACCCGCGCCGTGTCTCTAGCCGCGCGCGCCGCGCGTCCGCCGTCACCGCCATGGACGGGCCCCGCGCCCCGGGCGCGCGTCAGAAGGTGTAGGCAAGGCCGATCGCACCGATGAACTGGTTGGGGTCGCGCACGACCGGCGACCGCGCGGTTTCGCCGAGCAGCCGCGAATAATTGCCCGCAGCGAAGACCATGAAGCCACGCCGCAGGTCGCCGCTCAGCGCATAGCCCGCGAGCAGTCCGGCGCTGGCGCTGTTGAACCCGGCGCCGAGCGTATAGGTGGGAAAGCCGCTCGCCGCCGACTGGGCAGGCGTCACGGCATAATAGGTGCGCGCATAGCCCTCGCCGACATAATCGGCCGAGACGGTGAGGCCGACGAAGACGCGCTTGCTGAGCGGCGTGCCATAGCTGACCGACGGCGTGACGATGGTGCTGTTGTGGATGCCGGTCACATCGTGGGTCACCGCGACATCGAACGCGAGCACGTCGTAATCCGAGGTGATCACCCCGGTCCATTGATAGCCGGCATGCGCGCCCGCCTCGACCGCGGGCTTTATCGTGCCGAGCGCCGCGATGCGGCCGTCGCGATTGCGACGCAGGTCCGAACGATTGAGCGTCAAGTGCGCCATCGGACCGAACACGAACTTGCCGCCGGTCATCGCCTTCGCAGTCACGATATCGGTAAAGGCGCTCAGCCCCACGATCGAAAAGCCGATCCCGCCGAGCTTGCCGCGCGCTCCGCCGATCGGGGTCACATAATAGTCGGATGCACCATCATAGCGCGGGATCACCCCGACGCCGACGCCGACCGTCACCGTGTCGGCCTTGGGATCGGTGTCGGCGGCGCTGCCGGACGCATCGGATACCTGCGCCGCCTTCTGGGCCATGGCCGGTGCCACCAACGTCGTTGCAAGCACCGCTGCCGCCACGGACCTGATCATGAAGCTCTGTTTCCCGATTGTGTCAGCCCCCCAACCGCCTGGCTCACCGGAAAGTTTCAGCAGGAAACGAAATGTGTCGTTCGAACCGCGGAGCACGGGCACCGGGAACTCCAGTCTCCCAGCGACGTTCTCATTAGGAACATAAAAGGAACACACTCATCATGGCCGACTCGCTCCACAACCCCAAGCTCGACGAACATCCTGGCTCGAACGCCGAGAAAGACCCCTCGCAATGGTTGTCGGGCGACGATCCGATGACCGGTGCCCAGGCGTCCTATTTGACGACGCTCAGCGAGCAGGCCGGCGAAGAGGCCCCGAACGCCGATCTGACCAAGGCGGAGGCCTCGGAGAAGATCGACGCGCTGCGCGCCGAACTCGACCTCGACTGACCGCTGCCATCCGGTGGCGCGATCCGGACGCGCCGGCGCACCACCGTCGCGCGTCCGGCTCCGCCGTCGTTGAAGCGCACGCGTCCGAGGCCGACCCGTTCAGAACAATGCGCCATGCCCTTACCCGCACGGGGATGCGTTCTCGCCAGCGCGCCCTCGTCCTCACCCGCGAGCTATCATCCGCTATCCATCGTGCCTGTCCTTCGTGCCCCATCCATGCCTGTCCCACGCGACCGCACCAGCGGATCCGGTCGGTGGTGTCCCCGCGCAACCGCGCGGACGGATGCCGGCGCGTCATTCGGCCCTGCCAGGATGGCATTCGGTCGCGCACGTCCTATCTCTAGCCCATGAACATCTTCACGATCGGCTATGAGGGCGTCACCCAGGCGGCGTTTATCGCGACGCTGAAGGCGACCGGCGTCGCCCTTGTTGCCGACATACGCGCGGTGCCGCTATCGCGCCGCCCCGGCTTTTCGAAGAACATCCTCGCCAACGGGTTGAAGGAGGCGGGGATCGACTATGTCGGCCTGAAGGCGCTCGGCACGCCGCCCGCCGGCCGCGAAGCCGCACGCCGCGGCGATCATGCGACGCTCCGGACCGTCTATGCCGCCCAGCTCGACCTGCCCGAGGCGATGGTCCAGGCAGCGCAGCTTCAGGAGATGGCAGGCGAGCGGCCGACAGCACTGCTTTGCTTCGAACGCGATCCGCAGGGCTGCCACCGGTCGCTACTGATCGCGTCCGTGATGCCCGAAGCGGCCGTCACCGATTTGTTCGTCGATCCGGTCTGATCCGCCACCCGCGCGCCGGACAGCGCATCGATCCGATAACGCGATGCCGCGTACTCCGACCCCGCTTTGGCCGGTCCGCCTCGGCCATTCCCCGCAGCAGGATCGCACCGACTCTCGACCGCCAGCCTAGGTCCCACGCACCGCCAGCGTTCCTCCCACGCCAGGACGCGTTACTGGGCTCCGCATCATGTCCCCTTGGCCGCCGGAGACCGCTCGAACGCGCTAGAGGCCCAGTTTCGCGAGCGCCGCCGCGAGCTCCGCCCCCGAGGCCGCGTCGTCCCTCGGCGTCATCCGGTTGAGCGCGGTGCGCACACGGGTCTGCGCGACCTGGAGCGTCTTGTGCCGGATCTCGCGCGTGGCATTTGTGCGCCACGACCGGCTTTCGCCGAGCAGCGCGAACCATTTGGCTTCCTCGGCGGCGAGGACCGCAAGCGCCAGCCGCAGGCCGTCGCGGCGGCCATGGTCGTAATCATCCGACATCAGGAGAGACCAACGCGGCAGACCGGCGGTTGCTCCCGCGGACGCCCTGCCGGCCCGTTCCTTGGCGGCCGCCCTCCCGTCCCCCTCCTGACGGCGTCCACCGCCCAGCTGCTTCCGCTAGCCGACTTTGTTGTCGCCGAGGGAACACCGGCTCGCCGCAGGCGCTTATACCAACGTGCGCATCCGCGCGCCATCGCAAGGACGGCCCCATGACCCGCAGCAACGAACTCGAACCCAATGATTCCCGCAATGTCACAGGGACGGCACAGACACCCGATGGCCGGTGGAGCGGCGACCGCCAGGGCAGCGCGAAGGGCGGCGCCTATGAGCCCCGGGATTCGCGCAACGTTACCGGCACGTCATCGACCCCTGACGGGCGTTGGACCGGTGATGGCGATGGCGATGGCGATGGCCAGAAGACCGAAGGACGGCACGCCGGGAAAGCCAATGGCGAGGACGACGCGCATGGCTGAAACCAACACCGCGACGCTCTATCGCATGGTGCTCCCCGACCACGTCTGCCCGTTCGGCGTCCGCGCCAAGGATAGGCTCGAAAAGGCGGGGTATAGCGTCGACGACCATGTGCTTTCGTCACGCGAGACGGTCGACGCGTTCGAAGCGGAACATGGCGTGACGACGACGCCGCAGGTGTTCATCGATGGCGAGCGGATCGGCGGCAGCGACGATCTCGAACGCTATCTCGCCTCGTAGCGCGGACATTGCATCCGGCAGGCTGAATCCCCGCCGATCGCGTTCCCCGACCAGTGGTCGGGCACAAAAAAGGAGGGCGCCCGAAGGCGCCCTCCCTCCCCTTTGACTCGAGATGCCGGTTCAGAAGCGGAACGCCGCCGTGACGCGCGCACTGTGCCAGCTCATGAACCGGTTGCCGAACGCGAAGTCGGTGCCCGCGGCATTGCCGAGCAGGAACGGGTTGGTCGGCGGCGCCGTGCCCGGACCGACGCGAACGCGTCCCTTGTCCGCCTTCACATCAGTGTAGAGATATTCGAGGCCGATCGAGAAATTGTTGCCGATCTTCTGCTCGATACCGCCGCCGACATTGTAGCCCCAGCCGTCCTGGTCGCCGTTGACCGTGAAGCTGTTGGCGGTGTTCGACGTCACATTGTAGGTGCGGATCTTCGCATAGGTCGGTCCGCCCGCGCCGTAGAACAGGGTGCTATCGTTCGGCGTGAAGCCGAGACGGCCGCGCGCATTGATGTTGAAGCGTATGTCGCGCGAAATCGTGTAGCTCGCGGGGGTGGTCGAGAATCCGCTGACGCTTTCGATAAAGTCGGGACGGCCGCCTTCGACGACGAAGCCAACAACGATGCGGCCGCGCTGGGTGTCGCCGCCGATCTTGCCGTAATATTCGAGGCCGTCGCGGCGGAAGCTGCAATTGGTGTTGCCGGTCGAGGTAGCACTGCCGGAGCAGAAGCCCGGTGAAAAGGCATTGGCCCCTGCCGCCGTCGTTACCGTGTCGCCGAACACGCCGTCGAGATTGCGGTCGAACAGGATCGATTGCGAGGTCGAGGCCGTATGCGCGCCGCCAAAGGAGCCGCCGACGTAGAACTGGTTGAAGCCGCTGTTGGCGTCCTCGGTCTGCGCCGACGCCGATGTTGCCGCAAGGCTCGCTGCTAGGGCCGCGATGGAAAGATATACATTTTTCACTGCAATACTCCGCATTGATGTCGGAGCGGTTACGTTTGAACCCCCAAAACGGATGCATG
The DNA here is from genome assembly GCA_002336985.1 of Sphingomonadales bacterium UBA1936. GTDB lineage: Bacteria > Pseudomonadota > Alphaproteobacteria > Sphingomonadales > Sphingomonadaceae > Sphingomonas_O. The sequence goes on from DDFE01000197.1 coordinate 103,733, forward strand.
ACGCGGCGCAATAAATCGGGAGCTGTGACACAATTGCCACGCCTGCCCCTTTGGTTTCGTGCGCGAAACTAATGATGTTCGCGAGCTCAAACGCAACGATCATAACCCCACGGTGCCACGAATAGTATTAACGACCTAAGTTATTCCGGCGATGGTGGCGATGCGTGGTCCGGTGTCACGAGCGTCCCGCAGAATTTGCTACGGCGAACACGCCCTGCCGCCCGCATCGCCGCAGCGTTCCATGCGGAGGCTTTATCTTCGAACTGTTTCTTTGGGCCGTATGCGCGTGCGGCGCACCACCGGACAACCCGGTACTGGGCGTGAAATTGTCGCATGCCACTTGGCGTCAGCCGATGCCCGCTTGAAGCGATACGCCCAGGCCTGCACCATGAGACACGCCTAACGTCCGGAACGCTCCGGCATCGCAGCCGGGCTACCCTGTTCGTCGCGGAGCGCCCGCGCCGCGGCGCTTTCGAACAGGTCGGCCATCCGGCTTAGGGTGTCGCGCGCATCGGGGCGTGCCCGATCGGCCCGGCTGCGCATATTGTCCGCGAGCCTGCGCCAGCTTGCCGCCTCATCTCCCATTGCCGGCACTGATGCCATTCTCGCCATCCTCTCGTTCCAGCGCCTGACCGGCGCTCTCATTCGCCTCAAAACGCCGGACATTCGGCCTGGTTGCATCGGCGCGGTCTCGGTTCCGCTCCGGCGTGCGTTACCCCGCGCTGGGCTCTATGCGGCCACGGAAGAACTTGGCGCCATCCTGCTGACGATGCGCCGACGCTCGGCGCAGTCTCTGGTGCGAGTGGCACGGCGCAAGCCCTTGCACACCCTGACGGATCCCGCAGTCGCCGCTTGAATGCCACCCTATCGCTTGCGCGCGCCTTGACCGTCCGCCTGCAGCACGATGCCCTTGCCCGCGGGTGCGACCGTGACGGCATCGAGCTGTGCGAGCAGGTCGGCGAATACCGCGTCGTCTGTGACGGGAAAATGCCGCTTGAAGCCCTGGCCGAGCACTTCGAGGTCCCGGTCGGTCAGGAAACTGATCGCCGTCACGCGCTCAGCCGTCATTGCAATCACTCCCGAATGGGGAGCGAACGCACCAGCATGGGCTTAGGGCCCGTTGACCTCAGGAAAGAGTCTCAGGCGGACGCGACGGTCCGCAGGCCCCCGCGCTCGGCCTGTGCGAGTTTGCGGGCATAGCCCGCCGCCAGCTCGCGATGCACCGAGGCGGCCATCGGATCGGTGGTCGTGTTCGCGCGCTCGAGGCACTGCTGGTGGCGTCGCGTATAATAGTCCCGGTCAGCATTGCTCATGGGCAAGCTCCTGCGAGGTCAAGCGGCAGCTTTCCATTTGCTGTCGGCCGGCGACAGGCTTGATAGGCTAGGGACGCCGGTGCCGGGAAGATGCGCGCGATGGCCCCCGGAGTCAAAGCCCAAGGCACCGTGCGGCGGCTGCCCATGCCGTGCGCGCGCCCATGCGATATCAGCCTCATTCGAGACCATGTCGAGCGGAGGCCCCCCGCCATGCACGGTCTTTTCCCGCGCCCGATCGTCCTACGCCCGACACCTGCCCGGCGCGGCACGTCACGCGGCGGTGCTCCCCTGACCGTCGGGATCGCGTCCCTGCCGCCGGTCGATCGCGCGCATCACCGGCGTGACGGTCAGGCCATGGAGCAGGATCGACAGCAGCACGACGAGACCGACGATCGCCCAGAGACGTTCCGCACCGGCGAACGGCGCATGGTTGAGCGCATAGGCGAGATAGTAGAAGGACCCTACGCCGCGGATGCCGAAGAAGGCGAGCGTGGCCTTTTCCGAGCGGTCCGCCTGAAAGCCCATGAGTCCGGCCAGCCCGGCGAGCGGCCGCACCAGCAGGATGATCGCGACCGCGGCAAGCCCTTCGCGCCAGCCGAGCGGCGAAAGCAATCCGCTGACCAGGGCCCCGCCGAAAAGGATCAGCAGCACCATCATCGCGATCCGCTCGACCTGCTCGGTGATGTCGTGCATGTCGCGCTGGAAATCATGGTCGCGATGCGAACGCCTGAGCGTCACCGCCGTGATGAACACCGCCAGAAAACCGTAGCAGTCGAGCAGCTCGGTCACGCCATAGGACACGAAGGTCGCCGCGATCGCGATCAGCCCGTCGCCGGTCCGCGCGAGCCGGGTTTCGGCAGGGACATGGAAGGTCAGCCAGCCGAACAGCGCGCCGATCGCCCAGCCTCCCGCCGCCCCCATCCCGATTTCCCAGAGGACGTCATGCACCAGCCAGTCGCGCAGCCAGGGCGTGCCGGTCTGCGCCGCCAGCGTCAGTGCGATCGCGAGATTGACGAACGGGAAGGCGAGGCCGTCGTTGAGCCCGGCTTCCGACGTCAGCCCGAAGCGCACCTCGTCTTCCGTTCCGGTTCTCGGCGGGCCCACCTGCACGTCCGCGGCCAGCACCGGATCGGTCGGCGCGAGCACGGCGCCGAGCAGCAGCGCCATGGTCCATGGCAGGCCCAGCCCCCATGCGGCGATCAGCGTGATCGCGGCGATCGAGAGCGGCATGGTGATCGCGAGCAGGCGCCAGGTGACGTGCCAGCGCCGCCAGCTGAACAGACGATCGAGCTTCAGCCCCGCGCCCATCAGCGCGATGATGACGACGAGCTCGGTGATCCGTTCGGTCACGGCCGGAAAGGCGATGGGCAAGGGCGCGAGCGACACGTCCGGCAGCAGGAAGATGCCCGCGCCGATCGCGATGCAGATGATCGGCAGCGACAGCGGCAGCCGTTTGAGCGCGAGCGGCAGCCAGGAGACGAGCGCGATGAGCAGTCCCGCGCCGGTCAGCCAGAGGATATAGGGTTCGGGCGGGGAGAAACCGGGCATCCCCGCTCAACCCCCGGGTCGGCGAGAATGTCCCTGTCCGGTCACCCGCGCGGCTGCGGCCGGACTTGCAGCGACGCCGAGGCTGGGCAGCGCCGACGTCTGGCAAAGTGGCGTCCGGCGCCACCTGCACCCCCATAACCCGCCGCGCAGCGCTTCCGCCGGTACGCGCGCGGAACGATTTGCATCGGCCCGGCATTGTCGGGCGATGGATGCAGCGGCGGCCAGCCTCAACCGGGACTATGCGATCGGCCTCGCGCGGGCGTCGGGCGGCGCCATCATCTTCGGCCTGCCCCTGCTCATGACCATGGAGATGTGGGCGATCGGCATCCACATCGAGCCCTGGCGCCTCGCGCTGTTCACCCTCGCCAACTTCATCGTCCTCGTGGTCCTGTCGCGGTTCGGCGGGTTCGAGCGCACGGCGACGCTGACCGAGGACGTGCTCGACGCGCTCGCCGCCTATGCGGTCGGCATCCTCGCGTCCGCCGCGATCCTTGCGCTGTTCGGGCTGGCCCGTCCCGACATGCCGCTGTCGCAGCTGGTCGGCCAGGTCGCGATCCAGTGCGTCCCGGCGAGCTTCGGCGCGATGATCGCGCGCAAGCAGCTCGGCGCGGGCGATGTCGACGATGACGAAAGCCTTGCCGAGCGTTCGGCCGGCTATGGCGGGCAATTGTTCCTGATGCTGGCCGGCGCGCTGTTCCTCGCCTTCAACGTCGCGCCGACCGAGGAGATCCTGCTGATCAGCTACAAGATGACCGGCTGGCACGCGCTCGCGATGATCCTCGTCTCGCTCGGCCTCCTCCATGTGCTGGTGTTCACGGTCGGCCTTGCCGGCCAGGAGGAAGCGCCCGAGGGTTATGCGACCTGGCGCCTGTTCCTGATCTTCACGATCCCCGGCTATGCGATCGCCTTGCTCGTCAGCCTCTATGTGCTGTGGACGGTCGGCAGCACCGACGGGCTCGGACCCGCGACGCTGGCCCAGACCGTGATCGTGCTCGGATTTCCCGCGGCGATCGGCGCCGCGATCGCCCGGCTGGTCGTTTGAGGAGCGGAGATGGCACGACGCGCACCCGATAGCAGAACATCGCTGCTCGAATGGATATCGGCCGCGATCGGCCTGGTGCTGCTCGCGCTGATGTTCGGCGTGACGGCCTATGATGCGGTGTTCGGCGGCGGCGCCGCGCCCGCATCGATCGGCGTCGAGACGCGCACCATCGCACCGTCGGGCCCGCGCTTCCTCGTTGCCTTCGACGCGGTCAACACCGGGGGCACGACGGCCGCGGCGGTCGAGATCGAAGGCGTGCTGACGCGCCCCGGCCATCCCCCCGAAACCGCGCACGCCACGCTGGACTATGTCGCCGCGGACGCGCGCACTGCAGGCGGGCTGTTCTTCGACGGCGATCCCCGCGCGGGAACACTCGAATTGCGTGCCCTCGGTTTCCAGGAGCCCTGACCGGACCGGCGTGCCCGGCCGTCCGGGCAGGGGACGCCATGGGCATTCCGGCACGCCCCGCCGCGGTCGCGGCGCCCGCCGCATCACGGCACGCACGACCCGCTTGTCGCGAATGCCGTATCCCGCAGCGCGATCTTTTCATCGGTCGAACTCGCGGTCCGCGCGCCGGGGCTGAGCAATATCGATGGCAAGCCCGGGCGTCATCGCATGAGCCTCATCGCATAAGCTTCATCGCATGAATATCGCCCCAAGAGCATCATGCGTGCAACATTGCCGCCGCCCCGGGACACGGTCCTTCCGGTTCCGGACCCGCGCAGCGCGCGGCGTGAGGCGGTTCAGCTGACGCCGGTGCCGCCGTTCGCGCCGAAGACACTGCCGGTGGTGAAGCTGTTTCCCTGTTCGGCCAGCGTCACATACAGTCCGGCAAGTTCGGCGGGCTGCCCCGCGCGGCCGAGCGCGGTGTCCTGCCCGAATTCGGGCAGCTTCTCCTGGAGCTGGCCGCCCGACACCTGCAGCGGTGTCCAGACCGGTCCCGGCGCGACGGCATTCACGCGGATGCCCTTCTCCGCCAGCTGCTTCGCCAGGCCCTTGGTGAAGATCTCGATCGCACCCTTGGTTGTCGCATAGTCGAGGAGCTCGAGCACGGGATTGAAGCTGTTCACGGACGCGGTCGTGATGATTGTGCCGCCCCTGGGCATCGTCTCGGCCGCGCGTTTCGAGAGCCAGAACATCGCATAGATATTGGTCTTCATCGTGCGGTCGAACTGTTCGTCGGTGATGTCGGCGATGCTCTTGCGCGCCTGCTGATAGCCAGCATTGATGACGAGGATGTCGAGGCCGCCGAGCTGCGCCTCGGCATCGTCGATCAGCGCGCGGCAGAAGGCCGCATCGGTCAGGTCGCCGGGAAGCTGGACCAGCGACAGGCCGTCGCGCTCGAGCACGTCGCGCAGGTCGTCGGCGTCGGCCTGTTCCTTGGGATGATAGTTGATCGCGACCTGCACGCCCTCGCGGGCATAGGCGATGGCGGCGGCACGCCCGATCCCGGAATCGCCGCCGGTGATGAGCGCGCGACGCCCCTTGAGCCGGCCCTTGCCTTCGTAACTGTCTTCGCCGCAGTCCGGGACCGGCGTCATGTCGCGCTGCAGGCCCGGCCAGGGCTGTGGCTGCTCCTCGAACCCTTTTGCGTGGTATTTGTCCTGCGGATCGATCAGCGTGTCGGTCATGTCGGTCATGTCGGTCATGGCGTGCTCCTCGCGCACATAATCTTCGAGCGCGCCCGAAAGTTTCCTGCCTGTCCCGCCAAAACCGTCCCCTCGGATCCGTACCGGGACCGCGTGCGCACCTGCGACCGGCGGCGATGCGTGCCGTGCAGCCGCCGGACCCGCTGCCGCATCCGCCGTCGTCGCCCGCGCCGATCGAATGCCGGATGCCGGCTAAGCGGTCCTCGCGATCCACGCCGCGGCCGCGGCCATGGTCCGGTCGGCACCGGCGGCGATGTCCGCCGCGGTGCGCGGCACATCGACATCGGGTGCGATGCCGGCGTCGGGCGGCATGCCCGGCGGAAAATAGCCGATCAGCGGCAGGTCGAACTCGATACCGCTCGCGGGCAGCCGCACGAAAAAGAAGCAGCCGCCATTGATCCCGTGCTGGTTGCCGCCGGTCGCAGCGCCGAACAGCCGGACCAGCCCGCTGCGCTTCGCTTTCTGCGCGAACTGGAAGGTGGCCGAGCTGTTGACGGACCCGATCAGCGCCGCGACCGGCAGGTCGAGCCGCGGTCCGACCGGCACGATCCGGTCGTCGCCGCGCGTACCGGTGAGGCGCAGGACCCCGCCACCGATGGGTTCGGCGCCGACGCCGAGCGTGAAGAAGCTCTTGTCCCAGGTGTCGAGATAGCGGTCGAGCGCCGGCGGGGTGCGGGTGAAGCACACGCGCCGCTCGGCACCTGGATCCTCGAGCGGTGCGCGGGCGAGCCGTGCCAGCAGCACGTCGCCGCAGTCCTCGCCGCCCTCATTGTCGCGCAGGTCGACGATCAGGCCCCTGGCGCCGCCGAGCGCGGCCAGCCGGTCGTCCAGCCAGCCCCGCCAGTTCCACCGGCTGTCGTAGAGGGCCCAGCCGAGCATGGTAAGCACCGCGATGCCGTCGGGCCGCATCGTCCAGGTCCAGACGGGCGCATCGCCGCCATAATCGCGCGGCGTCATCTGCGCCTGTCGCGCCGCCAGCCCGATCGCCGCGACCGCGTGCCGGGTTTCGCGGCCGCCGGGCGTGCGCAGGTGAAGCCGGTGGATGCCGTCGCCGGGTACGCCGTAGACCAGGCCGTGGAAGACGTCGAAGAACTCGATCTTGTCGCTGCCGGCCATGCCGAGCAGGGCGACGCGCTTTGCGTCATTGTGTCCGTCGGCCCGGGCGTAGGGCATGAGCGATGCCAGGATCGAATGCGCTTCGACCCCGTTCACGCTCAGCACCTCGGTTCCCGGCGCCATCGCCTGGGCGGGATCGTCCGTGACGATCATCCGCGACCCGATCCATGCAAAGCGGAACGGGAGGCGCGTCGGCAGGTCGAACAGCGCGGACGCCACGGCTTTGCGCTGGTTGAAGAAATTGCAATAGCTGTGCCCGCAGCGGATTGTCGCCAGGAAGCGCGACAGCGCGAGATAGCGTGCCGCAAGGCCGGGCGCCGCGACATAGGCGGCTTCGAGCCGGTCGATCCGGGCCTCGACCGCACGTGGCGCAGCATAGCGATAGAGACCGGGGTGGAGGCCGAGCGCCAGGCGCAGGATGGCGATGTCGCCGCGCAGGTCGCCCAGCGTCGGCGCTGTGGCAGCAGGTGCACCAGCACCAGCCGCAGCCGCAGCAGCGGCAGCGGCTGCGGCGGCGGCGGCCGGTGTGAGGGATGCGGCGCGAACCGCGGCGAGCGCCCCGAGACGGGTAAGGACCTGGCGTCTGTTCATGCCGCGCTGCTGCCGCGCGCCGGCCATCGCCGCGCCTCAAAAGCCTGTGCGGCCACGCTTATTCATGATTTGAGCCGCGCCGATACGCGCTCGGGCTTTGCCCGAAGGCCGTGCGGAAGGCCCGGTTGAAGCTCGCCTTCGACGCGAAGCCCGCGTCGAAGGCGATGTCGAGCATGTCGCGCCGGTCCCCCGCCCGCAGGGCAGCGGCGACCGTCTCGCTGCGAAGCTGGTTGACGAAGGCCGAGAAGCCGATGCCGAGACCGTCATTCAGCGCGCGCGAGAGATAGGAGGTGTTGGTGCCGAGATGCCGCGCGAGCCGCGCGAGGCTGAGACCGGGATCGGACGCCCAGCCGCCCGCGCGGGTCTGCGCCGCCCATTGTTCCCCGGCCGCCCGCCAGTCGCGCGCCGGTGGCAGCCCGGGCGGAATGGAATCGAGCGCCGGAAACGGGAGCGCCGCATGGCGCCAGCCCTCGATCGCGAGATACAGGGCGAAGGCCGCGATGGCGACATAGAGTCCCATCAGCCGCCGGTAGCCGAGCGGCGCGACCGCGTCCCAGAGCGCATAGCCGGCCCAGACCGGGAGCAGCACCAATGTCGCCGCGATCGCCCGGCTCAGCCACAGCGATGCGAAGCGTGCGTCGTCGCTGCGCTGGGCCGCCAGGCGCAACCGGTAGCGCCGCAGCAGCCGCAGGCCGGCAACACCGTAAAGGATCAGCCCGGCGACCGTACCGGCATCGGTGACGATCGTGTACGGCCCCATCGCGGTGTCGGCCCAGCGGTCCTTGGCGCCTTGGGGCAGCAGGAAACCGGATGTCAGAAAGGCAAGTTGCAGCGCGGGCGGCACGAGATGCCAGCCGGCGCGACGCGGCCAGGCCCCGTCCACGATCGCGGTGACATACCGCCAGAGCATTGGCGCGACGGCGAGGGTGATCGCGAACGGCGCGAACGTCAGCCAGCGCCACGCGTCGTAGAAGCCCGCAAAACCGATCGCCCAGGGCATGAGAATGCCAGCAAGGACGACAAGGAGGATCGCGAGCGTGCGGTTGGCACGCCGGTTCGCAATGGGCCGGGTGAGCGCCGCGGCGATGACCAGCAGCTGCACGATGGCGACGGTGAGCAGCGCGGTGCGCCAGCCGAAGATCAGCCCCGGCATCGCCCGTCGATCCTCGCGTCAAAGGCCATCGCGCTGCCGCCGCCGGACGGGTGGGTCTCCTTGGCCGCTTCGGTCATGCCATCCGCGCCCGGTCCACCCCGTCACGCTGCGCCCGCCCGTTTCGCTGTACCGGTCCGGTCACGCCGCGTTCGCCTCGTCCGTCCCGCCAGGCATTTGGGCCAGTGCGCGTTCGCGGCGGGCAAGGAACAACGGCAACGCGCAGCAGTGTCCGGCGAGGAGGATCGCGGCCAGCGGTTGCCAGGGGGCTCGCATGCCGAGGCGGCGCGCCTCGATGTCCGCCCAGAGGAGGAACACCGTTGCCGAGATGAGCACGTCGACCGAGAACATCGCCGCCGGCCGGGTCGCGAACAGCAGGCTGAAAAATGCGGTCCATGACGGTCCATGCGCCGCGAACCAGGGAAGGATGATGAGATAGGGGATGATGGCGCCGGCGAGCGCGATCCCCAGATAGACGGGCACCAGCCCTTGCCCTCGCGCCGGCCCTATGACACCCGTCATGTCCACCCCCTTTTTTCGGACCCCGGCGGCAATGCTAGCCGGATTGCGATTTTGTGCCAGAGGCACGCCCACGATCCGGACCGACACCGTGTGCCGGACACGGCGCAGCCGATGGTCATCCTACCGAACACCCATCCGGCCGCCCACCGCAGGTCCGCCCGGCGGGTGACACGCCGACCCTGCTGACACCCCCAATCTCCTGACACCCGCAGCACGCTGCCCCTACTTGCGCCCCCGCGCTCGCAGTCTAGGCTGCACACGATACGAAAAGGGCTTGGCATTTCTGCCAAGCCCAGGAGTACCTTGATGGGCACATGTGTCGCACCGGCAAGACGCCCCTGCGCACCGATCGTTCCATGCCTTTCTCGCCTTCCGCCGTCCCAGGCCGGGACATAGCCTAGGGGTCGGATCCGCGCCGGTCGTTCCCGCGCGTTGGCCAGCCCAGAAACATGACGGAACGGAGGCGTTGCACTTTCGTTACGACGTCCATGACCCGCATCACGCGGGACAGGGAGAGATTATGGGCATCGTTATTCTTCTCGTCGTTGGCGGCATCATCGGCTGGCTCGCGAGCATCGTCATGCGCACCGACGCGCAACAGGGACTGTTCCTCAACGTGGTGGTCGGGATCGTCGGCTCGCTGCTCGCGGGATTCCTCCTCACTCCCTTGCTCGGCGGCGCGCCGATCACGGCAGGCATGATCGACATCACGTCGATCGGCGTCTCGTTCCTCGGGGCGATCGTCCTGCTCGCGATCGTCAATCTCGTGCGTCGGGGATCGGTCCGCTAATACGCAGCACGTCCGGGGCGCGCGGCGACCGCCCGCGCCCCGGGCCAATATCGTGCGGCGGGGGACGGCTGGCGCCGCCCCTTTGCCGCGTCTTTGATCGAGCGGGCGGAGGCGGGTCATGGCGCTGGATAACGAGGCATCCGCGGTCGCGGGGTGGGTTTCGGTCGGAAAGGTCGCCGGCTACCGCGATGCGCTGACCGGCGATCGCGACGCAGCGCCCGTCCCGACCAGCACCGCCGTCGTGCTGCGCCAGATCCTCGGCCTTGCGATCGCCGCCGCGACCGTCGCCACGCTCTATTTCGGGCAGGACGTCCTGATCCCGATCACGCTCGCCTTCATCCTCTCGTTCATTCTCTCGCCGCTCGTGAACGGCTTGCGCCGCCTGCGCGTCCCGCGCGTCCCGGCCGTGCTGCTGACGGTCATTGTAGCCCTTGGCTTCATCGGATCGGTCGGCATGCTTATCGCGACGCAGACGGCGGCGCTCAGCGAAAGCGCCCCCAAATATGCGCGGACGCTCGAGACCAAGGTGCAGGCCTTCCAGGGCTCGGCGGTCGCGCGGATCAACGCGCTGTCCAGGTCGCTCGGCCTCAACCGGCCCCCCAGCCGCCAGCCGAACGCCACCAGCCTCTACCCCGCGCCGGGCAGCGGGACCCGCCGCCCCGTGCTCGTCGAGGTCGCGCCGCCTCCGACCACCCCCTGGGGCGTAATGACGACGTTGCTCCAGCCGGTGGTCGGCCCGCTCGAGACGACACTGATCGTACTCGTCGTCGCGATCTTTATTCTCGTGCAGAAAGAGGATCTGCGCGACCGGTTCATCCGCGTGTTCGGCTCAGGGGATCTGCACCGGACGACGATCGCGCTCGACGATGCGGGCAAGCGCCTCAGCCGCTATTTCCTGAGCCAGCTCGCGGTCAATGCCAGCTTCGGCCTGATCGTCGCGGGCGGGCTGTGGTTTCTCGGCCTGCCATCGCCCGCACTCTGGGGGGTGCTCGCGGCGCTGCTTCGCTTCGTTCCCTATATCGGTCCGGTGCTTGCGGCCGCGGCGCCGGTCGCGCTCGCGGCGGCCGTCGAACCCGGCTGGGGCACGGCCATCCTCGTGGGAGGCTTCTTCGCGATCGTCGAGATGCTGCTCGGCTATGTGGTCGAGCCGCTGATCTATGGCCATTCGACCGGGCTCTCGCCGACCTCGGTCGTGGTCTCGGCAATCTTCTGGACCTGGCTGTGGGGCCCCGTCGGGCTTGTCATGTCCACGCCGCTGACGCTGTGCCTGGTCGTGCTCGGCAGGCATGTGAAGGCTCTGGAATATTTCGATGTCATGCTCGGCGACCGGCCGGCGCTGACGCCGGTCGAGCGTTTCTACCAGCGGCTCGTCGCCGACAATCCCGACGAGGCGCTCGCCCAGGCCGAACTGATGCTCGCGACCTGCCCGCTTGCCGAATTCTACGACACCGTGGCCATTCCGGCGCTGCGCCTTGCCTCCGCCGATGCGGCCCGCGGGCTCGTCGATGCCGAACGGATCTCGGCGATCGGTACGACCGTGTCCACCGTCGTCGACGAGCTTGGCACCCTTGCGGCCGCAGCGGCGCCAGCGCGGACCGATGTCCCGCCGGGACCACGCTTCGCCTGCGTGGGCGGAAACGGCGTGTTCGACGATGTCTTGGCAACGATGCTGTGCCAGATCCTCGCGCACGACGGATCCGCCGCGACCCGCATCGATCATGCGGCGACCGGTCGGGGGAGGATCGCCGCGCTCGACATCGGCGGTGCGGAGACGCTGGTCCTCTGCTATCTCGATCCGGCCGATGCCATCGCCCAGGCGCGCTACCTGATCCGGCGCCTGCGCGAGAAGGCACCCGCCACCCGGATCGTGTCAGGCTTCTGGGGAGACGACGGCCCGGGTGACGCGGGCATCGGCGAACGCGACGCGCTCGCGGCCGACGCATTCGCAGCGCGCCTCGTCGATGCGACGGCGACCGGCACGGTGAGCAGCATGGTGAGCGACATGGTGACTGGGGTCGCGCGCGCCGCGGAAGCGACGGAGACCGATGCCGGGCCACCGGCGACAGCGCCCGTTCCTGCCTAGTGGTGGTGCTGCGCGTCTAGCGCAGGCCAAGCGCACCGGGGAGGCGCCTGAATGCGGCGGCCAGCGACGAGCGTGCGATCCCCGACGGCGCCAGCACCCGCCCCTTCCCGCCATATGGCTGGGTGGCGCCCCCGCCGTTCCCGCCGGGACAATGCGCCAAGATGAGCATGAGCCTGACCATGTCGGGCCGGGGCTCCTCGATCACGGGGAAACCGGCCCGCAGCACGGCCCCATAAGCGGCGAGCAGCTCGCTTGGCGAGTCGGCCCCGGACGGTGGCGCAGCTTCGCTCATCGCGATACCATCGGCGACACGGTCGCGAGGCGCGAGCGAAAACCCCGCGCGCGCATTGGCAGCACCGAGCCATGGCGAGCGGCCGTGCGATCGCCGGGGCGGATCGCTGCGGCCGCCGGGATCACGCGGCGACCGGCGGCGTCTGGCGAAGACGATGCATTGGCATGCCGATCATGGCGCCGCGTCGTTCGCGCAGGGCACGTGCGCTGTCCATCCAGCGACGACCGACGGTCGGCCCATGGGTCATGGAGCTGCCCGGCATGCGACCGAGGCTTGCCGTCAGCTGAACGCGGGGACCGACAGACGGCGGCGGCGACGCATGGCGCGTCCCGCGATGCCGAAGCCGAGGACGAACATTGCCCAGCTGGCCGGTTCGGGAACCGGGCTGTTCGCGAGGGTCGCGAGATCGTCGAACTCGAAGGAATAGCCGCCCGACTGGAAGCGCGCGCCGACGATCGACGGATCGCCCGGCTGGGCCAAGTACACGACGCGACCGTTCGAATCCGCCTGGACCTGGTCGCCATCGGCGTCGGCACCAAGTGCGATCTGGGCCCCGTTGAGCGTCTGTTCGGTCCCGTTCGCATAGAGCAAGGTGAAGCTGTTGAAGCTGTCGAGCGAGCCGAGCACGAAGGAGAAGCCGCGGGTCGCGGCGAAACTGACCGTGTAGTTCGAGGGGGTTCCGCCGAGCGCGGCGCCGAAATTGCCGCTGCTGTTGAACGCCGGCCGCGCCGCGATACCGGAGACCGGGGCGGCATAGGCCCGCGCGTTGGTCGCGCCGGCCAGCAGCGCGCCATTCGCATAGCCGTCGAAGGTTTCGAAGACGCTGAATCCTGCCGGCAGTGCCGACGCACCCTGCATGAAATTGATGCTGACCGCAGCATTCGCCGCACCTGCAAGGCAGAGGGCGGACAGGCCAAGGATGATCTTACGCATAAGCTACCCCTTTTGACCGGCCGAGATTCGCCATGATCTCTCGCAGGACCGGACGGCAGCGAAACCGCGCGTTAGTTCGAAAGTTCCCGAAATATCGGGAGGAAAATGCGCCGTCTCGTTATGGGACGATGCCGGATCCCTTCGACCCGGGCCCGGGTGGGTCAGTACCGGCGCGCAGCCGCGCCACCCGTTCGTCGTAACGTGCCGCCAGCTCGGCATGGATGGCGGCGACATGCGGGTCGCCGGCCGCCGTGGCGCGCGCGCGTTCGGTCGTCGCTCGCGCGACATAATAATCGATGGCCGTGTCGCGGTCTTCGGGCGTCACGCGCAGCCCGCCCTCTCGGCGGGCGCGCATGCGCCCTGGTCGGGAAAGCACAGTCCGGGGTTCCCGCCGCAGCAATCGTCGATCAGGAACTGCAGCAGGCTCGTCATCCGGCCAAAGTCCGCACTGTAGATGATCGACCGGCCGTTCCGCCGCGACGTAACCAGACCCGCCTGGACAAGGATCGTCATGTGGCTGGAGAGCGTATTGGGCAGCACGCCGACTTCGCGGGCAATCTCGCCCGCCGGCAGCCCGTCAGGTCCCGCGCGCACGAGGGCGCGAAACACTGCAAGCCGGCTCCCTTGGGCAAGCGCGGAAAGCGCCTGCACCGCAACCGGTATCTGGATCGAGGTCATGTCGCACCCATCTCCCGTTATTTCGGATATTGCCGAACTATCGATTTGACAATAGCACCGGCGCCGCGTCGCCGCAGCGTCAACAGGCGCGCGGCGCGTGTGTACATCAGATTTGGGTTGCCGCATGCAAGACAGAAAGGATGCCGGTCGCCCGGCACAGGGCCCGGCGCCGGGGCGCGCCGACGGACGGGCCGATGAACGCGCCTATCTCCGGATCCGCCATGCGCGCCTGCGCCAGCTCGGGGGACAGAGCATCGTGGCCGACATCCGGGACCTGTCGCGAACCGGGTTCAGGGCCGAGTGGCCGCATGGCAAGAACGTCGGCGACCGGGTCTGGCTGACATTGCCGACGCTGGCGCCGCTTGCCGCCCATGTCGTCTGGACGACCGGCTTCGAGATCGGATGCAAATTCGAGACGCCGATGCACCCCGCGATCTTCGAGCGGATTCGGCTGCTTCCCGCCGACTGAGCGACCGGGGCCGCGCACTCCGTACGCCCGGGACGGGCAGGATCGATACCGGCGCGGGATCCCGCGCGCCGCCTGGCGTAACGACGCTCAGCGCTTGATCCGCGGCAGCCCCATGAAATCGCGCTTGCCCAGCTCCACGCCCCGGGCGCGGAGGATCGCATAGGCCGTTGTCGCGTGAAAATAGAAATTGGGTTGCGAGAACGAGAGCAGGAAATTCGCGCCGGTGAACGGCAGCGTGGTTTCTCCGAACGCGAAGGCCGTATCGGTGTCGGCGAGCGCGTCGAACGCCGCGCGGTCGATCGCCTCGAGGCTTGCGATCGCCGTTTGCAACACGTCGTGCAGCCCGGCGAAATCGGTCGGCCATGGCGACCGGTCGGGCGAGAAGCGGCCCGCCCGCACGCCCGCGATCCCGCCGGCGGAATGGACCGCGCAGGATTTCACCTGATAGCCGAACGGGAGCATGTCGGGCGCGAGCCGGGTCTCGATGAGCTCGGCCTCGGCGATCCCCTGCGCAGTGCAGAAAGCCTGTGCCTTGTCGAGCAGGCCATCGACCGCGCGGAGAATCTGCACGTTGGACGGCACCACGGCTTCGTAAAGCGAAAACCCCATCATCCTGCTCCCTGCTGGTCCGGCCCGCTATGCCAGGCGCGATAGCGCCGCGCCAGGCCGAGGGGCCTCCCCGGTCCGGTCATGCCAGGTCGCTTCCCGAGAGCACGATCCCGGGCGCAAACTTGACCTGTCGCTTCACGAAACTCGTCTCATAGCGCTGCACGGCCGGACTCTGCTCGAGCACCGCCTCGGTGATGGCGTTGAAGGCCGCCATGTGCGACGCGTCGGTCAGCAGGACGAGATCGAAGGTCCCGCTGATCTCGAGGCACAGCAGGACGCCCGGCGCCGCCAGGATCGCGTCGGTCAGTGCGCGCTTGGCGGCGAGATCGGCATGTTCCTTGAGCTGGACGAAGACGAGCGCGCGCAGGCGGCGATCGATGATCCGGGCCGGAAGCAGCGCGATCGTCCGCGCGATCCAGCCATCGGCGCGCAGGCGGCGCAGGCGGCGGGCAATCGCCGAGGGCGAGAGCGCCACGTCCCGGGCGAGCTGGTCGGCGGTGCGCCCGTCGTCCGCCTGGACGGCGTTGAGCAAGGCAAGATCGAGGCTATCGAGCATCGAATTACAGTGCCAAAATTTGGCAGGAGTGCCAGTGAGAATGCGCGCAATTCCCGGATAAGTGCCTTTATTGGGCGCGGCAGTCTTCAGATGGAGCCCCCCATGCGCCCCGGATCGTTCGCTGCCCTGTGCCTTGCCGGCACCCTGTTACATCCCACCCAGGACCCGGCCCAGGCCCAGGCCGGGACCCCTGTCCAAGCCCAGATTCCGGTGGTGGCCCAGACCGCAGCGTCGCCTGCCGCAGCCGCCCCCGCGCCGGCAACCGCTCCCGTGCCGGCGGACACCACCGATGCCTTTTCCGCCGGCGACGCGCGTATCGCCGTGACGACGCTCGCGAACGACCTCGAGAGCCTCTATGTCTTTCCCGACATCGGCCGCCGATATGCGGCGATGCTGCGCGCCAATCTCGCGTCGGGGAAATACGACCGGTTCGCCGCCCGCGCCGCCTTCGCCGCCGCACTGACCGCCGACCTCAAGGCGATTAATGCCGACGGCCACCTGATCGTGCGGGCCGCCCCGCCCCGCGCCCCAAACGGGCAGCCGCGTGCGAGCCTCGATCCGATCGCGCGCGCGGGCTGGATTGCGCCGGGCGTCGCCTATATCGCGTTCAGGGCCTTTACCGGCAGCGACGCCGAGGTCGCCGCGGTCAGGACGTTCATGGACGTGCACAAGGATGCCCGGGCGCTGATCATCGATGCGCGCGATCATCATGGCGGCGGGCTCGACGAGATGAACGTCATCTTCTCCTATCTCTATCCCGTGCGCACCCAGCTGGTCGTGATGGACCAGCGTGTCGTGCCGGGCGTGCAGGCGTTCGATTTCGGCGAAACCATGATCAAGAGCGACGGACCCGACGGGATGAAGCGGCAAACCCATTATGCATTGCCCGGGCCGAAGACCGCGCTCGCCAGTGCCAAAGTCATCCTGCTGACCTCGAACGTCACGGCATCGGCCGGCGAACACCTGTCGCTGACGCTCAAGCGGACGCACCGCGCGACGCTGATCGGCGAGACGACGCTGGGCGCCGGGCATTTCGGCCAGCGCGTCGAGCTCGGTGGCGGCTATACCACGTTCATCGGAACCGGCCGCACCTTCGATCCCGACACCGGCAAGGACTGGGAGGGTGTCGGCGTCACGCCGGACGTCGGGGTCCCCGCGGACCAGGCGCTCGACGTCGCGCTGAGGCAGCTCGGCGTAACGAAGACGGGTGCAGAGGCGCTCGCGTCGCTCCACTGAACCTGCGGACCACCAGATCGCCGGCAAGTCTCAGCGCTGGACGCGCAGCCGTTCTTGCGGCGCGGGGCGATGCCTGTCGCTACACGGGTCGGGCGTCATCGCCGCACATAGACCAGGGACACCAATTTGCGCGGGTCGGGTAGCGGCCAGCTCAGCTCGGTGAACGACCTGCGGTCGGCGGCAAGGGTGTTCCTGCCCCGAACGACCGGCTTGCCCGCCCTGAAGAACGTCCAGCTGTAGCGCGTCGGCGAAAGGGCCTTGATGGCAAGCGCATTGCCCTTGCCTGCTCCGGTGCCGATGTCGGGGGACGGCTTGCCATCGAAGCGCGTGACGATGACGCTTCCCTGTTCGACCGACACCATCTTCATCGCGCCGCCGCCGGCATCGCTGTAGACAAGGGTTTCCGGCGGTTCGCGGGCATCCTTCAGCTTGAGCACCCCGGTGCCGAACCACGCATTGCCCTTTGCCTCGGCGGGTGTGCCCGGCAGCGCAAGGATGAGAAGCGCCGCGATCGAAAACGGTCTGATCATCGTATGCCCTGTTCCAAAAGCGCTGCACGACGCAGCCCGAAAACAAACCCCTGTGCCGCCGTGCACGGGTTATGGGCGCGCTGGCCGTGGCGATACCGGTACGGTGGCGGCTGCCTGCTCGGCCGCCCAGAGCGTGAACGCGCCGATCTGCGCGGCCTTCAGATCGAGCTGCGTGCGCATCGATCCGATGCCATGCCCCTGGTCGAAATCGACGCTGAACACCGTCGGTCCGCCGGTTCCCGCCGCCTGCATGCGCGCGGCGAACTTACCCGGTTGCCAGGCGATGACACGCGGATCGTTCGCGCCCGCGGTCACGAGCATCGGCGGGTAGGCCGTCCCGTCCTTCACGTGCAGATAGGCGTCCATCTCGTAGAGCGCCTTGGCGCCCACCGGGTCGGTCACCGTCCCGAACTCGGCGATGTTGGTCTTGCCATTGGGCCCGAACTCGAAGCGCATGGCGTTCAGGATCCCGACGCTGGCAACGGCGCCCGCCCAGAGATCGGGCCGTTCGGTCACCGCACGTCCGACCATGATGCCGCCCGCCGACGTGCCCCATAAGGTAATGCGCTTGCCCGAGGTCCAGCCGCTGTTGTTGAACCACAGCGCGCTGTCGATCGCGTCGCGCCAGGTATTGGGCTTGGTGACGCCCTTACCCGCCTGCCACCAGTCGCGCCCGAATTCGCCGCCGCCGCGCACTTTCGCGGTTGCATAGATACCGCCGGCATCGAGAAAGCCGTAGATGCGCGGATTGAAATAGGGATCGCCGTTGATGCCATAGGCACCATAGGCATCGAGCAGCACCGGGCGCTTGCCGTCCTTCGCCAGATCGTTCCGGCGAACGAAATCGACCGGGACTTTCGTCCCGTCGCGCGCGGTGACGATGGCGGTCTCGGCGACATAGGCATCGACCGGATAGGGCGGCAGCGGTCCGAGCTTCGTGTCGACAACGCTGGTTCCCGTCACGAGCAGCCGCGTCCGCGGCGTCACATAATTCTCGAGGCTCAGCAGCAGGCCTTTGCCCGCGGTGCTGCCGTGCGCGATATACGATGTGCCATTGAACGGCAGCGGAACCGGCGCCAGCTTGCCGTCGCCGGTCAGCAGGCGCAGTTGCGCGCCCATGGCATCGCGGCCGACGACATAGACGCCGTCGCCCGTACCGATCACCGTATCGATGACGCTCTCGCCCTCGGGCACGACCTCGGCGGCAGCGGCCACATCGGTGGCACCGCCGCGCAACACGACGACCCGCCCGCGCGGCCGGTCGCGCCGGACCATGTAGAGGTCCTCGCCGATCATGGTCACACTTTCGATCTGGTCGGCGCGGCTGCCGACCGGCACCCAGCGGGCCTTGCCCGCGGTCACATCGGCCAGGGGTGCACGCAGCAGGCGCAGCGACCGGCCGACGCCGTCGCTCAAGACCAGCAGGGCGGTCCGGCTGCCCGGATAGACGAAGGCGACGGGCGCTTCGACCGGCTGCATCTCGGGTGCGCCCGCCATCCCGCGCGCGACGACCAGCCTGTCGGTTACGGTGGGCGTCCCGATGCGGTGCAGGAACAGCCGCGAGTTCAGGTAATAGTCGGGCGACTCGCGCTTCGCGCCCTCGGCCAGCCGGTTGTAGAAGAACCCCGATCCGTCGGGCAGCCACTGCGGGAACATGCCGCCGATCTCGCTGGTCCCGCCATTGTAGAGCGCCTGCGGTACCTCGCCGTCGACGAAGCGGCCGGTCGTCGTCTCGATGATCCTGAGCGTTGCTTCCTCGGACCCGCCAGCGGACACGCCGAGATAGACATGGGCGCCGTCGGGACTGGCTTCCCAATAGCCGATCACATTGCCCTTGACCGTCGCGGTGTCGAGCGACGCGGGATCGAACAGCACACGCTCGGTGCCGCCCGGCCCTTCGCGCACCATGAGCTTCGCGGTCTGCGCGCCGACGCCGCGCCTTGCGACGAAGACATAGGTGCCACGCCGCTCGATCGCGCCCACGGACTCGATGCCGCCCGACCGGCGCTCGATGTCCTTCAGCATCGCGGGCAGCGCGGGCAGCTTCGACAGCCAGCTGTTCGCAGCCGCGGCCTGCGCTTTCAGCCAGGCCTGATAATCGTCACCGCCCGTTTCCATCCAGCGATAGGGATCGTCGACCCGGATGCCCTGGACCGTCTCGGTAAACGGCACCGTCTTGGCTGGCGGCGCGCCGTCGGGTGCTTTTGCGAACGCCCCCGTCGCAAGTGTCGCCAGCAGTGCAGCCCAGGCGTAACGCATGAATTCCCCCGATTTTTTTCACGAACGCCTCTGGATATTCAGGAAAGCGACGATCGCGATAGAACAGAACGGACATGCGCCAGCCTGTGCTTCGCGACGGTCTTGCGGATGCGGGCCGTTCCGGTCAGGCGAGCCCGAGCGGGTGCGGCGATGCGATCTGCGTACGCGATGCCATGACCCCGCGCACCAGCCACCCGTCCTCTTTCAGAAATGCCGCCGGGGTGATGCCCATGAAGCGGCGGAACTCGCGGATGAAATGCGACTGGTCGGCGAAGTCTTCGGTCCAGGCATCCTTCGGGTCGGTCGCCCCCGCGGCGATCATTACTGCGGCCTTCAGGACGCGGTGCTTGTTGGCGAGCAGGCGCGGCGGCAGACCATGGGCACGCCGTGCGATCCGCGCGAGCTGGCGCTCGGACACCCCGAGCGCGTTTGCCAGATCCTCGATATTGCGAGCTGGCCCGTTGATCCAGCGGCTGATGACCGCCACGCGCGCCTCGAACGGTTCCGCGGCCGCCAGCCGCCGCAGCAAAAGCGCTTCGACCCGCGCCGCCAGCGCGACATCCGGTTCCTCCGGCCGTTCGGCGAGGGGCTCGAGCGCGTCCGCGCCCCAGACCTGCTGGAGATCGACCAGCTTGCCGACGAGCTGGTCCGCGGTCGCCGGCACGAACGTCTGCCAGCCTTCGGGATAGACGCCGACGCCGAGCACGGTCGTCAGGCCGTCGGCGGTCATCCGGTGCGAGCCCGCGGTGGGTCCGAGCAGCGATGCCGGGAAGCAGAGATGCTCGGCACCCCCGCGCGGGCGCCAGCCCAGCTGCCCGGTCAATTGCCACATGAACTGCGGCAGCAAGGCGCCGGCGGCCGCGTCGAGCTGGCCCATGTCGCACCGCATCACCCAGATATGGTCGACCAGGTCCCGGAGCGCCGGCGCGACCGGCCAGAATGTTTGGTGATATGCCATTGCGCCCCACGCCCCTTGCCCGTCCGCCGCACTAGGGCGGAACGGGAATTGGTCAAGGATCACCGTCGCTTAGCGTCTACACCACGTCTCGCCGGCTCGCCGCCCGCCCTGGCCGGGAACGGGCGCGCGCCCCGCAGGGCCGCACCGCTGCTTGCTGCCGGCCCGGCCCGGCGCCCGTGACCGCATCACCCCTCGATCCGCAGGAAGCGTGCGGCATTATCGTGGAGGATGAGCCGCTTCTGGCGCTCGGTCAGATAGGGTGCGCGCCGGATCCGCTCGATCGCGAGACCGATCGTGTCGGGCCAGACCATATTGTCCGAGCCGAACATGATCCGCTCTTCCATGCCCGCATCGATCAGCCGCTTCAGATAGTCGCGAAACGCCCTCTCGGTATAGGCATGGTCGAGGACCGCGATGTCGACGTACAGCTGCGGATGCGCAAACATCATCGCGATCATCGCGTCGCCGAGCGGCCAGCCGGCATGCATGGCGTAGATGCGCAAGCGTGGGTGGCGGATGAGGACCGGCTCGAGCCGCAACGGATCGCCCGCGCTCACGCGGTAGTCCGGCGTTGCGAAATAGGCGGTGCCCGGCGGCCCCGGTCCCATATGGATGCCGACGGGGATGTCGAGCTCGTCGGCCAGCGCGAAATAGGGCTCGAGCCGCGGATCGTCGGGCGCGATCCCGGCGTATTGCGTCGTGATCTCGCTGAGCGCCGTGAGCCGGCCCTGTTTGTGAAGCGCGCGAAGTGCAGCGATCGACGGCAACTTGCCATCGCTCCCGAAGCCGGCCGACGGGAGGATGCGCTCCCCGCCATGGCGGCGATAGTCCTCGACGGTCGCGGCGTCGCCGCCCGCCAGGGCGAGCCCGTTGTAGCGCTGGAGCATCGCGAGGCCGCGATCGCGCAGCGCGGCAGCGCCGGCAGGGGCGACGAGCACGCGCGGGCAGGTCGGGTTGACGGTGAACCAGTCGAGATAGGTCTCGAGCGGCTTGCCGGGATCGCGCGGCGCCCATGCGGGATAAGGGGCGCACATCTTGCCGCCAGGCGGGCCTTCGGCATCGGGCAGGTCGGCATGGAAATGCATGTCGATAACATCGTAGCGTGCACGGGCCTCACCCTGGCCGGCGGCCATCAGGCACAGCAAGGCCATCATTCCCCGGATCGTCATCGCCGCTCCCCCTTCGCTCCGGCGATATGTCGTGGATAATGCCGGCCCTGACAAGCCGGTCGGCCAGCAGCGTGCGGCCCGCCAGAGCCGGTTTCCGGGCAAGCGCCGCACGGCTTTTCCGCCCGCATTCGGCCCATGGAAGACTGCGGCTCACTGATCTCGGCACCCGCTCCCGCGCCCTGCGGCGATGCGACCGGTTCGCAAGCGGAACAAGAACCGGTGGTCCGGTGTTGCGTCGCCACCAATGGGAGAATGAACATGGCGGACGACACCAATCCGACGACCACGATCATCCGGGAAAAGAGCGGCGGCGGCATGACGGCGATCATCATCCTGCTGCTGGTCATCGCGCTGGCCGTGGGCGGATATTTCGCGTTCATCGCGACCGATTCCACTGTGAAGAAGAACGACGCCGTGGCCGGGGCGGCCAAGAGCGTCGGCGATACGGCCGACAAGTTCGGCGACGCGGTCCAGCCGTCGAAATAACGGCGCGACGACCGTCCGGCACCAGGGCGCCAGCGTGGCCCGAGCACCAGCAGCGCGTGCGCGCACGACCCGGGCAACCGAACCGGACAATGTGCGCACGCGCCAGCTGTGGCTCACGATCGCCGTCGTCGTGCTGGCGCTCTGGATCGCGCTCCCCTTCCTGACCCCGATCGCCTGGGCCGCGATCCTCGCGATCGCGGAATGGCCGCTCTATCGCCGCGCGCTCGCGCGCTATCCCGACCGGCCGGGACTGATCGCCGGTGGCTTCATGCTGGCGACGGCGCTCCTCGTCATCGTGCCGCTCTCGATCGCGGCGGTGGCGCTTGCCTCCGAAAGCCAGAATGCGCTTGGCTGGCTCAAACACGCGCAGCAATTCGGGATCGCGGCGCCGTCGTGGCTCCCGGGCATCCCGCTGGTCGGCGATCGCGCGACCTCCTGGTGGCAGGCGCATGTCGCATCGCCGCAGGCGGCCAACGCGCTGCTCGGCACGGTCAGTGCGGGCGCGGTGCTCGGCTGGACCCAGACGATCGGCGGAGAAGTCGCCAAGGAGTCGGCGCTGTTCCTGGTCACACTGGTGGTGCTGTTCGCGCTGCTCGTGCGCGGCCGCGCCATCGGCGCCCAGGCGGTGCTGGTCGCGCAGCGCATGTTCGGGTCGTTCGGAGGCGACTTTCTCGCGCGGATGACGGGCGCGGTCCGCGCGACCGTCAACGGCACGGTCTTCGTCTCGTTCGGCGAGGGCGCGCTGATCGGCGTCGGCTATTGGGTGGCGGGCGTCCCGCAGCCGCTGCTGTTCGCCACCTTCACCATCCTGCTCGCGCTCGTCCCGTTCGGTGCCTGGGCCGCGTTCGGGCTGGCGAGCCTGATCCTGATGGGCGGCGGCAAGATGCTCGCGGGCGTGCTGCTGTTGGGCTTCGGCGTTGTCGTTATGGTCGTCGGCGACCATGCGGTGCAGCCGAGCGTCATTGGCAGTGCGGTTGAGCTGCCGTTCGTCCTCGCGATGATCGGTGTGTTCGGCGGCCTTGCGACACTGGGACTCGTCGGCCTATTCATCGGCCCGGTGGTGATGGCGGCGCTGCTCCTGCTCTGGCGCGAATGGGTGACCCCGCCCGCCCCGGCCCCGGCCTCGTCTCCCGTCAGACGACGAACGCCGCGGGCGTCCGCCTGATCGAGGCTCGAGGCGCAAGCCTTGCCTCCCCAGGGCACCAAATCGCGCGCCGATCATTACCGCTGGATGCCGCTCTCAATTGCTTTCGTCGGCGCGGGCCCGACGACCATCTACGCGCTCTCGGCGTTCCTCGACCGCGCGTCGTCCGGCGCCGAGGTCACGATCTACGAGGAGCAGCCGCGTGCGGGGCTCGGCACGCCTTACCGGTCGGGCTGGAACGACCCGGCGATGCTCTCGAACATCGCCAGCATCGAGATACCCCCGGTCGGCGAGACGCTGATCGCCTGGCTCGAACGCCAGCCCCGCGCGCGGCTCGTCCGGCTCGGCATCGATCCCGATGCAATCGACGCGCACGCCTTTTATCCGCGCCTCGCGCTCGGCGAATATTTCCTCGACCAGTTCAACGCCCTGATCGAGACCGCGCGCGGCAAGGGCGTCGTGATCGAGATCGCGACCAGCTGCCGGGTCACCGATATCGTCGCCGAGGACGGCGGCCTGCGGCTGAGCGTCGCGCCCAGGATCGGGCCCTGTCATGACCGACTCTACGACCAGGTCGTGCTCGCGACCGGGCACCAGTGGCCCGAGGAGCCCGAAGCCCGGCCGGGCTATTTCCTGAGCCCATGGCCTGCGACCGCGCTCCAGCGGATCCTGCCGATCGGGATCGGGATCCGTGGCAGCTCGCTGACCGCGATTGACGCCGCGGTCGCGCTCGCCGTCGCGCATGGGACGTTTCTCGAGACCGACGGCGAGAGGGTTGACTATCGCATCCACCCGGGCGCCGAGGCGCTACGGATCACCATGATGTCGCGAAAGGGCCTGCTGCCCGAAGCCGATTTCTATTATCCGATGCCCTATGAACCGCTGACGATCTGCACTCCCGAAGCGGTCGCCGCCCTGATCGAACGCCAGGGCGCCGCGCTGCTCGACGAGGCCTATGCCCTGTTCCTGGCCGAGCTCGCGGCGGCCGATCCCGTCTATGCGGAGCGCGTCGCCCTCGACACGCTCGATCTCGAGGATTTCGCGGACCGGTATTTCGCGGAACGGGTCGCCGCCGACCCGTTCGACTGGGCCGAACGGAACCTCGCCGAGGCCCGCGCCAATTTCGCGCGGCAATGGACGGTGCCCTGGCGCTATGCGATCCTGCGCATGCATGAGGTGGTCGGTGCCATCGTCCCCCACCTCGATGCCGATGCGCTCGACCGGTTCAACCGTTTCCTCAAACCGGTGTTCGTCGACGAATATGCGACGGTGCCGCATCTTTCGATCGAGCGGCTGCTCGCGCTGCATCGCGCGGGCCATCTGGACGTGGTCGCGCTCGGTGCCGACCACCGGATCGACACGCGGGGTCCGGCGCCGGGCGCCAGCGTCACGATCGGCGGCGAACGGCGCTACTTCGCAGCCTTCATCGATGCCACAGGCCAGCGGCCGCTCGGCGCGAATGCCTTTCCGTTCCCGACATTGCTCGATCAGGGCGTGGTGCGCGATGCCGCCGAGGACAAGACGCCGGAATCAGGGGCATCATGGTCGACGCGCAATTCCGACCGGTCAGCGACCATCCCGCGCGCGACCGCCTGTTCTGCCTCAGCATCCCGTTCATCCTCGAGCGTCACCCGTTCATCCAGGGTATCACGAGTTCGCACGAGATGGGTGAAATCGTCGGCAGCGACCTCGCGCGCATCGCCGATGCCGAGGCGGCCGACGACGCACGGGCACGCAGGGCCGCCGCATGAAACTCTTCGCCATCTATATCGGCGGTGAGCATCCGCGCGCGCATATCGAAGTCCATGATGTCCGCTTCGTCGCCGCCGCGTCGATCGGGGAGACCCATGACCGGCTCCGTGCCGACTGGTGGGGCACGCCGGGCACGCTGCATGTCGACTGCTGGGCGGACGTCGACCATGCCGACGGTTATGACGTGGTGCTGCGGCCAGACCCCGCGACGGCGCCCGAGCGCCTGTGCTTCGTGAACCTCGGCGGCTACGACGGCAGGGATTTCGCCGAGCAGCACAGGAACATGTTCGTGGTCGCAACCTCGGCGAAGGCGGCCAAGGCCCGCGCGCTCGCGGCAGTCATCGGCTGGACCGATGCGCACCGCGACGAGATCTACGAGGCCGATAGCGTCTTCAGCCTCGATGGCCGCATCGGCGACGGGCTGCACATCCATCTCTTGCCATCGGCCCGCTCCGGGCAGTCGCGCTTCACCTGCCAGTACACACCGCTCAAATATGGCCGCGCTCCGGTCCGGAGTCAGTGTCCCGGCATGGGCCTGATGCTCCGGCAGGTGCTCGCGCCGCAGGCAAGAAAAAAGCGCCGCTCCCTAGGGGGCGGCGCTCTCTCCCTCTGGCGGGCGATCAGGCCTTGTCGGTGCCGGGTTCCTGGGTCTTGGGCGGCTTCCCGTCCTCGATCCGGCCCTCGTTCCGCAGGTCGCGGCCTTCCTGTGCCTTGCGCTGGCTTTCGGGGGAATCGCCGTGTTCGAACAGCTCTTCCTTCACATAGCCTGCGGCTTCCTTCAGCTTGCCTTCGACGCTCATGTCACTCTCCTGAAAAACGCGGATACACTTGCTTCTGGAAAACATCTGGCGTCGATGGCTGTTCCCCGCCCGCCGATCCGGCGCCTAAAAATTCCGGCGGATCAAGGTCGATCGCCCAACCGGTCAAATGCGCCCCATCAGC
Source organism: Sphingomonadales bacterium UBA1936 (assembly GCA_002336985.1). GTDB lineage: Bacteria > Pseudomonadota > Alphaproteobacteria > Sphingomonadales > Sphingomonadaceae > Sphingomonas_O. The sequence continues at coordinate 129,550 of DDFE01000197.1, forward strand.
AGCAGGACGACGACGATCAGCAGGACGAGGCCGAGACCGCCCGACGGCGCGTAGCCCCAGTTGCGGCTGTGCCCCCAGGTCGGCAGCGCGCCGATGAGAACGAGGATCAGAATGACGATCAAGATCGTGCCGAGCATGGTGGCATCCCTTCATTTTGCTACGCAGGCGCAACAGTCGCCGGCGCCGGATGTTCCCGCCTGCCCGACCGCTCCATCGCGAATGGCAGTGGCAGTGGCAGTGGCACGAGGTACCTAGCGCAACGCCTGTGCCGACAATCCTCCGCAATCGACCTTCGGCACCGGCAGGCCGCGCCCGGCATCGTCCTTCGTGCGCAGGCTTCCGAGCAAGGCGCCGACCTTGCCGAGCAGCCCCGACTTCGGCGCCGCGCCTTCGGCGTTCACCAGCGACAGCGCGGGCTTGGAGAAGGTGCCGCCGACGCGGATCTTCGCGGCAAGCTGGATCGGGTCGGGGTTCTTCGAGCGGCCCGCGAACAGCAGGGCGAGCTGCTCGGTCGCGAGCGACGCTGAACCGCTCCCGTCCGAGCGCCCGACCGGCGTGTCGAGCACCAGCGTCTTCGGTCCGAGCGTTCCGCCCTTCACCGCGAAGTCCGAGACGAGACAATTGACCGGCACGCGCGCGGTCGCGCTCCCGCCGATCGCCGCGCCGATCGAGTCGAGCACATCGCCACTGGCGAAGATCGCGAGCTTCTTGCGCATCGTGCCGCCGCGCATGACGATGGCGATCCGGCCGTCGGCGCGCGCGAAGGCCGCGCGGATGTCGCGCCCTGACCCCGCCAGCCGGAAGCGGGCCTCGACCGGGCCGTCGATGTCCTCGCCGCTGCCGAGCAGGTCTGAGAGCATGATGCCCTTCTGCCGCAGGTCGATGGCAAGCTGCGGGTCGCCGCTGCGGTGCGCGACCCGCACGCTTCCGGTCAGGGCACCCCGCGTCAGCTGGATGGTCAGCGGCGAGAGCGTCAGGATGCGATGGTCCATCGTCATAGTGCCCCGAAAACCCTGGACGATGCTGTCGTGCTGCATGAGCAGCCGCTTCGCCCACACGCGCAGACTGCCACCGACCTTGCCGAGCTTCTCGAAATGGATCTGGGTGTCGGGAATGATGCGCGGGCCGACCGCCCTGCGCTTCGCCGCCGCGACCGCAAGCCCCTTGTCGGACGAAAGGTCGTTGAAATCGAGCGTCTCGGCAGCGAGCGTCCCGTTGAGGATCGTCCGCCCGTCGCGCTTCTTGACCAGCAGGTTACCCGCAAAGGTCGAGCGGCCGATCCGTCCCGAGATGCTCTTGATCGTCCAGTCGGGCTTGTCGCGCCGCACGGTCGCCTTCAAGGCAAAATCCTGCGTGCCGGGCAGGCCCGCCTCGATGATGTCGTCGAGATAGACGATGTCCGGGCCGGAGGCGGTCATCGTCGCATCGAAACCGGTGATATCGAGCACCCGGTCCGTCGACCCGGACGCCTCGAGCGCCAGCAGCGGCGAGACAACCGACAGGCGGATCGGCCAGCGCGCATCGGCGGCCGCACCGTCGATGACGCCGCCCGACGCCGTCATCCGCATCGGCTGGCCGCGATGCGTGCCCGTACCACTGATCGAAAGGCCGCGCGCGACATCGACCGAAAGCGCCGCGTCGAGCGTCATCTTCCATTTGTCCTCGCGCAGGTGGAGGCGGCTGTTGCTGATGGTCAGATGCCCAAGGCCGCTGTCGCCCGGCCTCTTGTTGCGTTTGCGCTTTGACCAGTTCGACCGGCCATCGGCAAGGCGGACGAGATGGAGATCGAGCCCGGTCACGTCGATGCTTTCGGGCCTGAACCGGCCGATCAGCACCGGCAAGAGCGGCACGCGCAGCACGGCCGTCTCGACGCGCGCGAAGTCGCCGGTCCCCGCCCAGGACGGCTGGGCGATGCGGATGCCCGACACCCGGATGCGCGGGCTGAGCGAGAGGTTGTCAAGGCGATCGATCGCGACGATCGAGGCGGGCGCATCGAAGCGATCGCTCAACCGGGCTTCCGCGAACCCCTTGAGCAGGCCGAGCGGCATCAGCGCGAGGACGGCAAGCACCGCCACCGGAAGGGCGACGACGAGCGCTGCGATCCATTTCCACCAGGTGCGACCGGCCAACATCATCCCCTTTGCATCCGGCACACGCCGTCGCCGCTAAACCCTGCTGCGGTCCGCGAGTTCCTGCACGCCCCCGGGCGAAAAACGCCGTCCGCCCCCATGCGGCGCCGGTCATGCCCATGGTGCCTGCATCAGGGATCGAAAAAACGAGCGTGCCGCCGCGCGGGAGCGCGCCGTCCGCACCGCGTGCAGGGGGGCGTCTGGTCATGGTTTTGCGCCGTTCCCATTGCCCCGCGGTCGTGCCGCGCGGACGCTATGCGGCGAAGGCAAGCCGGTCGCGGCCCGATCGCTTCGCGTCATAAAGCGCCGCGTCGGCGGCCGCGAGCACGGCCTCCATCGGGGTCGTCGCGTCATAGTGAGCGACGCCGCCGCTGACGGTGATGCGGATCAGATGTCCGTTGATCATCGCCATCGAGGCAGCCGCTGCCGCGCGCACCCGGTTACAGATGAGTTCCGCCTGTTCAGGCGTCGCTCCGGGCAGGACGATCAAGAATTCCTCGCCGCCGAAGCGCGCGATATAGTCGAAGTCGCGGATCTTCCCGCGGGCGCATTCGGCGACGTTCCGGAGCACCTCGTCGCCGGCCGCATGGCCGAACTGGTCGTTGACGCGCTTGAAATGATCGATGTCGAACATCGCCACGCAACCGCCTTCATCGGGGCCGACGCCCGAGAGGAGGAGGTCGAAGAAGCCGTCGAATGCCCGCCGGTTCGGCACGCCGGTCAGCCGGTCGGTGAGCGCAGCATGTACCAGGCGCTGTTCCACCGTCTTGCGATGCGCGACGTCGCGGACCGCGCTCACCACGCCCGTGACCGCGCCGTCGTCGTCGAGCACCGCACGCGTATGGGTCTCGAACCAGCACAGCGCGCCGCTCGCGGTCACCGCGCGGTACTCGACGGTCACCGTGCGCGCGGGGTCCGCGAGCGCATCGAGATGCGCCTGGCGCACCGGTGCGACGTCCTCATCATAGACGAGATCGATGGCATTGCGCCCGATGACCGTCCGCGGATCGAACCCGCCGACGCCCGCGCCAATGCGGGCACCGGAAAAAAACGCGATGCTTCTCTGACATCATCGCGGCACAGCGTGCCGCCTGTCACGCCAGCGACGGCCGCGTGACCGTCTCCTCATCGATGATCGTCCGGATCGCGCGCGCAAAGGCTTCGGGATCATCGAGCTTGTGCGCGACCGCCGCGATGCGCCGCCGCCGATAGGGGATCGGCGGATCGATATGCACCATGATATTTGGCCAGGTCGCGAGCGCCAGATTGACGACATCGGGCGCCTTCAGCGCACCCGGATCCCAATGGTTGCTCAGCCCCGTCACCTGCGCGACGGGGATCGAAATGACCTTCAGCTGGCCAGTACGCATGGTGAGCATGCGATCGGCGATGGTGACCGGCTCCCGCCTGATCGCACGGAGGAGGAGCAGCAGCGCAACGACGGCGGACACGTCAATCACCGCGAGAACCACCGCGACCGCGGTGCCCCATAGTGCCGCGGCCAGGAGATGGACGACGACGGTTTCGATCAGGGCCAGCGTCAGCAGGACGCCAAGGTTCGGGGTCACGCTGCGGTGATAGGCGAACCGCGCAGGTGGTTCGGTCACACGGACGCTCCCGAACACCACTGCACGATGGGCCTCTGCCGATCCGAAATCCCGCAGGTTGTGCGCCGGAGCCCACGCTTGCCGAAAGCGCCAGCTTTGGAACGCCGGCCGGTTATGTGACGATCCTCAGAGTTGGCCGCGCGCGCGGCGAGGCCACGGAGCCGCCCCGCATCTTGCTGGCCAGGACGCGCAGCTCCGCCGACACGTGGTGCTCGAACGCGTCGACCATGTCAGCGGCCTCGTCATGGTTACGATCGAATTTCGTGCTTTGCGCCGCCATGTCCACGATCGCCTGGCACAGGGCGTCCGTCGCCGAGGCAAGGCTCACGCTGATCTCGCTCGACCCCGGCATGCGGGCCGATTCAAGCAATGCGTTCACGACCGCCAGCGCGGCCCGCTCCCGGTAGCTGTCATTGTCCTGCGTCATGATTCCCCCCTGCCCCGCCCGCCCGTCTTCGCCCATGATTTTCGCCCGGGCCATGGACAGACCAGCTGCCGACGATCAGCATAGCGGACGCCGACAGAACGAGGAACTCTTTGCCGATCAACAAGTTGGATCGCCCGTGTGTGGGTAACGCGACACATCGACAATGAAGCGCCGCGCCCTGCGGCGCTTTGTGGGGCGCAGGCCGGGAACAGCCTCGAATCTCTCCCGGCCGCGCCTTTCGCGCCAGGCAAATATCGGCCAGGTCCCATTGCCCATAGGTCGCATATCCGGAAAGCAGGTCACCCGCGCGCGCGCCACCGCCGCGTCATGCGGGGACCGGGTCGCAAACCCTCGATGACCCGCATCACGCGCACCGGGACTGCATCGAACGACCTCTATCTGAACTGCCGTTGCAAACGGCCCTCTTCTACACGCCGCACGACAATCCCGCGATAACGTGGATCAATTCACGTGCGGACACGCCGGTCTATGGTCGGCCGGTGGCCACAGCAGCGGGGCCTGCCCTGCGGCCGGTTCACCGGCGCGTAAGACATTGAATGTAAAGGGCCGCGGACGCGAGAGCCGGAGAAACCGAATGTTCTATGCCTGGCGGTATGAGATGGCGCTGAAGACGCTGGGGTTCGCGCCGGATGCGTTCCCGGCGCTGGACCATCGCGACGCGCTGAAAGCCGGACACGACCGCGGCGACACGCCACAGGAAGCCGTGCTCGTGCTGGCATCGCACGCGCACGCGCGGCATCGATCGCGGCAAATGTCGGCAACGGTACGGGACTGGATACTCGGCGGGAAGATCGACCTCAACAAACCCCATGTTCACGCCGCCTTTCACCGCCTTTCGCAAACGGTGACGGTGGACTGACCCGCAAGGTGCGGCTGTGACGCGTGGCGCGGCATGGCGTGGAGTAGCGTGCCTTAACGTGGTGTGCGGGGCATCCCGGAACGACAGATCGATCCGCGTCCCCAATTCTTTCCATCGCCGCGGCCTCGTGACAGGCTAGAACGGCAGTTCCTCGCCTTCATAATCGAACAGCTTGCCGCTGTCGGTGATTCCGAGCGCCTCGATGACGTCGAGCAGCTGCAGCGCGGCACGGTCCGGCGTGAACAATCGGGCGGGGTGGACATTGCCCTGATAGGGTCGCGAGAGCGACGTATCGACCGTCCCCGGATGGAGAGCGACGACAATGGCGCGACCGTTGCGGCGCCGTTCTTCGATCGCCAGATTGCGCACCATCATGTTGAGTGCGGCTTTCGAGGCCCGGTAGCCATGCCATCCGCCAAGACGGTTGTCGCCGATCGACCCGACCCGGGCCGACAGGACCGCGAAAACGACGTGCCCGCTCCTGGCCATTAGGGGCAGGAAGTGTTTTGCGACCAGCGCCGGGCCGATCGCGTTGACCGCGTAAAGCCGCGCGAGCCATTCGGGCGCGAGATCCTGCAACGCCTTTTCAGGCATCTGTCCGTCTTCATGCAACAGCCCGGTCGCCACGATCACCAGGCGCGGCGCGACCCCGCGGCCGACCAGCGCCGCCGCAGCGGCGATGCTTGCCTCGTCGAGCAGGTCCAAGTGCTGCGGTCCGGATCGCGACCGGGCAAAGCCATGGACGGTCTCGTAGGTGCCTTCCTCGCGAAGCGCGTCTTCGAACGCCCGGCCGATGCCGCCGGACGCCCCGATCACGACTGCCGCGCCGGTCATTGCGCTGCCCGCGCAGGAACAGGATCGTCAAAGGCACGCACCGAGATCTCCAGGGGACTATCGTTTCCGCACGCGCTCTAGGGTCAAGCAGACCGGTTGCACAACGTTATCGCGCCGGTTGGACGCGGCGATCGCCTACCCATATGCGGCAGGCGCGCGGGCCCACCCCGGCGCGGCAGGCTCGAGGGATGCTAGAAACGCGGCGGCACTGTCGCGGTACGCCTGTCGAGTCTCCACCGACATGCGATCCCAGCTGGCGTACATGTTTGTCATGCGGCGATTGCGGCGAAAGCGCTTTTCGTGCCGGGCGAGAAAATCCCAGTACAAGGCATTGAAGGGACAGGCATCGGGGCCGGTCTTCTGCTTCACATCGTAGCGGCATCGCGCGCAATGATCGGACATCCGGTTGATATAGGCGCCGCCGCCCGCATAGGGTTTCGTCGCCATGCGCCCGCCGTCGGCGTGCTGGCTCATCGCAATGACGTTCGGCAGCTCGACCCACTCATATGCGTCCGCGTAGACAACGAGAAACCAGTCGGCGACGTCCTGCGGCAGTACGCCCGCCAGCATCGCGAAATTGCCGAGGACCATCAGGCGCTGGATGTGATGGGCATAGGAGTTGTCGCGCGTGTTGCGGATCGCCTCGGCCATGCATCGCATGTCGGTTTCCCCGGTCCAGTAGAATTCGGGCAGCGGCCGCGTCGCCGCCAGCGCATTGGCATGAGCGACCTCCGGCATTTCGAGCCAGTAATAGCCGCGGACATATTCGCGCCATCCGATGATCTGCCGGATGAAGCCCTCCACGGCGTTGAGCGGAACCCTGCCTGCGGCGAACGCCTCCGCGGCAGCGTCGCAGACGTCGATCGGGCACAGCAGGCCGAGGTTCAGCGCGGGACTGAGCCAGCTGTGAAAAAGCCAGTCCTCGCCGGTCACCATCGCGTCCTGGTAGGTTCCGAAATCGGGCAGCGCGGTAGCGACGAAATGCGCAAGCGCCGCACGGGCCTGATCCGCCGTGACCGGCAGGTCGAACCCCTCGAGACGGCCGAAATGCGTGGCGAACCGCGCCGCGACAAGATCGAGCACGGCAGCTGTCGTCGCATCCGGCGCGAATGACATGGGTTGCGGAAACCGGAGGCCCCGCTTCGGCGGTGCCCGGTTCTGCGCATCGAGGTTCCACTGGCCGCCGACCGGTTGCCCCTCCGCGGTCATGAGCAGGCCGGTCTTGCGCCGCATCGCGCGGTAGAAGAACTCCATGACCAGATCGTTGCGCGATTGTGCCCATGTCTGGAATTCGAGGATCCCGCAGATGAAGCGATCGTCGGCCAGCATGTCGACCGGGCGTCCGAAACGCTTCGACCACCCGTCGATCGCGCGCTTGACCCGCCACTCGCCAGGCTCGACGATCCGGATCGACCGGATCTCATGCCGTGTCAGGGCGCGTTCGACTTCGCCGGTGAAGCTGCCGGTGTTGTCCGGATCGTCGAGAGCGACGTAATCGATCCTCCAGCCCGCCGCCCGCAGTTCATCGGCGAAATGGCGCATCGCGGAGAGGACCAGCACGATCTTGCGCTTGTGGTGCCGGACATAGCGCGTCTCGTCGGCAACCTCCATCATGAGGACGACCGCATCCGCAGGCGATGTCTCGCGCAGCGAGGCGAGATTGTGGGAGAGCTGGTCGCCAAGGACAGGGACAAGAACAGTCATCGGCTGCGCAACGCCGCAATGCTGCACAGGATGCATCATACGGGATCGAGACTGTCAGCCCAGCCCGAACGGCACTGTCCCGGGAGGACGGACGATCCATGCGCTGCATCCGGCGGGAGCATGGTTGGGCCTCGACCCGGCAATGCCGGGCCGGAAGTCCGGCGCAGCCCTTCGACGCGAGCGATCGCGAAGACTCCGTCCCGGACCGCCTTCAATCCGCGACGCGGTCGCCGGCAATGCTGCCGTGACCGGAACGGAACCCCCCGCTCGTGCGTAGCGGCTTCCTCTCCACGTCAAGGCCAGGCCGATGACCACCGTCGATTCTTTAAAGAGCGCGCCCGCCCACCCGATCCATGCGATGCTGGCGGCCTACCCGCTCGCCTTCTTCAGCGCCGCGCTGGTTACCGACATCCTCTATGTCAATTCGCCGCAGCCCCAATGGTCGAACTTCTCGGTCTGGCTGATCACCTTCGGCCTGATCATGGGCGTCGCCGCGGCGGCTGCCGGCATCGCCGATGCGCTCCTGAACCGTGGCCGGCCGCGCCGGCACTCCTGGCTGCACAGCCTGGGTACGCTGCTGATGCTCGTCCTCGCGCTGGTCAACGCCTTTGTCCACAGCCGCGACGGCTGGACCGCCGTCATGCCGGCAGGACTCATCCTCTCGGCGATCGTCGCGCTGCTCGCGCTCGTCACCAGCTGGGCCGGCTATGCGCTCTGCAGCGTCCGGGAGGCATGATCATGCGCCTCATGTCCTTCCTCGGCACGACAACGGCAGCCCTGGTGCTTGCCGCGTGCAGCAATGGCGGCGGATCGCCGGACGACCAGCTCGGTCCCAACCCGAAGCTGCCTCCCCAAAACCAGTATCTCGTGCCGCCGATGCACATTGCACGCCCCACGCCATGGGGGGATGCCCTGCCGACGGTCGCACCCGGCCTCAGGGTCGCGGCCTTTGCGACCGGCTTCAAGAATGTGCGCACGCTCTACACCCTGCCCAATGGCGACATCCTCGCGGTCGAACCCAAGGCGCCACAGGAGCCGGTGACACGGCCGAAGGACATTCTCGTCGGATGGATCCAGAGCCTTGGCCACAGCGGGGTGAAAGGCGCCGACCAGATCACCCTGCTTCGCGACGCCGATGGCGACGGCAAGCCCGAACTGCGGACCGTTTTTCTCGACCATCTGCAGTCGCCCTTCGGCATCGTTCTCGTCGGGACCGACCTCTATGTCGCGAACAGCGACGGGATCGTGCGCTACGCCTATACGCCCGGCGCGACACGCATCGCCGATCGCGGAACGCTCCTCACCGAACTGCCCGGCGGGCTGATCAACCATCACTGGACCAAGAGCCTGACGGCGAGCCCGGACGGCACCAAGCTCTATGTCGGCATCGGCTCGAACAGCAACATCACTGAAGCCGGGATGGAAGCCGAAAAGGATCGGGCGCGCATCTGGGAAGTCGATCGCATGACCGGCGCGCACCGCGACTTTGCGACCGGCCTGCGCAACCCGAACGGCCTCAGGTTCAATCCCGAGAGCGGCCAGCTCTGGGCGGTGATCAACGAGCGCGACGAGCTCGGCCCAGATCTCGTCCCCGATTACATGACCTCGGTGAAGGACGGCGCCTTCTACGGCTGGCCATGGAGCTACTGGGGCAAGCATGTCGACCCGCGCGTGATGCCGCAGCGGCCCGACAGGGTCGCAAAAGCGATCCCGCCCGACTACAGCCTGAGCTCGCATGTCGCGCCGCTCGACCTCATTTTCGCGCAAGGACCCAGCCTCGGCGCGCGTTTTGCCAACGGGGCCTTTATTGGCGAACATGGCAGCTGGAACCGGGGCGCCTTCAACGGTTACAAAGTGATGTTCGTCCCCTTCGCCAACGGGCGGCCGGCCGGCAAGCCACAGGATGTCGTCACGGGTTTTCTAGATGACAGGAACCGTGCGCGCGGTCGCCCGGTCGGCCTGGCGTTCGACAAGGCCGGTGCGTTGCTTATCGCCGACGACCTGGCCAATGTGATCTGGCGCGTGACTGCAATCCGGTGAGCCGACCGGCAGTCCCGCGACGACCGGTCGCACGCCTCCGCTGGGGTGCTGGGCTTGCAGAGGCGCGCTGGCCATCGCATGAAACATGGTTCGACGTCGCAATGCCGATCGCAAGGAGGCGGTGCGCGTGCCGTTAAAGGTCAGGGTGACGCGTCATGCGGTGCCGGAAATGCGAGATCGGTTGAATGCTGCAGGCTGAGCTCCCCAAACGCGCCGCTGTCCTCGTCGTCGAGGACGAAGCGATGCTGCGGCTGATGGCGGTCGACGTCGTCGAAGACGCCGGGTTCGAGGCGCTCGAGGCCTGCGATGCGGACGAGGCCATGACGATCCTGGAGCGGCGGCCCGACATCCGCATCCTGTTCACCGACATCCGCATGCCGGGTTCGATGGACGGCCTGTCGCTCGCGCGCACGGTCAAGGACCGCTGGCCGCCGGTCAAGATCGTGCTGACCTCGGGTCACTGCAGCGAAGGCGATGTCGACGCCGCGCTCGAGAGCCTGTTCTTCGCCAAGCCCTATGATATCGGGCGCGTCGGCACGGCCCTGCGCGCGCTCGTTCACTGACCCCGCACGGGGCTGGCGTGCGGCCTACCCCCGGTTTGTCGGGCAAGACGGGCGACAATCCCCGCTCAGCTTCGTTCGCGTGGCAACGCCGCGCAATTCAGCCTCGCCGCCAAATTGCACGTCCGTGCGTTCAGGCGCGATGAGCACCCAAGGCCCCGGACAGCGCAACCTCGTCGTCTGGGCCGCGCTGCTCGCCAATCTCGGTATCGGCATGGCAAAATTCGTGGCAGCGGCGATCACCGGCTCGACGGCAATGCTGACCGAAGGCATTCACTCGGTCGTCGACAGTGGCAATCAGGTTCTTCTGCTCTACGGCGAGCGCCGTGCCAGGAAACCGCCCGATGCGATCCATCCCTTCGGCTATGGTCGTGAGCTCTATTTCTGGGCGTTCGTGGTTGCGATCCTGATCTTTGCCGTTGGCGCCGTCGTCTCGATCTATGAAGGCTGGCTCCACTGGGCCGAGCCCGAGCCGCTGCGGCCGCCGCTGATCAACTATCTCGTGCTCGGCGTCGCCTTTGCGCTCGAAGGCACGTCCTGGGCGATCGCGCTCAAGGCGTTCGGGAGTGCAAAAGGCGATGCTGGCTGGTGGCAGGCCGTTCGCGATTCGAAGGACCCGGCGACATTCACGGTGCTGTTCGAGGACAGCGCCGCGCTCGTCGGGCTCGTCATTGCCGCGATCGGTGTCTGGGCGAGCCACGCGTTCGACGATCCGCGGCTCGATGGCCTGGCCTCGATCGCGATCGGCGTGGTGCTCGCCGTCGTTGCGGTGTTCCTGGCGCGCGAAGCCAAGGGCCTGCTGATCGGCGAACGGGCCGATCCCGCAATGATCGCCGGCATTGCCGCGATCGTCCGGGGCCATGCGGCGATCACGACGGTCAACCACGTCCGGACGATCCATACCGCGCCGAACCAGGTCTTCGCGGCAATCAGCGCGGATTTCGACGACAGCGTGCGCATGGGGGATGCCGAACGGCTGATCGAAGAGATCGAGGACGATCTCCGCAAGGCGTATCCGCAGCTCTCGTCCATCTACATCCGGCCGGAGAAGCGGGAGCAGGCAGCGCAACTGCGGCGCGACGGCTCGTAAGGCGGGCGGGAGGGCCTGCGCGCGCAACGAATGCCGGCAGCCCCGCGTTCACGCCGTCCGTCTCGACCAGGATGAGCCCGTGCACCATCTCCCAACCCGCGTTTTCGCTGCCCCGCTTCTCGCCGCAATGCTCGTGGCAGCGGCATCGCCCGCCCACTCGTCGCCACCTTCGCGCGCAGCGGGCCAGAACGGTCCGGATGCCGCTGCGGCCGTACGCCCTGCGGTCGATCTGGAGGTGCTTCACCTCCAGGTGGTCCTCGACAAGCTCGGGTTCGGTCCCGGCGTGCTCGACGGCAAGGGCGGCACCTCGCTGGTCAATGCACTCAAGGGTTACCAGCAGGCGAACGGCCTGCGCGTAACGGGCACGAACGATGCAGCGACGCGCGCATCGCTTGCCCCGTACGGCCGCTGGCCCGCGACACGGACGCTGGCGCTGTCCGCCGGTGACCTGAGCGGCCCGTTTACCTGGCCGTTCCCGAAGGACCCGGTCGACCAGGCCAAGCTGCCCGCGCTCGCCTACCGCAATGCCGTCGAGGCGCTCGCCGAGCGCTTTCACACCACCCCGGCGACGCTTGTTGCCCTTAATCCGGGCGCGCGGCTGGTCGCGGGCGCGCAACTCGTCTTTCCGAACGCCCTGCCCTTCTCGCGCGCCTATTCGACCGACGACCCGGTCTGGGCGGCCACGCTCAACAGCCTCAACGTCGATGCGACCCAGCCGAAAGCGAAGCGCATCATCGTCGACAAGTCCGATGGCGTGCTGAGAGTATTCGACGACAGGGATCGCCTCGTCGCGCAGTTTACCGCGACCATGGGTTCGGCGCGCGATCCGCTGCCCATAGGCCGGTGGACTGTCCGGGGCGCCGACCACAATCCCAAATGGACCTATAATCCCGCGACCCTGAAGCGCGCCGACAAGTCCGATCCCAAGGTCGATGTCCCGGCTGGACCCAACAGCCCGGTCGGCGTGGTTTGGCTCGACCTGTCCAAGCCGCATTACGGGATCCACGGGACGAACGAACCCGAGAAGATTGGCCGCGCGGAATCGAACGGATGCATCCGGCTGACAAACTGGGACGCGGCGCGGCTGGCCTTGATGACACGGCCCGGAACACCTGCCATCTTCCAGCCATGAACCGGTTCGGCTGGGGCGTGACGACCATGATCGTTGCCACGCTCGTCCTTGCCTTTTGCGCGCGCGACGGCGGCATGTCCGGACGGCAGGGCGCTACCGATGCGAGGGCGCAGGCCGACCCGGCGCTCGTCGTGCCTGTCGCAGGCGTGCGACCGGACCAACTCGTCGACAGCTGGCACGAACCGCGCGGCGGCGGCACGCGCGCCCATGAAGCGCTCGACATTCCAGCGCCGGGCGGGACACCGGTCCGCGCCGCCTTTGCCGGAACCGTCACGAAGATATTCACCAGTACGGCCGGTGGCCTGACCCTCTACATCCGCGCTGGCGATCTCCAGGGCTATTACGCCCATCTCTCCGGCTATGTGGCAGGCCTGCGCGAGGGTCAGCACGTCATGGCAGGTGAGACGGTGGCGTTCGTCGGCGACACCGGCAACGCCGGACAAGGCAACACGCATCTGCATTTTGCGCTTCACCGGATGCGCCCGGGCGAGGGCTGGTGGCAGGGCACGCCCTTCAATCCCTTTCCGCTCCTGGGCGGCGCGCAGCGCTAGCCCGGACGGTGTCCCATCCCGGCAGCGAAGCTAATTCCGGCGGACGTCCGGCTCGCAAAAGACCAGTCGCTCGCCCTGCCAGAGCTCGCAGCGGTCATGAAGGTGCAGCTGGACGATGGCGATCGCGGTGCGATCGTCGGCGGCATCGATTGGCTCGGCGGGAAGCCTTCGTCCGCGCACGTCGAAACAATAGAGACGATAGGCGCTGCCTTGCCGCGCATCACCGTCGATGTCGTGATCCCTGTCTGTCATCCTCGCCCCCCGGCGTCGCAGGCGGGAGCACGGGGGCTCTCAGTCCGGACCATGCCGAGCAGTCGCCGCGGATAAGGCGGTCTAACACGCGCGGCAGCGATCGCGATTGATCTCGATCACATGCCGAGAAGACTTTCGCAGCGCTTCACTCGGCTCGTCGCACCGCTTCCGAAACGACGGGATCGCTTGGCAGGTGAGACTGTTGAGATGCATGGGTTCCAACACCAGGGACGCCAAGAGGAGACGGATGATGGGTAATCAGGACCAGAGCAACAACGCCAACCAGAACAGCGATCAGGCCAACCAGGCAGGCCAGGACAACCAGAACCAGGACCGCGCGCAGAACTTCGACCGCCAGCAGAACCAGCAGGGCGGTACGCAGGGCGGCAACCAGGATCCGAACCCCGATCGCCAGCAGAGCGACACCAGCATCGACGACGACGACGATGCTGGCGGCACGCAGCAGCGCTGACGGCGAGGACCGCTCGCCGACGGGAAGGGCCGCGCAAGCGGCCCTTTTTCGTATCTGCGCCACGCCCATGCGGGCGGTCGCCCGCGAAACCGCCGCCCCCGCGTACGTGGGTGACGCGGCAATGCGGCGACGGGCCGGAACTATGTGACGGGCCAGGGTTTGAGACGGCTTGGACCGGAGACACTGTCATGACCGACGATACGCCTAACCGTCCGGACGAAAGCGATGTCCGCCCGTCCGTCGCCACCACGGCGAAACCGCCGCGAGCGTCCGCTCCCAAGCCCGCAGCCAAGACCGCAACCCAGCCGTCTGCCGTGCGTGGTGGGCCGAGAGCACCGGCATCGCGCAAGCGGGCCTCCGGGGCACGCACCGCAGCCGCTGCTCCGGCCAGGGCGACCCCGTCCGCCAAGCCGTCGGCGCGCAAGGGACGTGGCAGGACGGCAGGCAAGGCAGCATCATCGACTGCCAAAAAATTTTCGAGCGCCGTCAAAGCTGCCGCAGTTGATGCGGCGACGAGCGCCGCGCCCGTGACGGAGGCGATCGAGAATGCTGCGGAACGGACGGTGCGGACGGTCGGCAAGACCGCGCGCACGGCGAAAGCGACGGTGCGGCGCGAGTCCGCGACGGTCAAGGATCGCGCGAAGACCGCGACGCGCGACCTCGGCAGGTCTGCAGGAAAGGCCAGGGCGCGTGCGGCCAGGGCTGCCACGGGGACGACCGCGAAGGCGCTCGGCGCGGCGGCGGCGGGCCTTGTGGCGGGTTTCGCGCTCAACCTCGGCCGCAAGGTCATTGTCCAGGCACCGAGCACGCTCGCCGGCGACTGGTTGGCGGCGATCAAGGCTGAGCACAAACTCGTACTGGCGCTGTTCGACAAGCTGCAGGCGACCGACAGCAGCCAGACGGCGCAACGCACCACGCTCCTCGCCCAGCTCAAACATGCGCTCGGCAAGCATGCGTTCACCGAGGAGAATGTGATCTACCCCGCGCTGCGCGCCTGGGGCGACAAGGCCGACGCCGACAAGCTCAACCATGACCATGGCTATGTGAAGCAATATCTCTACGAGCTCGACGTCGCCAACAAGGCGTCGCCCGCATTCCTCGGGCAGGTTGGCGATTTCCGGGCTGCGGTGGAAACGCATGTCCGCGAGGAAGAGGATGCCATCTTCCCGCCACTGCACAGGTCGCTCGGAAAGGCCGGCAATGCGAAACTGACGGCCCAGGCCAACAAGGAAGGTTTCAAGCTGGCCTGACCCGGTCCACGGTCAGGAAAAATAGCCCGGCGATAGCGCCGGGCCAGGGAAAATCACGGTTCGTGATTTTGGGTCGCGGGCGTGCCGGTAATGTGCGCGAATGCAGGAGGATAGGACGGATCGGACATCCGCGGCGGCGACTCGATCGGCGTGCCGGGGTTTGCGTGCGATCGCGCCTCGATCCCCTGGACGATCGGCAAGCGCGCGCATGCCGCGACATTCCACGTTACGCCGCGCCCCAAACCGAGCCACGCGCCGCTTTGTTCCCATTTCGTTCCCGTGCTAGATCTGGCCTGCACGTCTTGCCACCGAGTCGATCATGTCCCGCCTTCATGCCTGTGCCGCCACGCCTGCCGCGATCTCCGCCCGTTTCGGCATCGATCCCGTGCCGGATGTCGGCATTCCCGAGGAAACCGTCGAGGGGACGACCGGCATCGTGGTTTTCGAGACGGGCGGCCGGCGGCAGCTCAAGCGCATGCCCTGGGGGTTTCCGCGGTTCGCGCGCGCGATGCACCGCCGCGGCGAGGCGCCGGAGCGGCTCGGGCTCGTCGCCGACCTGACCAATCCGATGTGGGATGAGATGGTCCGCGACCCGCGCTACCGTTGCCTGATCCCGATCACCCATTTCGCCAATCCCGACGGAGCGCCCGGACGCAGGACGCGCACCTGGTTCTCGATTCCGGGCGACGATGGCAATCCGGCGGGCCTCATGGCCTGGGCGGGGTTCTGCCGGTCGCTCGCCGGTCACGGTGCCTGCCATGCCGGCATGACCATGACGGCCAACGACGCGGTGCTCGCGACCAACGATCGCATGCCGGTCCTGCTCGCACTCCATGAGTACGACCAGTGGCTCCATGGCGGCGTCGAGGACGTCATCCGCTTACAGTTCCGGCCTCCCGTCGACGCGCGAACCATGGTCGTGACCCCCACGAAACACCTGTGGCGAAGCGGCAAGGGGCCGCCACGGACGCGCGCCATCCTGCCAGAAAGCGTGATGCCTCCCGGCCGCGCGCAATTCGGGCTCGACCTGTGACCGCGTCCGTCACTGCCCGGAACGCACGCCAGCCCGATCTTTTCGGTGCGGAGCAGGCGCATCCAGCCGGATCCCACGACGGGCAGGCGGACGCGCGGGCGATCCCGGCCATTCCAGGTCTCGCGGTTGCCGCCGATGCCATCACGTGTGCCGAGGAACGCGCGCTCATCGACCGGGTCGAAGCCGCACCGCTCGCACCGTTCCGATACCAGCAATGGGAAGGCCGCCGCCTGACCCATGCCTATGGCTGGTCCTATGATTTCGTGCGCGGGCAGGTGATCGAGGCCGATCCCCTGCCCGGCTGGCTGCTGCCGCTGCGCGCGCGTGCCGCGCGCTTCGCGGCGCTCGATCCCGCCGCGCTCGTCCAGGCGCTGCTCATCCGCTATGATCCGGGCGCTACGATCGGCTGGCACCGGGACCGGCCGATGTTCGATGATGTCATCGGTCTCTCGCTGGGTACGCCCGCCACGCTCCGCCTGCGGCGGCGTATCCCCGGCGGCTTCGCGCGCGCCAATGCGCCGCTCGCGCCGCGCGCCTTCTACCATCTTGCAGGCGAGGTCCGGCACGCGTGGGAACACAGCATCGCGGCCCTTCCCGCCCCGCGCTGGTCGATCACCTTCCGCAGCCTCGCCGCCATGGCTGGCCTCCGCGCCGGTTGATCGAGATCAATGCATAGTCGTTACGGGCAGCGTAGGTAAGCGTCCACGACAAACGGAATATTTCGCGGTAGGAACAGCACCGCAGAGCGCCTGCCGTCCTGCTGAGTCTTCGCACAGCCCCCGGCCACGCGAGTGGCCTGGGGACGATCGCGCGATGCGGCGGAACAAGGGCAGGCAGCGCATGAGTACCGACAATCGACGCATATCCACCGGCAATACCGGTCTCGATCTGGTGCTTCGCGGCGGACTGCCCGCCAATCGCCTTTTTCTCGTCGAAGGCATGCCGGGCTCGGGCAAGACGACGCTCGCGCTGCAGTTCCTGCTCGACGGTCTCGCGGCTGGCGAGAACGTCCTCTATATCACCCTGTCCGAGACGAGCGAGGAGCTCAATGTCGTCGCGCAGTCGCATGGCTGGTCGCTCGACGGCGTCAACCTGTTCGAACTGGCCTCGGCGGAGGATGTGCTCGGCGTCGGGCGCGACCAGTCGATCCTGCACAGCTGGGAAATGGAACTCGGCGGCACGATCCAGCTGATCCGCGAGGAAGTCGAGAAGGTGAAGCCGAAGCGCATCGTGTTCGACAGCCTGTCGGAACTGCGCCTGCTCGCCCAGGATCCGCTGCGCTACCGGCGCCAGCTGCTGTTCCTGAAACAGTTCTTCGCCGGGCTCGAGACGACCGTTCTTCTCGTCGACGACCTGACCGGTTTCAACGGCGGCCGCGACAACCATCTCCACAGCCTGTGCCATGGCGTGATCACGCTCGAGCGGCTGACGCTCGAGTTCGGGGCGGCGCGCCGCCGCATGCAGATCCAGAAGATGCGCGGCGTGGACTTTATCGCGGGGTATCACGACCTCGTCATCCGCAAGGGCGGCATCGACATCTTCCCGCGTCTCATCGCTGCCGATCATCATTCGAGCTTCGTCGGCGAGGCGCTGCCGAGCGGCATCCCCGAACTCGACGCGCTGCTCAACGGCGGTCCGGCGCGCGGGACCTCGACGCTCGTCACAGGTCCGGCCGGGTCGGGCAAGACGACACTCGCGCTGCAATATCTCGACGCCGCGTGCGGACGCGGCGAACGTGCGGTCATTTACGAGTTCGACGAACGCATCGGCACGCTGGTCAGCCGCGCCGAGGCTTTCGGTATCGATCTCGAGGCGCGGATCGATGCGGGCTGCCTCAGCATCCGGCAGATGGATCCGGCCGAGATCGCGCCCGGCCAGTTCGCGGCGCTGATCCGCGAGGAGGTCGAGCAGCGGGACACAAAGATCGTGATGATCGACAGCCTCAACGGATATATGGCGTCGATGCCGCAGGAGCAGCAACTCGTTCTCCAGCTGCACGAGCTGCTGTCCTACCTCAACCAAGCCGGGATCGTGACTTTCCTGATCAATCCCCAGCAGGGCTTCTTCGGGACGATGCAGACGCACGGGCTGAACGTGTCCTATGTCGCCGACATCGTCATCCTGCTGCGCTTCTTCGAGAGCGAGGGCCGGATCCGCAAGGCGATCTCGATCGTGAAGAACCGCAGCGGCCAGCACGAGGACACCATCCGCGAGTTCAGGATCGATGGCCAGGGCGTGCGTGTGGGCGCGCCACTCGCCGAATTCCGCGGCGTGCTGACTGGAACCCCGGAATATACGGGCGAGAAGCTGCCGCTGATGGAAGACCGCGGCTAAGTGCATCGCTCGGCTTCCGAAGGCCATCGCGTGCTGGTCAGCGCGCCCTATGGCGACGACGCCAACAGCGTCGCGCGGCTCCTGACCGACTCCGGCTATGATACCGCAGTATGCGCGACGCTGGCCGAGGTCGCGGAGCGGATCGATGAGCATGTCGGGGCCGTGCTCATCACCGAGGAAGCGCTGCTCGCCGATCTCGGCCCCCTGCACCGCGTGCTCGAGGCCCAGCCTGCCTGGTCCGACGTGCCGTTCGTGCTTCTCGCCGGGCGCCAGGCCGGGCGTGCGATATCGACCGAGGCGATCCGCCGCCGCCTGCCCGACAGCGCGATCAACGTCGTCCTGCTGGAACGGCCGCTCAGCAGCGAATCGCTGCTGAGCGCGATCGCCTCGGCGATGCGCGCGCGCCAGAAACAGTTCGAAATCCGCGACCAGCTCGCGGCGCTCGTGAACGAGCGCAGCCGCCTGAACACCCTGCTCGACACGCTTCCCGTGGGGGTCGCCTTCGTCAATCCCGATGGCAGCACCCTGCTGTCCAATCCCGAGTTCCGGCGGTTCCTGCCGACGGGGGATATCCCGTCGAGGCTACCCGATGGCGAATTGCGCTGGGAGGGTTATGAGGCCGACGGCACGCGGATCAGGCGCGACCGGTTCGTCACCGCTCGCGCATTGAGGGGCGAGCGCGTGCAGGGGGTTGAGTTCCTCCACCGGCCGGAAAACGGCGCCGAGATCTGGACGCGCGTCAGCGGCATCCCGCTCGACGACGGGGGCACGGTGACCGGCGCGATATCGGTCATCGTCGATATCGACGAGCAGAAACGCGGCCAGACGGCCCTTGCCGACGCCGCGCAGAAGCTCGAGGCCCAGGTCGCCGAGCGCACCGAAGCGCTGACCGAAGCGCTCGCCAGGCTCGAGGCCGAAGCTGGCGAGCGGGAGCGCGCCGAAGCCGCCCTGCGCCAGAGCCAGAAGATGGAAGCGGTCGGCCAACTCACCGGCGGCATCGCGCACGACTTCAACAACATGCTCACCGGTATCATCGGTGCGATGGATATCATGAAGCGCCGCATCGCGACCGGCCGTCTCGACGACATCGGCCGGTTCATGGACGCGGCAAGCACCTCGGCGCAGCGTGCGGCCGGGCTCACGGCCCGCCTGCTCGCCTTTTCGCGGCGCCAGTCGCTCGACAGCCGCCCGACCGACATCGACGCGCTGGTCATTTCGCTCGAGGAACTGCTGCGCCGCACGCTGAGCGAACGGATCGAGCTCCAGATCATTCGCCGCCGCGACCTCCCCTCGGCGGTGGTCGACGCCAACCAGCTCGAAAGTGCGATCCTCAACCTCGCGATCAACGCGCGCGACGCGATGCCCGACGGCGGCAAGCTGACGGTCGAAGCCCGTCCGATGACGCTCGACCCGGACTATTGCGCAGCGCGCCCGGGCATTGCGCCGGGCGATTACGTCGTGATCGCGGTGTCCGACACCGGCGTCGGGATGGATCAGGCGACGCTCGACAAGGTGTTCGACCCGTTTTTCACGACCAAGCCGGTGGGCCAGGGCACGGGGCTCGGCCTCTCGATGGTCTATGGGTTCGCCAAGCAGTCGAACGGCCAGGTTCGAATCCATTCGGTCGTCGGCGAAGGCACGACCGTGAGCCTGTTCGTGCCCGCCGCCGCGCAGACCGCCGTGGACGAGGATGCGCCGCCCGCCGCCGTCCACCATGGCGACGGCGAGACGGTGCTCCTGGTCGAGGACGATGAATCGGTCCGCATGCTGGTGCGCGACGTGCTCGAGGAACTCGGCTATCGCGCGGTCGAGGCCGCCGAACCCGAGGCGGCGATCCGGCATCTGTCGAGCGGCCGCAAGTTCGACCTGATGATCTCGGACGTGGGCCTGCCGGGCATGAACGGCCGCCAGCTCGCCGAGATCGCGCGCGAGCACCTTGCGGACCTGCCGATCCTCTTCGTCACGGGCTATGCCGAGAATGCGGCAATCCGCGCCGGCTTTCTCGGCACCAACATGCAGATGATCACCAAGCCTTTCCAGATCGAAACCCTGTCGGCGAAGATCAGCGAGATGCTCGAGGGCTGAGCGCCATGCCGGCCGATCCGCGCACGGCCGGTGGCCACCCGGTCACGCCCGACGGCCGCTATTTCGTGGTCCGGGGACGGCTGTGGCGCATGGCGAACCCGGCACTCGGCGCCGAGGAGCGGCAACAGCTCGTCAACCGGCTGATGGCGGCGCGCCGCGCCGTCGGCGCTGCGAAACGCGCGCACGCCCGGCCGGCCGAGGATGCGGCGCATGACGCGGTCGATGCGGCGAAGCATGCGCTCGGCGAACGCGGCCCCGTCTGGTGGCGCGACGGCGCCCCCGATCTCAATCGGCACATGATCCGGACAACGCCCTATGCCGAGTGGTTCGCCGCCTTGGGCGGGAGCGAGGCCTAGGACGCCGTGCGCTTGCGGTTCCCGCGCCGTGCGGGGCGGTCGGCGAGATCGATCCAGACCGGGGCATGGTCGCTGGTTTTCGCCCAGCCGCGCGGGCGCCGGTCGACGCCGGCCGCAGCCAGACGCTTCGTTGCGACCGGGTTGAGCAGCAGATGGTCGATCCGCAACCCTGCATCGCGTTCGAACGAGCCGCGCCAGTAATTCCAGAAGCTGTAGAGAGGCTCGCCCGGGTGGAGGTGACGGACGGCATCGCACCAGCCCTGCCCGACAAGCGCCGCAAAGGCCGCGCGCACTTCCGGCACGAACAGCGCATCCTCGGTCCATCGCTCGGGCTTGTAGACGTCGAGCGCGGTCGGCATCACGTTGAAATCGCCCGCGATCACGACAGGCGCGTCGAGCGCGACCAGCGCCGCCAGATGTGCGTCGAGCCGTGCGAGCCAGTCCATCTTGTAGGCGAATTTCGGACCCGGACGCGGATTGCCGTTGGGAAGGTAGAGGGTAGCGACGAGCAGTCCGTCGATCGCCGCCTCCAGATAGCGGCTCTGCCGGTCGCGCGCATCGCCGGGCAGTCCGCGCCGCGTCTCGTGAATGGTGCCGGCACGGCTCAGGATGGCGACGCCGTTCCACGCCTTCTGGCCATGCCAGACCGCGTCATAGCCGAGATCGCGAAAGGGTCCCTCGGGAAATCGGTCGTCGCTGGCCTTCAGCTCCTGCAGGCACACGATGTCGGGGCGCGCGTCCTCGAGCCAGCGCAGGAGGACGGGCAGGCGCCCGTTGATGCCGTTGACGTTGTAGGTCGCGATCCTCACGCGGCGTCAATCCCGCCGGCGGCGATGCGTTCCAGCCGCATGCCCGTGGCCGTCCGCCGGTCCGCGCGCGCGCAACACTTGGCGGTGCTGGCGGCACTCTGACGCTGATCTGATCCCTGCCAATCAGGCAGTCTGGATGCGTGACCGAAAACCGACGATAACGATAGGCGGATCAGGCTGTCTGTCGAATCAACAGGCAGCAGTATTCCTGAACCTGTCGACACGGACGCTTGAGAAATATCGTGTCACGGGGGTGGACCCATCTTCCGCAAATTCGGTCGCCGCGTCCTCTGCGCCCGTGCAGATCTCGAGGCTTGGGCAAATGTGAGAATGTGCGACAGCACATTAGATCCGGCGTTTTGGAAGGCGATCGGACACCAACTCGAAATCACACCAACGGCTAGAAATTCCCGGAACGCGCGCTTATAGGCTCGTCGACGATGACGGCTCAAGACGTGCCGGTCGGTACGCGGGCGTGGTGAAATTGGTAGACGCG
Source organism: Sphingomonadales bacterium UBA1936 (assembly GCA_002336985.1). Lineage (GTDB taxonomy): Bacteria > Pseudomonadota > Alphaproteobacteria > Sphingomonadales > Sphingomonadaceae > Sphingomonas_O. The sequence continues at coordinate 151,591 of DDFE01000197.1, forward strand.
CGGGACTCAAAATCCCGTTCCTTGATCGGAGTGTCGGTTCGAGCCCGACCGCCCGCACCATCTAATAAAATGACATTCTTGTAGCCTCAAAGCCTCTGAAATTGGCTTGGAGAGCAGAACCAGCACGCCTAGCGTGACCGAGTTCAGAACAACGCCGCTCTCGTTAGCGTGGCTCCTATATGGCACCTAGCGTGACAAAGGTCCGATCCGGGACCATTATCGTTCGGCTAAGTACTTGATCTCAAATAGTAAAATTTCGTCGTGTAGAACGAACGCTTGGTCGCGTGACCTCTTTTTGAGTCCGGCGCGTCTACCAATTCCACCACGCCCGCACGGCGACCGGCAATCGCTGCCGGTGACGAAATCTGAGCGCGCCATAATCAAGCAATGACGCAATTGCCAGAATGGAAATCGGCAATCCGTAAAGTCTCAGCGCCCCGCCACCGGCCGGTATGGCCCCGGCGCGATCGCTGCTCGCCCGGCCTCACCGTTAAGAAACGCCAGGAAAGCTTCGGACCGCTTCGCGCCCGGATGGGCATAAGCCATGACATTGCGGGTCAGCGGATAATTGTCGGCCTGTGGCAGGACGGGCATCCCGTCCTGAACGACCGGCACGATCCGCGTGCCCGCCAACGGCGAAGCATCGCCGATGCCGATCATCGTCGGATTGCCCGCGACAACCCTGGCGATGGCGGCAGCATCGGGTTCGACAACCCGCTGCCAGGCGACCTGTGTCGCATCGGCGAGGATCGCGTGCCGGACATAGCGCCCCGTCCCTGTGTCGAGTTTCGGCACGGCGATGCGGACCGGCTGCGACGCCAGCTTGCCGCCGACGCCGAGCGATGCCCATGTCGGGTCCGCCTTGCCTGGGCGGAAGAGCGACGCGAGCTGCGCCATGGTAATGCTGCGCAGCGGGTTGGCGGCGTTCACACGTACCGCGATCGAAGGCGAGTATTCAGGCGTCGCCACACTGCCCCGCATGACCGCGCGTTTTACGGGTGGTTTCAGGTATATCCACTCATAGGCCTTGAGTTCCTGGTCCGCCCCGTCGCGACCGATGACCGCGATGTCCGCACGATATGTGTAGAGCAGGGTCATCGCGACATCGCTGCCCCGCGCCTCGATACGGACGTGTTGCCCCGGATTTGCGGCTTCGAATGCCTTGGCGGCCCGTTGCAATGTCGGCGCAATCTGCTTGCTCGTCGCGATGACGATCTCGTCCGGCAGGCCGACCCGTTCGGGCGGCAAGAGTTGCGCCGTTGCCATGGCCGGCACCAACGCCAGCAGTGCGATCCACGCCTTCATTGGAGTTTCCCCCGTTCGCGCGCCGCGATGGCGGGACTGAGCGGCAGGTAACCACTCTCCTCGACCATCGCCGTCTGCCCCTCGCGGCTCAGCACATAGCGCAGGAATTCGCGCTCGGCCGCCGGCATCGGCTTTCCGGGGGCATGGTCGATATAGGCCGGGATGATGCGGACCAGCGGATAGGTCCGGTCGATCAGCGTCGCATTGCTCGCGGTCACATATGGCCCCTTCGCGTCCCAGGCGAGCGGCACCGCCCGCACATCCGGATTGGCGAAACGCACGTTCGAAATGGCGATGCCGTTCGGATCCTTCGCCAATGCTTCCAGGATCAGTTGCCCATGCTGGACGATGGTCCCGTCCGGCTGGGTAACCGGCATGTATTCGCGCACCGCCGGGTTCCAGCGGTGGCTGTCGCACAGCACCCGTTCGCGGAAGAACAGGGCGAAATCGACGTCGGTCTTCCATGAATAGGGAGCAATCGGCTTGTTCGCCCACGATCCCGTCAGGCCCAGCCCGCCCCACGTCCGGACGTTACGCTTCGCGCATTTATGCTCTGCGCCGAATGCCTCTTCCAGTTGCGCGCGCGTCAGCTTCGCGATCGGGTTGTCCTTGTGGACGAAGATCATGTGCGCATAGTCGAAGAAATTGGTGTCGACGCTGCCGTTGGCGATCTCGATCATCGTCGGCGGATAGCCCTTGGCGCGCGTGAATTCGCGGGCCGACTCCGGGCTGATCTCCTCGCCCAGGATCGCGAGTGTGCCCGCGTCGACCGACAGAGCACCGATCGCCGACGCCGTACCATACATTTTGTAGTCGAGCTTCACGCCCGGCTGCTGCTTCTGGAACTCATCGAACCAACGCTTGATCAGCAGGCCCATGAAGTCGCGCTTGAAGCTGCCATGCCCCCACAGGCTGATCGTTCCAGAAACCTGCCCCTGCGGTTTATAACTGGGCAGCGCCTCCAGCGCCCGCGCGACGGCGGGGTCGGACGTGCCCGTCACCTGCGCGCTCACCGGCGTCGCAAAGGCGAGGCCAAGCGCTGCGATGACATTGGTCATCCGTCTCATGGTGTTTCTCCGATTATGGCAATTTGTGCCGAGGCCGTGGCGGGATCGAGCGGCAGGTATCCATGGTCTGCCTTGACCAGTGCCTGCCCTTCCGAGCCCAGCACCCAGCCGAGGAACGCGGCGACATCGGGCTTCAACGCCTCACCGGGCGCACGATCGACATAGGCAAAGACCCGCCGCGCCAGCAGATAGCGCCGTGAAACGATCGAACTTTCGTCCGGCGTTACGCCATCGAGCGGCAAAAGCTTCAATCCGCCCCGGGCTTGTGCCGGGTTGGCGATCACCAGTGCTGCCGGGTCGCGCCGCCCTGCTGCTCCGGCGCGGTCGGCCGCATCCTCAACCGTCCCGTCGAAGCGGCGTCCATCGTTAAATTCAGTGATCCGATCCCAGCACATGCGCCGTCCGTTCGCCGTCACGACCTGCTGGAAATACCGGCCCGTGCGCGTGCCGAAGTCATAGCTGTAGATACGGACCGGCCGGCTGGCCCATGCGCCTTTCAGGCCCAACCCGCCCCAGGTCGCCACCGCTCCCGGCTTGCCGCAATCGATGACCGACGCGAGCTGCGCCAGCGACAGGCCGCCGATCGGGTTGGCCTTGTTCGCGAGGACAGCAATCGCATCGGACTTGCCCGGCACCGAGACACTGCCGTT
>DDFE01000197.1:154635-155043 GCA_002336985.1 Sphingomonadales bacterium UBA1936
CGCCGTAAAGACCCGGGATCGCGGTATCCGATCCCTTGAGCGTCAGTTCGAACATCGTGTCCGGGTGCGTGCGGCGATAGGCGTCTGCCCAGCGCTCAACGATGCCGCGCATCGCGGGCGGGCCCCATATCCGGATCGGCTCTGCCGCGACGGGTGAGGAAAGCACCAGGGCAACCAGCAGGGCTGCCCGCTTCATGCCAAGACCCTCATCTGCTCGGCGGCGGCGGTAGCCGACAGCGGCAGATAGCGGCCATCGCGGTTGACGAGTTCCTGCCCTTCCCGGCTCACGACGAAGCGGAGGAATTCGATAACAATCGGGGCGACGCGCCCGTCAGGCGGGCGGTCGATAACCGCCGGAAGCGTCCGTGCGAGCGGGTAGCTCTGCTCGATCAGCGTTTCCTTGCTCGC
>DDFE01000255.1:0-2078 GCA_002336985.1 Sphingomonadales bacterium UBA1936
GGGCGACGGCGTTCCCGATGCCGACCTGATCAGCCCTTACAAGGCCTTCACCTATTTCGGGCCTGAACTGATCGCGCTGCAAAAGGATTATGCCAAGCAGCTGCTCGGCCATCTCAATCCCTACACCGGCCTGCGCTATGCCGACGACCCCGCCGTAGCGATCGTCGAGGTCGTCAACGAGAACTCGTTGCTCGAATTCTGGGCGCGCAATTGGCTGCGCGGCGAGCGCAAGCCGGGCGCTGCCAATTACCAGCTCGACATGACGCCGCATTACCAGGCGTTGCTGGTGAAGATGTACAACGAATGGCTGGCGAAAAACCGCAAGCCGGCCGAAGTAGCGTCGCTGCGCAGCATGGCCGGTGTCGCCAGCGGCCAACCCATCCCCTTCATGCGGCGTGGCGACCATCCCGAGGCACCACGGCTGCGACTGGACGCCGAGATCGCGTTCATCACGCAGGTCGAGATCGACTTCCACGCCGACTTCAAGCGCTTCCTGCAACAGGAGGTCGGTGTGAAGGTGCCGATCATCCCGATGGCCGATCACACCTATTTCATGGCCAACCAGCCCCTGATGCGGACGTTGGTCAAGTCGGACATCCTCGACTCACACGTTTATTGGCAGCATCCGGCGATCTACGGCCATCGCAACGATCCGATGGTGAATTCGCCGGAAAAGGCGACGATCCTGAAACTCGCGCGCAGTGCCTATGCCGGCAAGCCGTTCACGGTGAGCGAAGTGAACCAGCCGTTCCCGAGCGATTACGGCGCGGAGATGATCCCGATCCTCGCGTCATATGCGTCGCTGCAGGATTGGGACGGGATCTTCTTCTATACGTTCGAAACCAAGATCGCGGGCCAGTGGACGCCGATGATCACCGACCATTTCGACATCACGCTCGACCCGGTGAAGATGGCACAGATGCCCGTCGGTGCGATGATCTTCCTGCGTGGCGACGTGGCGGCGGCGAAGACGGTGCTGACGCGGTCCTATTCGACCGACCAGATCAGCGAGGCCGCACGCCTGCCGCGCGGGGAAATGCCCTATTACACGCCGGGCTTCGACGTCCGCACGCCGCTGGTCCACGGATCGCGGGTTTCGTGCCTCGATTGCAAGCCAAGCCTTCCCGCGCCGCTGGGCCCTATGAACCCGATCGTATCGGACACGGGTGAACTCAGCTGGCTGACGAATGGCGGCAAGGACGGGCTGGTCAGCATCAATTCGCCGCGCAGCCAGGCGCTGGTCGGTTTCATCAACGCCAATCCGAATGTGGAGACACGCAACCTGTCGGCGGACATCAAGAACCACTTCGCGGCGATCACCTTGTCCTCGCTCGACGGAAAGCCGCTCAACCTGTCCAACCGCCTGTTGCTCACGACGACTGGCCGCGTGGATAACACCGGCCAGAAGTGGGACGAACGCGGCGCGAACCTGACGGTATGGGGAACCGCGCCTACCCTGATCGAGCCGATCATGGGCTATATCGCGCTAAAGGATCTGGAGGGTGCGATCGCAGTCTTCGCCCAGCCGCTCGATGGGTCGGCTCGTCCGATCGGCAAGGAAATCCAGGGCAAGATGATCGAGCCGGGCTGGGAAATTCCCATCGGCAAGCCGGCGACGACCAGCTACCTCATTCGCGTCGAACGCTGATAGACTAACGACAGCCCTGCGCGCGGATCACCGGAAACGCGGTCTTAGCCATGGTGGTATAGCCGGCGTCGTTCGGGTGGAGGTGATCCCCGATCTGCCAGCTCAGCCGCATCGTCGCGGGGTCGCCGGGTTCGCCCATTGCCGTGTCGAAATCGATCAGGCCGTCGAAACGTGCCCTGTTCGCGCGCATCCAGCCATTTACGGTCGCGCGCCGCTGCTCGCCCGCATCATCCGCATAAGCGGCGCCCTTGTAGGGCAGCAGTGTACCAAAAATCACTTTCAGCCCGCGCGACTTGGCGCGCGCGAGCAACTGTTCGTAAGCGGCGATCAGCTTTTCCGCGGGCGGCTGCCAATCGGCCGGGTTCCTGACCTTGCCGATGTCGTTAATCCCCTCGAGGATAACGACATGCGTCGCGCCCGGCACCGACAG
>DDFE01000255.1:2124-3461 GCA_002336985.1 Sphingomonadales bacterium UBA1936
GGTAACTTCGAGTGCGCTTACGATGCCGGATGCGCGAGCACGCGTCGATCCGGGCAACTCGACCTTTTCGGACACGTTACCCGCGGCGACATCGACCATCTGTGCGTGCGCGGGTGGGGCCGTTTCTTCCGGGAAGAAGATGCTGACCGCAAACCGTTCCCCAGCTTTTACGGGAAACGCCAGGGGATCGGAGAGCATCGGCGCGTGAGCCGGGACAAGCGCGTCTCCCGCGTTCGAGAGCGTCAGCGTGCGCAAGCTGCCGGAAACGGGTTTGCCCGCTGCGTCGAGGCGCATGATCGTGGCGGCCCCGATCCGCATGGCCGCGTCGGACAGTTCGTTCGAAAGGCGGATCCGGATCGTGCTGCCGCCGATCCGCGAATAGATTTCCTGGCGGACCGTCTCGTTGTTGAAGGGGCGGCCGAGACCTTCCTTGATCTTCGGCTCATAACCGATCGGCGGCGCGTCCCACCCCGGCACCCAGTGCTTCGTCGCTGGTGCTGCGCCGATCGTGCTGAGACCGAGAAGGGGCAGGAACAAGATGCGCTTCATTTGCGGTCTCCGCGTGCGAACGTGAACAAGGCGATACCGTGCGCGGCGATCTGGCCGTCCGCCCATTCGCCGCTGACAGGTGATGCTCCGGCAGGCGGGGCGAAGGGGCGGGGGACATTCCCGTGGTTGATGGCGATCAGGACGCGCTTCCCGGCTCCTGCGCGCTCGGCGATTTCGAGATCGGGATGGGTTCCGGTTACTATCGGCGCCACTTTCGCGTCGCTCAGAAGGTTTTCGGCAAGCTTCGACATTGAGACGGGATCGAGCCATGCGCCGACGTAAGTAATGCTGCCTCGCCCAACTTTGCGCTTCACGATTGCAGGTTTGCCATCTAGCCAGCCGCCCGCGTCTTTATATGTCGCGAGCGTGCCAACGTCGGGCGCAACGCCCTTCAGCGCCTCGGCCCAGATCGCCGCTTTTCCTTCGACAAGCCCCGTGACGCCGACCGGTTCATCGAGCGCATAGAATTGCTCGACCTCGGCGCCGAGGAGCTTTGCCAGCGGGCCCGGCTGGCGTTCCGGCCACAAGGCGTTGGCATCGTCCTTCATGCCTGAACGGGGACCGAGCACCAGCTTGCCACCGTTCCGGACGTAACGTTCCAGCGCGCGCGCCTGTGGTTCCGTCAGCACATTGAGATTGGGCGCGACGACCAGCGGATAGGCCGACAAGTCGGCGTCGGCGGAGAGGATTGCGACACCTTGCGACTGGATACGAAATGGCCGGTAGAATTCGGTGAATGCCTTGACGGGATCGAAGTCCCGATGGTGCCGTTGCAGGTCGATCGCCCA
>DDFE01000255.1:3496-3836 GCA_002336985.1 Sphingomonadales bacterium UBA1936
GGACGCCACTGCCAGTAGAGTACGGCGTCTGCGCCGTGCGCGACGGCCTGCCACGCCATTTCACGGATCTGGCCGGGGTCGAGTGGGCGGTTTACCGGCACCCAGTCGACACGGCCGGGCTGCGTTTCCATCAGCCAGAAATTGCGCTGCTTGTATCCGCGCACCAGGTCGTGATTGGCACCGTTCGCGACCCAATCGGGGCGGCCATCGGGAATGTAATTGTCCCAAGATGCGATATCGAGGTCGCGGTGCAGGGCGAAATGGTCGAACCCGGCATTCCAGAACATCGTATTGGTCGTCACGAACATGCGCTTGTCGATCAGCGGGCGGATCGCCGATG
>DDFE01000251.1 GCA_002336985.1 Sphingomonadales bacterium UBA1936
TCGGCGCACAGGTCACGCTCGATGCCCTGCTCGCGCCCGATCGCCTCGCCCGGCTGGCCGAACAGCATCGCGCCGATACCGGTACGCCGGGGCCTGAAACCGTCGCGAACCGCCTGCTCGCACTGCTGGACGCACCGGCCGCAAGTTCGCGGCTCGGCGCCGTTCGCCGCGCTGCGGGAACAAGGATCGTACTGAGCCTCGCAAAGGCCGCCCGCGATCCGGCAACGGGCATGGCGGCCGCGACGCTCGATCAAGCACTCGACGATTGGGCCCGCGCGCAGGCCAAGCGGCGCTTTGCCGATGCGGAGGATCGGGCATGGGCACTGTCGACCGCGCGCCTGGTGCTGGACCGCGAAGCGCTCGCCACGGCGATCAAGAGCGAGGATCCGGGCGGAAAGATCCCGCCCGGCATGCCGATCGGCAGCGACGAGAACTGATCAGGCGAGCCAGGGAAAGACCGGCAGACCTTTCGACCGTAACCAGTCGGCATTGTACAGCGACGACAGGTAACGGAACCCCGTGTCGCACAGGATGGTCACCACGGTTTTTCCGGGGCCAAGGTCGCGCGCTAAGCGGATCGCGCCCGCGACGTTGATCCCGGACGACAGGCCCAGGCACAGCCCCTCGTCGCGCAACAGCGCCTCGACCTGCGCAAGTCCCTCCTCATCGGAAATACGATATTGCGTGTCGACCGGTGCGCCATCCAGGTTGCCGGTAATCCGTGCCTGACCGATCCCTTCCGCGACCGAATTGCCCTCGGCGTGGAGTTCGCCGCAGGCGTAATAGCTGTAGAGCGCGGCGCCGTGCGGGTCGCTGAGCGCAATCGTCACCGCTTCGCTTTTTGCCTTCAGCCCCAGACCAACACCTGCGAGCGTACCGCCCGTGCCCACCGCGCAGGTGAAGCCATCGACCTTGCCGCCGGTCTGCGTCCAGATTTCCTCTGCGGTGCCAAGGATATGCGCGCGGCGGTTGGCGATGTTGTCGAACTGGTTCGCCCAGATCGCGTTCGGCGTCTCTTCCGCGATGCGCCGCGAGGTGTGGACGAAATGGCCGGGGTTCGAAAACGGCGCCGCCGGGACCAGCACCAGTTCCGCGCCCAGCGCACGCAACGTGTCCATCTTCTCGCGACTCTGCGTCTCGGGCATGACGATGATCGTCTTGTAGCCCTTGGCATTGGCGACGAGCGCAAGGCCGATACCGGTATTTCCCGCCGTCCCCTCGACGATCGTTCCGCCGGGTTTCAGCGTGCCGTTCTTCTCGGCATCCTCGACGATAAAGAGCGCCGCGCGATCCTTCACCGATGCACCGGGATTCGCGAACTCGCACTTGCCCAAGATCTCGCACCCCGTCGCCTCGCTCGGCCCTTTGAGCCGGACGAGCGGAGTATTGCCGATGAGCTTCAGGGGGTCGGGAACGATTGCCATGCGCCACGGACTAGCATGGCTTACGGACACGGCAAGCAAGAGAAGTTTTGGCCGCACGAAGCCGATCGGTTGACGGATATGGCGTCCACGTGTATTATCTTAACAATACAGTCAGGAGATCGGCATGACCGCTCATAACGTCCTCGCGACACTCACGTTGATGGCTCTTGCCGCTTGCTCGTCCGGGGGGAACGACAACGGCATGGTCACGGTTTCCGCCAATTCGCAGGACGGCAACGTCTCTGTCCGCGTTCCCGGCGTGTCGATCGACACCAAACTGCCGTCGTCGATGTTCAAGAAGAGCGACTTCGATATCGATGGCGTAAAGCTGTTCCCGGGTTCGTCGATCGAGACGATGAACGTCAATGCCGGAGCCAAGAAGGGTGACAAGGCAACCGTCGACCTCACCTTCTCCGCACCCGCGGGCGTCGACGCCGTCCGCAAGCATTTCACCGACGGCTTCGCCGCAGAGGACGTCGCTGTGAAGGCAGTAGACAACCGCCTGTCCGGCCGCACGAGCGACGGCAATGATTTCACCATCGATCTGACCCCGGCGGGCGCGGGCGTCACCAAGGGGCATGTCGCAATCACCGATATCGACTAGCGCAGCCCAGATCGTTCCTGTAATGTTCTCGGCGATTACGTGAGTCGCCCATGGACCTCCCTCCCCGCCCGCTCCGCTGGCTGTTCCTCGACCTCAACGCTTATTTCGCGAGTGTCGAACAGCAGGAACGCCCCGAACTGCGGGGGCGGCCGGTCATTGTCGCGCCGGGCGGCATCGACACGACGGTCGCGATTGCGGCAAGCTACGAGGCGAAACGGCTCGGCATCTCGACCGGCACGCCAGTGTGGGAAGCGAAACGGAAATGCCCCGATCTCGAGATCGTGTCGCCGCGGCACGAACTCTATGTCGACTATCACAGCCGTATCGTGACGGAGATCCAGCGCCACATCCCCGTGACAAAGGTGTGTTCGATCGACGAGGTCGCCTGCCGCCTGCTCGACAATGAGAATAGCGAGGAAAGCGTCCGCGCGCTATCGGCGCGGATCAAGGCGGGCATACGCGACAATGTCGGCGAATGGCTGCGCTGCTCGGTCGGCGTCGCGCCCAACCGGCTGCTGGCGAAACTCGCGTCAGACATGATGAAGCCCGACGGACTCGTGGTGCTTCAGGCGCACGAATTGCCGGAACGGCTTTACCCGCTGCCGCTGACCGACATCGCCGGGATCGGCCTCAAGATGAAGGCGCGGCTGGCGAAGAACGGCGTCAACGACATCGCGCAACTTTGTGCCCGCCGCCCCGTCGATGCGGGATCGGCCTGGGGCGGACGCGATGGCGACCGGCTGTGGTTCGCGCTGCACGGCGTCGACCTGCCCGAACGCCGCACGCAGGAGCGAACCATCGGACACAGCCATGTGCTGGCTCCCAAAAACCGCGGCGTGGAGGCTGCCCGGCTGGTCACCCGCCGCCTGGCGATGAAGACCGCGAGCCGCCTGCGCGCGAAAGACCTCTGCGCGCGGCTCATGGTTCTCCATGTCCGCTTCGAAGCGGACGCCAATGGCGTGCGCGGCAAATGGAACACGTCGATCAAATTACCCGCAACGCAGGACAGCTTTCGCATCCTCGCCGCGCTCGACGAGATCTGGCCGCGTCTCTACGCCGTCGCCCAGGCGCGGCCCGGCGGCTTTCGCCTGCGCATGGTCGGCGTGACGCTGGCCAATCTTTCGCCGGTCGAAGGAGAACAGGGATCGCTGTTCGAAAGGCTCGATCCGAACCACGAACTGGCACGGGCAGTGCGCACCGAAGCGCTCAGCCGTGCTATGGACCGCATCAACACGCGCTTCGGCCGCAATGCCGTCATGCTCGGTCCCCAGACCGGCGGCCGCGCCGACCGGATCGGGACGAATATCGCGTTCGGGCGGATTCCGGATGCTGCAGAATTCGCTGCGTGAAATTTTATAACACAAAATAGATTTGACGCGACGCAACATTCGCGGCCATGGGGATTTTCGATGAAAATCCTCCCTTTGACAGCCGTTCTCGCGGCAACCTTCGCCCTGTCGGCTTGTGACAAGAAGCCGGCTGAACCTGTCGTCGACAACGACCCCAATTCCGCCAACTTCACCGGCGCGACGCCGGGCAAGCCTGTCGAACTGCCGCCAGCGGTCAAGTCGACCAAGCTTTACCGCTGTGACGATGGCAGCGTCGCCAAGATCAACCTGTTCCAGGGCGACAAGCTGGCGAGCGTTTCGGAAGAAACCGGTTCGCCGACGATGCTGAAGGCTGAAGAAGCGGGCAAGCCGCTGATCGCCGAGGGCTTTGAACTGACCGTCAGCGGTAACAACGTCACGCTGACCCGGCCGAGCCATCCGAAGCAAACCTGCCGCAGCTAAGCCTGTTTCTCCGATTTCTATCAAAGGGCCGGGTCGCTCCCGGCCCTTTTTCGTTTCGGGAGGCGCATGACGGGTGGCACTCGTGGCCCGCGCTCGCTAGGGGCAGCGCATGTCCGGAATCACCCCAGAGATCGTCGCCGAACACGGCCTGAGCCCGCAAGAATATGAGCGTGTCCTGCACGCGATGGGCCGCGAGCCGAACCTGACCGAACTGGGCATTTTCTCGGTGATGTGGTCCGAGCATTGCAGCTACAAGTCGAGCCGCATCCACCTGAAAAAACTGCCGACCACCGGTCCCCAGGTCATCTGCGGCCCCGGCGAGAACGCGGGCGTCATCGATATCGGTGATGGCCAGGCGGCGATCTTCAAGATGGAGAGCCACAACCACCCGAGCTATATCGAACCCTATCAGGGCGCGGCGACCGGCGTGGGCGGCATCCTGCGCGACGTGTTCACCATGGGCGCGCGCCCCGTCGCCAACATGAATGCGCTGCGCTTCGGGCGGCCGGACCATCCCAAGATGAAGCATCTCATCAGCGGCGTGGTGCGCGGCATCGGCGGCTACGGCAATTGCGTCGGTGTGCCGACCGTCGGCGGCGAGGTGAATTTCCACCCGGCTTACGACGGCAACATCCTGGTCAATGCGATGACCGTGGGCGTCGCCGACACCGACAAGATTTTTTATTCGGCCGCCTCCGGCGTTGGCAATCCGATCGTCTATGTCGGGTCGAAGACCGGCCGCGATGGCATCCACGGCGCGACCATGGCTTCAGCCGACTTCGGCGAGGATGCCGATGCAAAGCGCCCCACGGTGCAGGTGGGCGATCCCTTCACCGAAAAGCTGCTGATCGAAGCGTGCCTCGAACTCATGGCATCAGACGCGATCGTCGCGATCCAGGATATGGGTGCCGCGGGCCTGACCTCGTCCAGCGTCGAAATGGCCTCGAAGGGTGGCGTCGGAATCCGCCTCGACATGGACAAGGTGCCCCAGCGCGAAACCGGCATGACGGCATATGAAATGATGCTGTCGGAATCGCAGGAACGCATGCTGATGGTGCTGAAGCCTGGCAAGGAAGCGTTCGCCGAAGCGATCTTCCGCAAATGGGAGCTCGACTTCGCGGTCATCGGCGAAGTGACCGAGACCGGTCACATGGTGCTCGTCCACCACGGGGAAACCGTCGCGGACATTCCGCTCGCGCCGCTGGCCGACGACGCGCCGCTCTACGATCGGCCGTCCGCGAGCAAGGATGAGTATGCGGCTTGGGCGAGCGTAAAGCCGCTCGGCGACATTCCGGCCAGCACGGACATCGTTGGCGATCTGGTCAAGCTGATGGCCTCTCCCGACATCGCGTCGCGGCGGTGGATCTGGGAGCAATACGACCCCAAGGTCGGCGGTGACACCGTCCAGGCGCCGGGCGGCGACGCGGCGGTCGTGCGCGTTCACGGGACGGACAAGGCGCTGGCCATCACCACCGACTGCACCCCGCGCTATTGCTATGCCGACCCCTATGAGGGCGGGAAGCAGGCCGTGGCGGAGACCTATCGCAACCTGTCGGCAGTGGGCGCAAAGCCGCTCGCGATTACCAACTGCCTGAACTTCGCCAACCCGCAGCGCCCCGAAATCATGGCGCAGATCACCGGCTGTCTCGAAGGGATGGCGGAAGCGTGCATCGCGCTCGACACGCCGATCGTGAGCGGCAACGTCAGCCTTTATAATGAGAGCAAGGCGACCGGCGGCGGCAGCGCGATCCTGCCCACGCCGGCGATAGGCGCGGTCGGACTGCTCAAGGACTGGTCGAAATCGGCGAACATCGCGTTCAAGGCCGCAGGTGAGCACATCATCCTGATCGGCCATACCAAGGGCCATGTCGGCCAGTCGGTCTGGCTGCGCGAAATCCACGGCCGCGAGGAAGGCCCGCCCCCGCCGGTCGACCTGGCCGCCGAACGCCGCGCGGGCGACCTTATCCAGTCGCTGATCGCCAAGGGGCTCGTCACCGCCGTTCACGACTGTGCCGATGGCGGCGCCGCGGTCGCGGTTGCCGAAATGGCGCTTGCGGGGCGCATCGGCATGACCATGCCGGTCGTCGCCGAAATCCCGAACCCCGCCGCCATCCTGTTCGGCGAGGACCAGGGCCGTTACGTCGTCACGACGCGCGATCCCGGCGCGGTGCGTGCGGCGGCGACCGAAGCGAACCTGTTCAGCGTGCCCATCGGCACGACTGGCGGCGACGCGCTGACTTTCGACCTCATTGGTCGCGGCGGGCCGCAGCCGGTCCCTCTTGCCGATTTGCGGACAGCGCACGAAGGCTTTTTCCCGGCGCTAATGGACAGCTGATATAGCTGAAATCATTGGGCAATCGCAGGCCGATCCAGCGCGATTTTCGCGTCGTATTTTTCGCTGTCCTACAGGTGTCGCCCTAACCTAGGCTGTGCAGGATGCGCATCCTCTGTCCCGATCTTCTCCCCGGCCGCCCTGTAGCGGGCACGGCCAGCGCGAGATCGCGCAGAAAGTGTTTCAGGTGTGACCCAAGTGTGAACTTTGCCAGATTTCGAGGGGCGTGAACGAATGCCCGAAGGATATTCAGGCACACCGCTTGGAACGAAACTGTCGCTCAAGCCGGGCATGCGCGCGTGGTTCGATGCGATGCCGGACAGCGTGCTGGCAGAGATCGACATGCCGGACCTCATTCGTCTTGGCGCGCCCGAAGCGCCGATCGAAGCCGCACATATTTTCGTCACCGAACGCGCGGACATGGAGGCGAAGCTTGCCATGTTGCGCCCCCTGCTCGCCCCATCCGGATTCATCTGGGTCAGTTGGCCCAAAAAGGCATCGAAGGTTCCGACCGACATCACCGAGGATACGATCCGCGCGGCGTGCGGGGTCGGTCATGCCCCCGGCATGACCTTGGACTGCCGGGGGCAGTCCAACCCCGCACGCCTGCCCACCACCGATCTTGTCGACGTCAAGATCTGCGCCGTCGATGCGATCTGGTC
>DDFE01000249.1 GCA_002336985.1 Sphingomonadales bacterium UBA1936
CGCCAAGCGGCACACGGACGCGCGTCAGTTTAAGGCCATTGGGTCGCGTACTTTCGTCGATCACCATGCCGACGGGGTCACGCAACTCTGCAACAGCGGCGACACCCTGGACGATGCTAGCCAGTCGCGAGTGGTCGAGCGTCAGCCGGTCGAGCATCGCCGCAGACATGCCACTGGTGCGGGCTGCGGCGACGTCCTCGGCGTTAGCGGCAAGGATGAGGTCGGCATGCGCCGCGATGGACTTCGAAGCAGCATGCAGTGCGCGCGATTTCTGGGCGCATGGCGTGGTCGCGAGCGTGCGCGCGGCAGTGCGGGCACGCGCCCCCATTGCTGCGATTATTGCCGTACTGTCGTCGTCCCGCGCCATGGCGCGCGCCTAGCATAGCGGTTGCGCAACGACAAAACGTCCAGCCTGCCCTTTTCAGGGCGTGCCGCTGTGGTAGCAACGGCATATGAGCGGGGGCCTGGCAGTAACGGACGACACCATCGGGAGCGATGGACACACGCATGAAAGCGCGTGCCTGAATTGCCGGACGCCGCTGGAAGGACCGTTTTGCATTACCTGCGGCCAGCCGTCGCACCTGCACCGGTCCCTCATGGCACTGTGGCACGACATCGCGCACGGCGTTTTCCATTTCGAGGGGAAGGTCTGGCATACGCTGCCGCTGCTCGCGTGGCGGCCGGGCGAACTGACGCGGCGTTACATCCACGGCGAGCGGGTGAAGTTCGTCTCGCCGCTCGCGCTGTTCCTGTTCTCCGTCTTCCTGATGTTCGCGGTGTTCTCGTCGGTCGGTGGGCCGATCCGGTCGCAGAGCCATGGGAACGGAACGTCCAAGGGGCTGGTCGTCAACGGGCCCGACTTCAAAGCGGAGATGGCGAAGAACAAGGCGCAACTGGCGACGCTCGAGGCGCAGCGCGCAGACGCGGTCACCAAGGGGCAGCCGACCGGCACGATCGACAAGAAGCTCGAGAGTATCCGTAGCGATATTACCGGCCTCGGCACGGCTGCCGCGATGGTCGAGGGAATTTCGCCGGGCGAGATGGCGCTGCCCGACAATCTCAACATCGAAACCGGCTCGAAGAGCTTCGACGAGCGGATCAGGCACGCGTTCAAGAACCCGAAGCTGGCGCTCTACAAGCTGCAGTCGTCGGCCTATAAATATTCCTGGGCGCTGATTCCGATCTCGCTGCCGTTCATGTGGCTGATGTTTGCGTGGAAACGGCAGTACAAGCTGTACGACCACGCGGTTTTCATCACCTACTCACAGTCGGCAATCATGCTGCTGCTGGTTGTGATGGCCTTGGTTGCCGCTATCGGCATTCCGACCGAATGGGCGCTTTTCCTGGTGCCGGTCCATTTCTACCGGCAGCTGAAACAGGCCTATGACCTGCGCGCGGGCAGTGCGATCTGGCGGACGGCGTTCCTGCTGATTTTCTCGGCTGTGGCGCTGCTCGTGTTCGCTGCAGGACTCGTTGCGCTAGGCGTGCTCGGTTAGCGGCAGGGGAAACGGCGCTTCATCATCGCGTAGAAGACCGATTTCACGCTGGTGTTTGCGCGCTGTGCGGGCGGCACTGCGGAGAATTCGGCAATGAATTCATCGCTCTTCATCTTGGCCTGGCCTTTGGGTGGCGGACAGCCGAGTTCGCCGCGCGGCGCCTTCGCCAAATCCGCGCGGTAATCCGTCGAGACCGACTTCATCTCGTTCATGACCACCTTCAGGTCGGGCGAGAACATCGCGCCCATGCCCTTGGCTTTCAGCTTTTCGATCTTCGCCAGAAAATCGGCCACGGACATGGCATTCGCGGCCGCCGGGATCGTCAGCACAAGCAGGACGCCGGCGATGCGGCGCGACAGTCCGGTGCGCAGGATTATGCGCCCTGGACTGCGGGGCCGCCGATACCGCCGGGACGCTTGGTGCTGGGCACCGATGATCCGCCAGCGGTTGCCTTCGGCTTGTTGCTCTGCCCGCGGTCGCGCTCGATCGGCTCGCCCGCGATCGCGCGCTTGGCCTCGTCACCCGACAGCGTTTCATATTCGAGCAGCGCTTCGGCCAGCTTGTGCAGTTCGTCGAGCTTGTCGGTCAGCACCTGCCGCGCAGTCGATTCGCCCTCTTCGACGAAGCGGCGCACTTCCTGGTCGATCAGGCGAGCGGTGTCTTCCGATACGCTCTGCGATCGCGCGACGCTGTGACCCAGGAACACTTCTTCCTGGTTGTCGCGGTAGCGTAGCCAGCCGAGCTTTTCGCTCATGCCATATTCCATGACCATCGCACGCGCCATGTCGGTCGCCTGCTGGATGTCGTTCGACGCGCCCGTGTTCAGCTCGTCCTTGCCGTAGATCAGTTGCTCGGCGATGCGGCCGCCGAAGGCGAGCGCGAGGCGCGCCTTCATCTGCTTCATGTTCATGCTGAAACGGTCGCGTTCGGGCAGGTTCCACGTCACGCCCAGCGCACGGCCGCGCGGGATGATCGTCACCTTGTGCAGCGGATCGCAATGCGGAACGTGCAACGAGACGAGCGCATGGCCGGCCTCGTGATAGGCGGTCGCCTTCTTTTCGTCATCGGTCATGACCATCGAGCGCCGCTCGGCACCCATCATGACCTTGTCCTTGGCTTCCTCGAACTCGAGCATCGCGACCAGGCGCTTGCCCTTGCGCGCAGCGAGCAGCGCCGCCTCGTTGGCAAGGTTCGCGAGATCGGCACCAGAGAAGCCTGGTGTGCCGCGCGCGAGCGTGCGGATGTCGACGTCGGGCGCGAGTGGCAGCTTCTTGGTGTGAACCTCGAGGATCTTCTCGCGGCCCTCGATATCGGGGCGGGGTACGACGACCTGACGGTCGAAGCGGCCCGGACGCAACAGCGCAGGATCGAGCACGTCGGGACGGTTGGTCGCCGCGACGATGATGATGCCCTCGTTCGCTTCGAAGCCGTCCATTTCGACGAGCAGCTGGTTCAGCGTCTGCTCGCGTTCGTCGTTGCCGTTACCGAGGCCGGCACCGCGATGGCGGCCGACGGCGTCGATTTCGTCGATGAAGACGATGCAGGGGGCCGACTTCTTGGCTTCGGCGAACATGTCGCGCACACGGCTGGCGCCGACGCCGACGAACA
>DDFE01000186.1 GCA_002336985.1 Sphingomonadales bacterium UBA1936
CCGCAAGCCATTCGGCGAGCATTTAAAAGCCCATGCCGATGCGATTGGGCCGCGCCGCGGTGAACCAGGTCCAGGGCCTCAGCAATTCGGCCGATCCGTCGGTCGAGAAGACGCCGACCCATGCCTTGCCGACGAGATTTTCGACCGGCACGAAACCGATGCCGCCGCCGTCAACCGCCGGAAAGCGGCTGTCCGCGCTCTTGTCGCGGTCGTCCCCCATCATGAACAGATGCCCGGCGGGCACGGTGAATACGCGCGTGTTGTCCGCTTCCGTATTTCCCAGGTCCAGCACTTCATAGGATTTCCCGTTGGGCAGCGTCTCGCGGTAGCGTGGATAGCGGCACCGGGTGGTGCCATCCGACGCCGCCTCGGCGAAATTCGGGGCGAAGCACGGACTGTTCGGGCTGAGCGCGATGACAAGATCGGCGACGCGGACTTTCGGGATGGCGCGGCCATTGAGGAACAGGACGCCGTCGCGCATCTGCACCGTGTCGCCGGGCAGGCCGATGACGCGCTTGATGTAATCGGTCTTTGCCGAGGGCGGCGCCTTGAACACCACGACATCGCCGGGCGTCGGCAGGTTCGACAGGAACCTTCCGCTGCCGATCGGCGGCGAGAAGGGCAGGCTGTGCCGCGAATAGCCGTACGGCCATTTCTGGACGAACAGGTAATCGCCGACCAGCAGGCGCGGCATCATCGACTCGCTGGGGATCGAAAAGGTCGCGATGAAAAAGCTGCGGATCACGACGACGACGATCACCAGTTTGACGAGAAACTGGAGGAAATCGACGAATTCCGATTTGTGGCGCGATGCGGGAGCCGTCGTCACTGTATCACTGGCGTTCATAAGGGACGGCGGCATGGGACGCGGTTAGGGCGGCGTCAAGCATATGAGGTGCCAATCATCGCCTCGCGCGTTATGGATGTCCCGAACAGATGCGCCGAGAAAGAGTTAGATGACCGACTGGACCGCTATCGAGGCGCTGCCTCGCACCACCCTGACCGAATTGTTCGAAAGCGAGCCGGACCGGCTGTCGCGGCTGGCACACGACGTGTGCGGCATGCGGTTCGATTTCGCGAAAACCCACCTGTCGGCCGAGGCGCTGGCGGCGTTCGGCAAGATGGTGAAGGCATCCGACCTCGCCGGGAAACGCGCCGCGCTGTTCGGCGGCGAAGTGGTCAATGTGACCGAGGGGCGCGCGGTCGAACACACCGCCGAACGCGGCGAGGGCGCGCCGGAGAGCGTGGCCCGTGCGCAGGCGCTCCATTCGCGGATGCGCGCGCTGATCGATGCCATCGAAAAGGATGCGCTGGGACCGATCCGGCACGTCGTCCACATCGGCATCGGCGGATCGGCGCTGGGGCCGGACCTGATCGTGGACGCCCTCTCGAGCGACCGCCTGCGGTACGATGTGGCGATCGTGTCGAATATCGACGGCTATGCGCTGGAAAACGCGATTACCGATTTCGACCCGGCGGCAACGCTGATCGTCGTCGCATCGAAGACATTTACGACGACGGAGACGATGCTGAACGCCGCGAGCGCGGTGTCGTGGATGGAGGATCACGGCGTCGAGGACCCNNTATTCCCTGTGGTCGTCGATCGGTTTTCCCGCGGCGCTGGCGCTCGGTTGGGACTGTTTCGAGGAACTGTTGGAAGGGGCAGCCGAAATGGACCGCCATTTCCGTCTGACCGCCATCGAGAGCAACGTTCCCGTCCTCGCGGCTTTTGCCGACCTGCTCTATGCGCAGGGCCGCAAGTACGAGACGCGCGCCACGTTCGCCTATGACGAGCGGCTGCGCTTGCTCCCCAGCTACCTCCAGCAGTTGGAGATGGAATCGAACGGCAAGTCGGTGACGGCGGACGGGAAGCCGCTCGGCCGCCCGAGCGCGCCGATCACCTGGGGCGGGGTCGGGACCGATGCCCAGCACGCGGTGTTCCAGCTGCTGCACCAGGGCACGCACGTCGTGCCGGTCGAGTTTATCGCCTGCATCGAGGCGGGTGATAGCCTGGACCCCGAACACCATCGCCTGCTGCTGGTCAGCGCATTCGCTCAGGGAGCAGCGCTGATGACGGGGCGCGAGAACAAGGACTTGGCGCGCAATTATCCTGGCGACCGTCCGTCATCGACGATCCTGCTCGACCGGCTCGATGCGCGCACGCTGGGCGCCCTGATCGCATTCTACGAGCACCGGACCTTCGTGAACGGCGTGCTTCTGGGCATCAATTCCTTCGACCAGTTCGGCGTCGAGCTGGGCAAGGAAATGGCCAAGAGTGTCGACGACGAAAGTGCACGTGCAAAATTCGATAGCTCGACCCGCGCCCTGATCGAGCGCGCGGGGGTTTAGTTTTCGAGCGCGCACCTTATCTGGAGAGCCACTGAACATCAGGGGCTTTTCATGAGCAATTTCGACTACGACCTTTTCGTCATCGGCGCGGGTTCGGGCGGCGTGCGTGCGGCGCGGATCTCGGCAGGGCACGGTGCAAAGGTCGCGATTGCCGAGGAGCATCGGGTCGGCGGGACCTGCGTCATCCGCGGCTGTGTGCCCAAGAAGCTGCTCGTCTATGGCGCGCATTTCGCCGAGGACCTGCACGATGCGCGCCGCTTCGGCTGGGACGTGCCCGAGTGCAAGTTCGACTGGCCGACGCTGCGCGACAACGTGCTGGCGGAAGTGTCGCGGCTGGAAGGCATCTATGGCGAGACTTTGGGCAACCACCACGTCGAGATCATCAAGGAACGCGCCGTCCTGACCGGGCCGCAGTCGGTCAAGCTGGCCGGCGGCCGCGAAGTCACTGCGAAAACCATCCTGATCGCGACCGGCGGCTGGCCGATCCGCCCCGAATTCCCCGGCAGCGAATTCGGCATCACGTCGAACGAGGTTTTCAATCTCGAGGAAATGCCGAAGCGCGTCGTCATCGCGGGTGGCGGCTATATCGCCAACGAGTTCGCCGGCATCTTTCATGAGTTCGGCGCGAAGGTGACCATCGTCAACCGCGGCGACCAGATTCTGCGCGGCTATGACGAACAGATCAGGGACCGGCTGCTGCAGATTTCGATGACCAAGGGCATCGAGTTCCGCTTCAACGCGCCGTTCCAGGAAATCACCAAGAACGACGATGGTACCTTCCATGTCGTGATGAAGGGCTGCGACGCGATCGATGCGGACCTCGTCCTGTTCGCGACCGGCCGGGCGCCGAACATCAAGGGGCTGGGCCTCGACAAGGCAGGCGTCGAACTGAACGAGAAAGGCGCGATCAAGGTCGACGAGTTCAGCAAGACGAACGTCGAAAGCATCTATGCGGTGGGCGACGTGACCGACCGGATCCAGCTGACGCCGGTCGCCATTCGCGAGGGCCAGGCGTTCGCCGACACCGTGTTCGGCAAGAAGCCGACCAAGGTCGACTATGCGTCAGTGCCGAGCGCGGTATTCAGCCATCCGCCGCTTGCGGGTGTCGGCATGACCGAGGCGCAGGCGAAGAACAAGCTGGGCACCATCCGCACCTACACGTCGGACTTTCGCCCGATGAAGAACGTGCTCGCGAACCGCAACGAGCGCGCGCTTTACAAGATGGTCGTGGACGCCTCGAACGATGTCGTCGTCGGGTTGCACATGATCGGTCCCGATGCGCCCGAGATCCTTCAGGCGGCGGCAGTTGCGGTGAAGGCGAAGCTGACCAAGGCCGATTTCGATGCGACCGTCGCGCTGCATCCGTCGATGGCCGAGGAGCTTGTACTGCTGAAATAGCATCGGCTTGCCGAAGCGCTGCCGATGCGGCAGCAGATGCCCCAGAAAAGGGGAATCGATCCATGCTTCGTTCGCGCATTCTGCTTGCCGTTCTGCTCGTTGGCGCCAGCACCGCCGCTCTAGCCGAAACCGAAAAATTCGCTGTGTTCCGCAAGGACACCAGCATCGGCCGCGTCGTCGTCGATACGAACGGCAATGCCGCGAAGATCGAATACGACGTCAAGGACAACGGCCGCGGGCCGACCGTTGCCGAAACGCTGACCTATGACGCGGGCGGCCTGCCGGTGAACTGGAAGGTCACCGGCACGCAGACGTTCGGCGGCAAGATCGACGAGAGTTTCGAGCGCAAGGGCAATGGCGCGACATGGCGCGACTCCGGTGGTCCGGGCAGCGCCAAGGGACCGGCCAAGCTCTACGTCACCCAGAGCGGCAGCCCTTACGCGCTGCAGATCTATGCGCGCGCGATCCTGAAGGCAGGCGGCAAGCTCGACGTGCTGCCCGGCGGCACGCTGACCTTGACAAAGCGCGACACGATGACGCTGAAGGGTCCGTCGGGCGATGTGAACGTCACGCGTTACGAACTGGCGGGGCTCGACTTGACCCCGACCACGCTGTTGCTCGACGATGCCAATCGCCTGATCGCGCTGCCGTCGGCTGGCGGCGGCATCACGCGCGCCGGTTTCGAGGGCGAGAATCCGCGGCTGCGCGAACTCGCCGCCAAATGGCAGGGTGAGCGGCTTGCGAGCATCCAGCGCGAAACGGCGAAGCATTATCCAGGGCCGGTACGCATCACCAACGTCCGCCTGTTCGACCCGGCGACGGCGAAGCTGACCGGGCCGGTATCGGTCGTGGTCAACGGCAACAGCATCGCGGGCGTCCAGCCGGTCGACAGCCCGGTGACGCCCGGCGAAACGGTGATCGACGGGGCAGGGGGCACGCTGGTTCCCGGCATGACCGAAATGCACGCGCATCTTTCGGCCGAGGGTGCGCTGCTCAACCTGCTCGCGGGCATCACGACCGTGCGTGACATG
>DDFE01000015.1:0-2457 GCA_002336985.1 Sphingomonadales bacterium UBA1936
TCGAACGGACGCTGCCTGCGCGCCAACGAGTGATGCGGTCCTCGACGGCCTGTGGATCGGCGAAACCCAATGCCCCGGGCGCCGATGCGTCCGCTGTCGAGGGTTTTTCCCGTTCGTCGGCGAGGGCATCGTACATCTGCTCCACGCGCGCGACATGAGGGGCGAGGCAATCGAGCAAGACAGCACCCGATTCCAGCCCGTGGAGCCTGGCGACATTTTCCAACGCGTCCGCATCGCGCGGCAGTTCGTGTGTTTGCCGGTCATCGACCATCTGCAGCCGGTGTTCGATCGTGCGGTACAGGCGATACGCGGTCGCGAGTTCTTCGACCTCGTCGCCTGTAATCCAGCCGGCGCCGGACAGGCGATCGAGTGCGGTAAGCGTATCCCCGACGCGCAATGAGGGGTTGCGGCCGCCGTGGATCAGTTGATGGATCTGGGCGAAAAACTCGACCTCCCGAATGCCGCCCCGTCCGCGCTTCAAATCATATCCTGGTCCGAAAGCACGGTGCCCGTGATGGTCGCGGATCGCGCGGGTCAGCGCGCGCAGGTCGTCGATCGCCCCGAAATCGAGGCTGCGACGCCAGACGAACGGCTGGATCGTATCGAGGAAGCGCTGGCCCAATGTCTTGTCGCCCGCCGCGGCGCGGGAGCGAATATAGGCCGCCCGTTCCCACGCCAGCGCGCTGGATTCATAATGCGTAATGGCGGCATCCACCGGCAGTGCGATCGGCGTCGCTTCGGACGCGGGGCGCAGGCGAAGATCGATACGAAAGACGAAACCATCGCCGTCGCGTGTCTGCAACAGATCGACCACGCCCCGCGCGATCCGCACTGCCGCCTCCACCGGTTCCTCGCGGGACCGTCGCGGCAGCGTTTCGGGATCGTAGATGAAAATCGGGTCGAGGTCGGACGAATAGTTGAGTTCGCGGCTGCCATGCTTGCCAAGGCCTATCGCTGCGAAACCCACGCTTTCGGCGCCCGGAACATGCGCCGCGATACTGGCGCCGATCGCAGCATCGAGCGCATGGTCGGCGAAATCGCTGAGGGCGCCGACGATTTTCTCGAGCGGCCAAGTGCCTGACAAGTCCGCGAGAGCTAGGACTAGCATGGTCTGGGCACGCGCGCGACGAAGGCGGCTATGGACGGTGTCGCCCGCTGCGCAGGTCGCGATTTGCAAAGCCTGCTCGACGGTTGTCGCCCGCAATGCGTCGACCAGTTCCGCATTCCGGGCAACGAGCGGCGCGAGGAATGGCGAGTGATCCGTTGCCCGTTGCAACGCTCCATTCAAAGCGGATGGATCGAAAGTGGAAACATCGGCGCTGTTCATCGTTGAACAGGCATGGAACGTCACGAAACCTTCGACAAGCGCCCGATCGCAGAAATGGTCGGAATACCGCGCCCGAGCGACGGTGTGGGACAGGCTTTGCGCGAGACGTTCGCGCCGATCAAGGATGAGACCTTCGGCACTCTACTTGCCAAGCTCGACCGGCAGACGCTTAGTCGGGAACGTGGCGGCTAAGCAGGTCGACCTCGCCCATGATGGTATCGAGCGCGCTTTCCTCACCGCGATTGTGATCTGCACGCTTGGTAAGTTCGTTGCTGACCATTAGCGATTCAAGCGCAACGCGGCCGCGCGCAACGCGGCTCTTGATCGTGCCGACTGCCACGCCGCAAATTTCCGCCGCTTCTTCATAAGCGAACCCGCCAGCGCCGACGAGAATGAGCGCTTCCCGTTGCGATGCCGGCAAGTGCTGCAACGCGCGTTCGACGTCACCCAGTTCGATCTGGCGATCCTGGCTGGCGGGTGCCGCGAGCAATCGGTCCGCGACAAGATCATCCCACTCTCCGGTGAACCGCGAGCGGCGCATCTGCGACAGGAACAGATTGCGCAAAATGATAAAGGTCCAGGCACGCATGTTGGTGCCCGCCTGGAAACGACTGCGCGCGGCCCATGCCTTCAGCAGTGTTTCCTGCACCAGGTCGTCGGCCAAGTCTCGGTTGCCCGACAGCGAACGCCCGAAGGCGCGCAGCTGCGGAATGACCAGCGCAAGCTCAGCCTTGAAGTCAGTGTCGGACAGCGCGACGCGTTCGGCATCGCGGTCGAAGCCCTCATCGGGCCTCTTGCTCACCACCATCACATCCAGCCGATAGCGACGACGATGGCAAATGCGGCAACGACAAGGGCGATGGATGCAAGCAATACCAGCCGCATTGCGCGTGGACCGGTACCTGCCCGTGCTTCGGTTGCCGTTTCGTGGATTACAGGATCAGTCGACATGTTTTGCTCCGCCATTTCCAACTAACGCGCGTAGCGCGCGGCGGGTTCCATCACGCAGCCGGAACGGTTGCCTCATCGAAGAAAAGCGCCTGTGCGATAGCCGCCTTGACGGTCGCACGCTGGAACGGCTTGGTGATAAGGAATGTCGGCTCGGGCCGTTCGCCGGTCAATAGTCGCTC
>DDFE01000015.1:2547-6417 GCA_002336985.1 Sphingomonadales bacterium UBA1936
ACGTTCGACCGCGTCTGCGCCTCGATATCGGCCAGCGCTTCCGCGACCAGCGTATCGATCTCTTCACGGTCGGCATCGATCAGATAGGCCGCGTCGTCGGGCGTGAACCCTTCCATCGCGGTCAGCAGCAGTGCCTGACGCGAGCGCGGCGCCATGCGCGAGAGGCGCGCGCGCGCAATCGCGTCGCGGTCGCTTCCCGTTTCCTCGGCATCGTCCATCCCGATGTTCGCCGACGTCCAGATCGCCTGGAATGTCCGGTACAGGCCAAGACGCGGATCGACGTCCTTGGGGAATTCGTCCGGTGCGGCAATGATCGCTTCGAGCGTCGCACGCACATAGGCGTCCCCATGCGCCTGGCTGCCGGTGAGCGCGCGTGCATAGCGGCGGACGAAAGGAAGGTGGGGCGCGAGTTGCTGGCCGAGCGACATTAAGGTGACGTCCTTTTGCGTTATGTCCGACGTCTGTCGGACTGTCTTTTGCGTGTTGCAACCCCCCGTCTGCCACGCCAAAGCCGCGTCGGACTGTTACGGTTGCGTAATTCCCGCGTCGTATGGAACCAACGAGAGCGGAAATAGTTTCATCGGCGCGGGGACGAGTATGGCAATCGGCTGCGCAGTTTATGTTTGGTGGCAATGCGAGCTCCATCCATCGTTATACGGAGGAGCAGACAGCGGGAATGGTAAGGGACAATACCTTGGTAGAACGGCCTGCGAAGGATCGGGGGAAGCAGCCGAAAACGGACGCGCCCGCACCTGGTTCTTCGGCATCGTCGCCCGCGGATGTGGGCGCGGCATTGCGAAAGGCGTTCCAGTCCGCCGTCGAGGAAGATGTTCCGGACGAGTTGCTCGACCTGCTGCGCCGACTAGACTGACAGGCGATGACCTTGCCTAGTCGATCCACGCGCTGGCTCGACGCTTTCGCCCGATTGCAGACCAGCGCCAAGATCATCGCGATTCTGTCGCTTGCGTTGATGCCGCTGGGCATCATCGCACTCCTGGCTTCATTGCAGACCACGCGCACTGCCGACGAACAGCGTCGCGCGGAATTGCGCATTGCGGCGACCGAGGCCAGCCGGAAACTCGCAACGGAACTATCGACCGACATCTTCACGCTACGGCAAGCCTTGCAGTCGATCGATGCGCAAGCGGACAACCGCGAAACCTGCCTGCGGGCGGGTGCATTGCTGCGCGCACATGGCGCGGGAAGCGTACGCTTCGCGCTGTTCGGTGCATCGTCGACGGCAATTTGTTCGAGTACCAGCCTTTCGGTCTCGCGCCCTCCGACATTGCTGTCCAATGCAGATGTCACGCTGGCGCGGGCAGACGAAAATCTCGACATGATCGTCCCGTCGGCAACCGGGTCGAGCGTAGCGGTCGTACGGTACGCCCCTGCCACGATTGCACGGTTTGCCCGGCCGGAGGGCTATGGTGTGCCCTATCGCCTGACGATCGAGATCGAAGGCAGCCCGCTGGTCGTCATCGACCGGTCGAGCAGCGACTTTCTCGGCCGCACGGAGGATGCATCGCTTCCCGTGGGTGTCGGCAACATGACGCTATCGATGAGCGTCGCGAGCGCGCCTTATGGCGCAGCCGAGGCATTGCTCGCTTTCCTGCCCCTGCTGATGTGGGCATCAGCCGCGGCCGTCGGTTTCTACGTCGTCGACCGGTTGCTGATTCGACCGCTCAAGATTCTGCGCGGTACGGTGAGTTCATACGAGCCCGGCTCGGCGCGCCGTGTGCTGGCCGGCACACCCGCCGTGGAAATCCGGGAACTGGAGAGCAGCTTCACTGCATATGCTGACCGCCTTGCCGAACGCGAACGCGAAGTCGAAGGTGCGCTCACGAACCAGGTACGGCTGACACGCGAAGTCCACCACCGCGTTAAAAACAATCTTCAGGTCATCGCCAGCCTGATCAGCCTGCATGCGCGTGACTCCGTCTCTCCCGAAGCTGCCGATGCCTATGCCAGTATCCAGCGCCGCGTGGATGCACTCGCGATTGTCCATCGCAACCATTATGCCGAGCTCGAGGCAAACAGCGGCATCGATGCGCGTTCCCTGCTGAGCGAACTCGTCGCCAACTTCAGGGCGAACGCACGTATCGATGGTGAAACGCCGGCGATCACCTTGGCCGCCGTCCCTATCCACGTCAGCCAGGACATCGCGACACCACTCGCCTTTCTTTTCACAGAACTTGCGGAAGCCAGTCTGTTGACCGACGCGAAAGCGCCGATCGCAGTATCGCTCGTCAGGGAAACGCCGGACCTTGCACGCTTCACGATCTCGTCGGTCGCCTTGTCCGCCGAGCGGCTGGTCAATCGCTCGGCGTTCCGGATCGTCGAGGGACTGGCACGCCAGTTGCGGGCACCGCTCGAGCGCAACGATGCCCGAACCAGCTTTTCGATCAGCGTTCCCGTGACATCCGAGAACACCGACGCCGCCTAAAAATTTTTTCTGCTGGCGCGGAACCATTGTACAAATGCGACGTTTNNCCCCCCGGCGCATTCTTCGGGTCCATATTTTTATCCAGATTACTCGGCAACGGCCTCGACAGGGCGATTGCGCCGCGCGCGCTCGGTGAACCAGGCAGCGACGATCGTCAGTTCGTACAAAATGCACAGCGGCACCGCGAGGAGCAGCATCGACCCGATATCGGGCGGCGTCAGCACCATCGCGATCCCGAAAGACCCGACGATGGCGTATCGCCGTGCGCTGATCAGTTGTTTGCGCGTGATCAGCCCTGCCTGCTCGAGCAGCAACAACAGCACCGGCAGCAGGAACGCGATGCCAAACCCGAACAGGAACTGCATCACGAAACCAAGATAATTGCCGACGCCCGGCAGCGCTTCCTGTTGCACGCCGCCGACCATGCCCTGGAAGTTTGGCCCGAGCAGGAAATGGAGCGCAAGCGGGATGGCCATGAAATAGGCGAGACATGCGCCTGCCGCGAAGAGCAGCGGCGTCGCCATCAGAAAAGGCAACAGCGCACGCTTTTCCTTGCGATACAGACCCGGTGCCACGAACTGCCAGATCTGGTTCGCAATCACCGGGAACGCGAGCATGATGGCCGCAAAGGCCGCGACCTTGATGTCGACAAAAAACGCTTCGAAAATCTGGGTATAGATCAGCTTCTTTTGGCCTGCCGCCAGCAACGGCTGCACCAGCACCGCAAAGATCGGCTTCGAGAAATAATAGCAAATGGCGAAGGCGATCGCATAGGCGCCGAACGCCTTGAGCAGCCGCGAGCGCAGTTCGACCAGATGTTCGAGCAAGGGCGCGCGCGAGGCGTCGATTTCTGAATCGGCCTCGCTCATACGGCCTTCTCTTCGGGCGATGCAGGCGACGGGGCCGGCGGTTCGGATGCCACGTCCGCGAGTTCATCGCTCGTCGCGGGGGATACTGCCGGGGATAGAAGTTCCGGCGGCACCTGCTTTTCGCGCGAAGCCGCCAACGCCGCACGCGGATCCTGGGGAGGCGGAAGAGAGGCAACCGAGTCCGTCAATGCGCCATGTTCGCGCATGATCCGCTCGTTTTCCTCTTTCCACTTCTTCTCCATTTCCTCGAGCTCGGCTTCGCGCACCATGGCATCGAAACCGGAACGGAAATGACGCGCCATCCCGCGGGCCTTGCCGACAAAGCGGCCGACCACCCGCATGGCTTTGGGCAGATCCTTGGGCCCAATGACGACCAGCGCCACCAAAGCGAAGAGGATGAATTCCGAAGGCGCAATATCGAACATGGGTGGGGCTTCAGCCTCGGATCATTCGAACAAAAACCTCAAGTCTTCGCCGCAATACCGGTCGGGTCCCACCCCTCGGCCTGCATGCGGCGACATCTCCGAACCGGGCGATGTCCGGTTTCGTGTTTACGCC
>DDFE01000199.1 GCA_002336985.1 Sphingomonadales bacterium UBA1936
GGCTGTTCACCGAAAATGCGCTGGCATCCGACAAGATCCTCGAGGCCGAAGCGCGGGAGCGAGCGATCGAACGCGAACAGGCCGAAGCGCTGATTGCGCAAGCAGCCCGTGAAAAACGCGCCAACGACGACCATCAGCGTCAACGCCACGCCGACATGGTTGCCCTGGCCGCCCAGTTCGAAACCACTGTCGTCGCTGTCGTGGAGTCGCTCAGCGGTGCCGTCGTCGACATGCAGAAAGCGACGCAGCGGCTGGACGCGATGACCATGGCGGCGCGTGCCTCGGCCAAGGAAACCGCGCTTTACGCCACCTCGACGTCGGATTCGACGACGACACTTGCAGCCGCCACCGCGCAACTGGCGCAGTCGATCCGCGACATTGCGGCACGGGTCGAGGACCATGCCGTGGTCAGCGACAGGGCGCAGACGCTTGCGGTCGAAAGCGAGAATGCCGTCGCCGCAATGTCTGCAGAGGCACAGCGCGCGGTGAATGTCGTCGCGCTGATCGAGGATGTGACCGCCCAGACCAACCTGCTTGCCCTCAACGCCACGATCGAGGCGGCGCGTGCGGGCGAGGCCGGCCGCGGTTTTGCGGTGGTCGCAAGCGAAGTGAAATCGCTCGCCCGTCATGCCGGCGATGCGGCCCGCGAGGTCGCCGGACAGATCGAATCCGTGACGAATAATGTCTCGACGGCATCGCACAGCATTCGCAACACATCGCGCGAGATCGACCGCGTGGCCGACATCGCCACCTCCATTGCCGCGGCCATCGTGCAACAGCGCGCGGCCACTGACGAAATCGGCCGCGAGGCGGAAATCGTCGCCGACAATGCCCACGACATGCGCAAGCGCATGGCGCAATGGTCGCAGAGCGCAGGCACGGCCAACGAATTGACGTCGGGCGTGTTCATGACGGCGGCCAAGCTTTCGGAACAGGCCGACGCGCTCAAGTCGCAAACCGACCGCTTTCTGGAGCGTCTTCGCGCAGCCTAGCGGCGTTGCACACGAAAAGACTGGCGACTACACACGTGGCAAGTTCAAAGCCGCCGCGCGCGAATTTGAAGCCGACGACAATGAGGTGCGCTTTGACGAGCGCGGAAGCTGATGAAGCAGACGCCATTACCGGAGAAAGGCGAGTGAAGTTCTCGCGGATAATCCTGTTTTGGATCGCAACGCTGGTGATCCTTGCCGTTGTCGAAATGACGACTGGCGCTGTCAGTTGGTTTCCGTCGCTGATGGACTATTTTCTGATACTGCTACTGGCGGGATTGGTCTTCGGCTTCGTGATGGCGAAGCTTAAACTGGACAAAAGGCCGAAATAACGTTGGGAATTTAGAATGAAGCCTGTCGAGAAGCCCGAGTGAAACGCCTTGCCATGGCTGCAGTCGCTTTGCTCGGTCTGGCAGGAGCGGTCACCCTGTACATGGCCTGGTTCCACACTACCAATATCGCCCATCGCGAGTTTGATATGTGCGCGATGCTGCTTTCAGCAATCGTCTGCATATGGTTGTTGCTGCGATCTAAGCCTGTCGAGAAGCCGGAGTGAACGTTGCCCTGCTCATAATGGGAGCCTGGCTGTTGGGTCTTGGCTCTGTTTGCGCGCTGCGAGCAATGCGAGCGGGGCAGATAAAAACGTTGTGGGCGGACAGCTGGACGCGTCCCATCGCACGGCAAACGCTCCCCTTACTGTTCTGGATAGGCGTTGCGATTTATGTTGTTCTTATCGTCGCTGGTATCATCTTAAGCGCTATCGCAATTACAGGTTTGTCAAATACGTAGTCGCCAAAA
The DNA here is from genome assembly GCA_002336985.1 of Sphingomonadales bacterium UBA1936. GTDB lineage: Bacteria > Pseudomonadota > Alphaproteobacteria > Sphingomonadales > Sphingomonadaceae > Sphingomonas_O. The sequence continues at coordinate 1,788 of DDFE01000199.1, forward strand.
AAACTTCGCATGTTATATTGTATCCTTGAGTGATCGGTGCCATCTGGCACCGCGATGGAACGTGATTCGTCCCCAAATCTCGATCGGCTGGCGATCGGCCTCTCGGCGATGTGCGTCGTGCATTGTGTGCTCAGCGTCGTGCTGGTCGCATTGCTGTCGAGCGCGACGTTCCTGACCGATCCGGTCATTCATCGCGCCGGACTGGCGGGGGCCGTGTTGCTGGCCGCGGTGGCACTGCGGCAGGGCTATGTCTCGCATCGTGCGCGCCGTCCCGCGATAGTCGGACTGGCCGGATTATCGCTCATGACGTTCGCGCTTTTCGTGCCTCATGGCTGGGCAGAAGTCGCCGCAACGGTGACCGGCGTCAGCATCCTTGCCGCCGCGCACTTGATGAACGCCCGTAGCAGGGCGTAGACGCAAAGGCCTTATGGGCCAGCACGCACACACATTGCATCACGGCACGCCTCTCGTCGAGGCCGCACGGACTGCACTCGAAGCTTCGGGCGAGCAGTGGACGGACATGCGCGCACGCGTATTCGACGCGCTGGCGACGTTCGAGCGTCCAGCCTCAGCCTATGACATCGCTGAGGCCATGTCGAAGGCGGAAGGGCGCCGGGTCGCCGCGAACAGCATCTACCGGATCCTCGATCTCTTCGTGGCGGCAAACCTCGCCCGGCGTGTCGAAAGCGCCAATGCCTATCTCGCGAACCAGCATCCGGACTGCATTCACGACTGTATCTTCATGATCTGCGATTCATGCGGGAACACGACGCATATCGATGACGATGCAGTGACCGGCGCTGTACGTGCGGCGGCGGGCAAGACCGGATTCGGCGTATCCCGCCCCGTCATCGAGGTACGAGGGACCTGTCCGGACTGCCGCTGACCGGCGAGCAGGCATGACGTCACGGTCGATTGCGGCCCGTGTCACGAACAGGTAAAGCCCTGTAATGTCTAGTCGTCCCGAGACGCCTTTGCTCGACACGGTGCCCACGCCGCACGAGCTGCGCAAACTTAAACCCGAACAGCTTCGCCAGGTCGCCGACGAGCTGCGCGACGAGATGATTTCTGCGGTCGGTGCGACCGGCGGCCATCTCGGTTCCGGCCTCGGCGTCGTCGAACTGACGACCGCGATCCATTATGTATTCAACACGCCCGATGACCGGCTGATCTGGGACGTCGGGCACCAGGCCTATCCGCACAAGATCCTGACCGGCCGGCGCGACCGCATCCGTACGCTGCGGCAGGGTGGGGGGCTGTCTGGCTTCACCAAGCGGACCGAGAGCGAATACGACCCCTTCGGCGCGGCGCATTCGTCCACGTCGATCTCCGCGGCGCTGGGCTTTGCGATCGCGAACAAGCTCAACAACAAGCCCGGCAAGGCGATCGCGGTGATCGGCGACGGGTCGATGTCGGCCGGCATGGCCTATGAGGCGATGAACAA
>DDFE01000002.1:0-12843 GCA_002336985.1 Sphingomonadales bacterium UBA1936
TTCACGACCTTTTCGGGCAGTGTCCGCTATACTTTCGAAAACGTCGGAAAGGGCCTTACCCTCCAGCTCAACGGTGAAAACCTCGCGGATAAGCGTTACTGGGCAGGAACCGGGAGCAACCTTCTGTCCGTCGGCCTTCCGCGCACATTCAAGCTGACCGCGCGCATAGGCCTTTAAAAATACAACGCCATAATTCGGGAGATTTTTTCGATGAACCTCATGACTGTTGCGTCCACACGGCGTCGCCGGATCTTGCCGATGGCCGCCGCGCTGCTTGCGACGGTCATGGGGCCGACGCCCCTGCTGGGGGCCCCCGGCAAGCAGATGATCGACGCGGCGCGCAAGGAGGGGCGCGTGGTCGTGTACAGCGTGCTCAGCACCAATGCCGCAAAGCCGCTGATCGCCGATTTCAAGGCGCTCTATCCCGGTATCGAAGTGGATTACGACGGCGACAAGGGATCGACCGAGATGGACGCGCGCTATCGCGGCGAGACAGCAGCCGGGAAAGTGACCGCCGATGTCGTGTGGAGCTCGGCGATGGACATGCAGATGAAGCTGGTCGCCGACGGCTATGCCGCGCGTTACCGCTCGTCCGAAGCGAGGGCCCTCCCGAAATGGGCGTCGTACCAGGACACGGCGTATGGATCGACGCTCGAACCGGTGGTCATCGTCTTCAACAAGAACCTTGTGACCGGAGCCGACATCCCGCGCAGCCATGCGGGACTCACGACGCTACTCAATGACAGGACCGGCACCTTCCGGGGCAAGGTCACCACGTTCGACATTATCAAGAGCGGTGTCGGCTATATGTTCGATGCGCAGGATCGGCTGGCCAGCCCGAAACACGGCGAGGTGCTGAGCGCAATGGGCAAGGCCGGGCTTCAGTCATCGGGCGGTACGGGCGACATGCTGACCGGGATCAACGAGGGAAAGTTCCTGCTCGGTTATAACATGATGGGCGCCTATGCCCTTTCGCGCAGCAAGAAGGACCTGCCAAACCTGGGAGTCGTATTCCCGAGTGACTATACGCTGGTGCTGTCCCGGATCGCCTTCGTCAGCAAGAAGGCGGCGCATCCCAATGCCGCGCGGTTGTGGATCGATTACCTGCTCTCCGCGCGTGGCCAGACCGTTTTGGGCAACGCGCTTCAGCTCTATCCGATCCGCAGCGGCATCAAGGCCGAATATACGGCGGATACGTTGCGCGCCGCGATCGGCCCCAGCATCCGCCCGATCGCGCTCGATATGCGCCTCGTTCGCGATCTTGATGCGAAGCGTCGTGACGAGGTGATCGCGGACTGGGCGGCGCGCACCGGCATGAAAAAATAGCGACAGCTTCACGTCAGGATTGGGGAGTAGTCTGCCGGTCAACAAAAATCCCTGGAGAGGGTGACAATGGCGCTCGACATATTGATCGTCGAGGACGACGCGACGACGGCGCGAGAAATCGCGGCGGCGCTGGACGATCATGGTGCACGTACATCGCATGCAGCGACCGGTGTCGAGGCGATCCAGAAAGCGCGGACCAATCACTATGACGCGATAATCCTCGACCGCATGCTGACCGGCGGGATCGAGGGGCTGGAGGTTCTCGGCGCGCTCCGTGGTGCGGGCGTCGCAACGCCGGTGCTGATCCTGAGTGCATTGTCCGCCGTTACCGACCGGGTGCGCGGGCTTCGCGCGGGGGGGAATGATTATCTGGTCAAGCCATTCGACTTCCTGGAATTGACCGCGCGCATCGATGCGCTGACGCGCAAGCCGGTCGGCGGTGTTGCTCGCCAGGATGTCGAACTGGTCGTGGGTGACGTTCACATGGACCTTATCGCCCGCACCGTGCGCCGTGCCGGGCAAGAGGTCGAACTGCTTCCCCGCGAATTCGCGCTGCTTCGCCACTTCATGCGTAATCCCGGAGCGGTCATGACGCGCGCGATGATCTTCGAGCAGGTCTGGGGCTATCGATATGACGAGCGCACGAACGTGATCGACGTCCACGTGACCAAGCTGCGTCGAAAGCTGGATACGGGCGGCCTGCGGACGATGATCGCGACGGTGCGCGGCAGCGGATATCGGTTCGATGCGGCTTAGCGAACTCCGCGCAGCCAGCAGCTTCCGGCTGGCGCTATTCTTCGTGGCCGTGTTCGGATCGGCATCGCTGGTCTTCGCCGCAACGGTTTTCACGATGACGTCGCGCTTCCTTTCGGGCAATCCGGACGAGCGCATGCGCGCACAGGCCGCCAGCTATGACAGCCAGTCCCGGGCGCAGGCGGAAAAGCAGCTCGACCAACACAGCGAAGCCGACCTGTCCGGACGTCGACCGTTCGGGCTGTTCGACGAAAGGGGACATTGGCTCGCGGGTAACCTCAAATCCCTGCCGCACCCGCTTCCGCCGCTGGAGCAGTTCTTCGAAACACGTGTCGACAACGAACAGGAACACACGATCTACCGGTCGATCCTGCACAGGCTTCCGAACGGCAACCTGATCGTCGTCAGCCGCAACATCGAAGAGCTTCAGCGCTTCCGCAACGAATTCCTCGAAGCCACGCTCATGGGCCTGGTTCTCATGCTCATCCTGGGGGTGACCGGTGGTGTGGCGATCGGGGTAGGATCGATCCGGCGGCTCGACCGCGTCATCGTGGCGATCGAGCGGATCACGCGTGGCGACTTGTCGGGCCGGCTTCCGTCACGTGGGACGAACGATGACATCGACCGGCTGGTGCGCGTGGTCAATTCGATGCTCGACCAGATCGAACGGCTGATGGGCGAGGTCAAGGGCGTGTGCGACAGCATCGCCCACGACCTTCGCACGCCCCTGACCCGGCTTCTGGGCGCTCTCGAACGCGCGAACCGGCGGAACCTGCCCGCGGCCGAACGCAGCGCGGAGATCGCTGCCGCGATCGGCGAGGTGCATATGATGCTGCGCACCTTTGCGGCGTTGCTGCGTATTTCGGAAGTGGAGGACGGCGCCCGCCGAGCGTCCTTCGCCGAGGTGGACCTTGCCGATATCGCTGCCGACGCCGTCGAATATTACGAACCCGCTGCGGAGGCGCGCGACATCGCGCTGACGTTCGAGCGAAAGCCCGGCGATCAGGCGAGCGGTTCGGCCATCCAGGGCGACGCCGACCTGTTGTTCGAGGCGCTTGGCAACCTGATCGACAATGCGATCAAATTCACGCCGGACGGCGGACGCATCGCAGTCGAACTTCTCGACGGCCCTGCGTTATCGGTGCGTGATACCGGTTGCGGCATTTCGGCGGCAGAACGGGAATCGGTCATGCTGCGGTTTCAGCGCGGAAAGCGCGTGCAGCATACGGCGGGCAGCGGCCTGGGGCTGCCGCTGGTCGCGGCAGTGGCGCGATTGCATGGCATGGCCGTCAATATTCCCCCCACGCGCACCGGCTGTCGAATCGATATGACGCCTGCATTCGAGACAACGGCTTCGACAAGATTAAATCAGGGTAATTCCGGCGAGGGCAAAGTTGCGGCCGACAGGTTGGAAATCAAAGGATTGTCCGCGGTTCAATCGGCTTAGATAAATAAGGTTTAATGATTGCCGAATTGGCTTGTCGGCACGATCGATGTGTTTCAGCCTTTCATCCTCGGCGCAACGGAAGAACCGGCGCGACATGGGGAGGACAGGGATGAGGCATTCGACCGCGATTTTCGCGGCTTCTTTGCTGTGCGCAACTTCGGCTCACGCGGATGACGAGATCCCACCGGTCGTCGGCGGCAAGACTTACACGCAGCACATGGTCGTCACCGCCAAGGCGCGTCATCCGGAAATCGTCTCGATTGTCGTGGAGGGCAAGCACGGAAACGGCAACAAGGGGGATGTCGCCGTGCTGGGTTCAACCTCGGCCCCGGCCACCGTCCTGAAATCCGTCGCACGTCCCGACATGAGCACCGGCGGCAAGGTGTCGAGCGACAGCCAGCATTATGTGTCGCGCTTGCCCTTCAATTCGAGCACCGGGCACCGGATCGGCACGATTGCCATCACCTTTGCGCATAAGAAAGGCGCGTCGACTGCAGCGCACGATGCGACGGCACAGGCCATCGCGGCATCGATGGCGCGGAGTACGCTCAGTCCGAAGAATGCGGCCGACCCCTATCCCTGGGATCCGAAATTCTCGTCCGATACCTATGGCCAGCAACTGGCGATGCGCATGGTCGCGAAATACCCCGACCTGCTCGTCATAATGATCCATGCGACGCCGCCGGGGGGCGGCAAGAATGTCGTGATCGGGTCGAACATCGGCCGCATCGGCAAGATCGCCGATGAGGACGACCTGCGCGTTATCGAAAAAGGCTCGACCAACCTCGAGGTCGGCGGCGACGACAACGACCGCTTCGAAACCGAAGTCCCGCTCAACGACGCCAGCGGTAAACGCATCGGCGCGCTGGGTCTGGTCTTCGCCTATAACGCGAAGACCGACAAGGACGCCGTCCATGCGCACGGCCGCGCGATCCGCGACGACCTCGCCAGCCGCATTCCGGCCAGCGCTGCGCTGTTCAAGCCAGCCCGATGACCAGCCGATCCTTCAGAAACGAAAGCCCCGCTTCGATGAGATACCCGATCCACGCCTTTCTGACCGTCGGGTTTGCCGCGCTTGCCGTGGCCGGATGCGGTCATAAGTCCGCGAGCGATAAAGCCACGAACGCCGCGTCGGCAGATGCCAGCACTGCTCCGCTCAAGCTCGCCGGATCGAGCGACTTTCCGGGATACAAAGGCGATTTCGATCACTTCGCGATCGACGCGGCGGGCAACCGGCTGTTCCTTGCGGGCGAGGAGCATGCTGAACTGGAGGTGCTCAACCTTGCGACCGGCGCAGTCGAGAAGCGCATGCCTGGCTTCGGCGTGCCGCACAGCCTGTATTTCATGCCCAACACCAATGAGTTGCTGGTCATCGATGGCGAGAAGCCGTCGCCGGTCCTCGATGCGAAGACGCTGGCGGTCAAACGTACCTACAACCTGCCCAAGGGTGCCGATTCTTACGGATACGACGGTTCGACCGGTCACCTGTGGATCGTGACAGGCGGCAAGGACGTGCCGCAGAAGGACAGCAACATGCTGGAGGTGGACCCCGCCAACGGCAAGGTGCTGAAGACCGTCCATTTCGACGCCGACCATGTCGAGGCGATGGCGATCGAGCAGAACGGTCCGAACATCTACATCAATGTCACCGACAAGAATTACATGGCGGTGGTCGACAAGGCGTCGGGAAAGATCGTCAAGACCTGGCCCATCAAGGAGGCCGAGCAGAATGCACCGCTGGCGTTCGACGAAGCAAACCGCCGCCTGTTCGTCGTCACGCGCAAGCCCGGCAAGCTCGTCGTCCTGAACGCCGACACAGGGGCAACGGTGGCATCGTTCAAGGCGCCGGAGCGCACCGACCAGGTCGTATGGGATCCGGTCAACAAGCGCGTCTATGTGACCGGCGGCGAGGGCTACACGAGCGTCGTCGAGCAGTCCGGGCCGGACAGCTACCGCGAAGTCGCACAGGTCAAAACGCTGCCCGGCGCAAAGACTTCGATCCTCGACTCAGACGCCAAACGCCTGTGGGTCGCCGCCTCGCCCGGCGAAACCGGCGCGATGGGCAAGGTGCTGTGGTTCGACGTGGCGCCGCGGTGATGATGTCGAAGCAATAATCCAGCGGCACCGGCGACCGGAAAAATCCGGACCCGATGCCAACAACAGGAGGGGAAGAAAATGACAAGCAAGACAATCCGTTCGGGTCTGCGCCATGCGCTGTTCCTGTCGACCGCGCTTGCCTCGCTGAGCGTTTCCGCAGCGCCTGTCTGGGCGCAGGCGACGCCCGCCGCCGGCAAGGATGACGACAACAACCGCGAAGCGGAAATCATCGTCACCGGTTCGGCACTGCCGACGACGCCGGGCCAGGCGGCCGTACCGATCACCGTCATCGGTTCGGAAGACATCAAGAAGGGCGGCGTGGACAACAACGTCCTCGAACTCGTCCGCAAGCAGATTCCGTCCTTCGCCGGGCGCAGCAACACCGGTAATTCGAACGCGAACAACACCAATCAGAACACGGCCGGCGGATCGCAGGCGCAGCTGCGCAATCTCGACACGCTGGTCCTGATCAACGGTCGGCGTGCTGCGGTAAATCCGATCGCGGGCATGGGGGGCAAGGTATTCGTCGACTTGGCGCAGATTCCCGCTGCCGCCATCGACCGCGTCGAAGTGCTGACCGACGGTGCATCCGCAATCTATGGGTCGGACGCGGTAGGAGGCGTCATCAACTTCATCCTGAAGAGCGATTATGAAGGCCTGTCGGTCGATGGGCGCTATGGCTTTGCCGATGGCTACAAGGAACGGAGCGGCAGTTTCGTCTTCGGACACAACCTCAGCGACAAGGTCAACGTCACCCTCGCAGGGACCTATCTGAAGTCAGACCCGCTTTACCAGAACCAGCGCAGCTTTACCTCACCCTTCTATTCGACTGCGACGGCGGTCCCCGGATCGGTCGTGACCGGCGGGCTGTTCGGAGTGCTCGTGAACGGCATCAATTCGCCCTCGCAGCGCAACCCGACCGGTATCGCCGCGACCGCGCCGAATTTCGCCGCGCTTGTCGCCAACGGGACTTATCTCAACCTGCCCACGACAACGTCGCCTCAGACAACGCCGCCCACTGCGACAAGCAATATCGGGGTCGCCGGAACCGGCGTCGGCGGCACGTACGACCTGTCGCAATACCAGACGCTGTTGCTCGAACAGGAGCAAAAGGCATTGAGCATCAGCGTCAATGCCGAACTCATCCCCGGCATCACCTTCTTCGCCGACGGGGAGTTCGCCGAAAACCGCAGCTTCACGCAGTTCCGTCCGGTGACGATCGGCGTCACCCTTCCGCAGGGATCGCCGTTCAATCCCGTGGCGGGCGCTCTGGGCGGTGTGACGTTCGGCAGCACGACCAATCCCAAGAAATACTACAACAAGACCGACAGCACGCGGATCACCGCAGGGTTCAAGGGGCACTTGGACTTCATGGGGCCGAGCTGGAGCTATGAAGCGGCCTATGTGCACAGCGAGGCCGAGCTGTTCCAGAAGCAGGAAAACGTCATCTACACGCCCAATGTCGCGCTCGCGATTGCGGGCGGATACGATGCGTCTGGCAATCCGGTTGCGGGCGGTGCGTACAGCAAAGTCTATTCGGGCTTTTCACTAACATCGCCGATGGTCGTCGTACCCGCGCTCGATGCGTTGGCTCGTTCAGGCACTGTCCCTGCCGCGACCCTCGCTGCGATTTTCGGTACGGAACGGATCCGCGCCACGAGCAAGCTCGACTCGTTCGATGCGGCGCTGCGCGGCAAGCTGTTCGAATTGCCTGCGGGCGCGATCGAGGTTGCATTCGGCGGTGCCTATCGCACGGAATCGCTGACCGGAGAGCCGGACGAAAACGGATATGTCCACACCAACCTGAATTACTGCAACACGGGCGGTGTATTGGGCACCAACACATCGACCTGGACCGGCGGTCAACAGGCAGATCCTCTTCCGGTCGCCTGTACCTCGTCGACCCCGGGCTCGGTCGGGAACGCGAGCCGGAATATCAAGGCGGCCTATATTGAAGGACGCATCCCGATTTTCGGCGGCGACCTGGTGATCCCGGGCTTTGCCAAGTTCGATCTGATCGGCGCCGTCCGTTACGAAAACTACAGCGACGCAGGTGAGTCCACCGTGCCGAAGATCGGCTTCTTCTGGAAGGTGTTCGACAACGACACGCTGACCTTCCGCGGCAGCTTCGCCAAATCGTTCACCGCGCCGCCGCTTTATCAGAAGTTTGGTCCCGTCAATAACCGGCTGGCGGGCCCCGGTATCGTGCCCGCGGCTTTTCCGGGGCTCCCCGCCGGTCTCACGCCGGTGCAGGATGGCGTCAATCCGAACCTGGGACCCGCAAAAGCGGACTCCTATTCGATCGGCGTGCGCCTGAAGCCGTGGTTCGTGCCGGGCCTGAAACTCGCGCTCGACTATTCCTACGTGAAGGAAGACGGCCTGCCGGGTGGTATCGGGTTCAGCAACATCTTCCTGGATGTGAACCAGAACGGCGCTGCCTCGATTTTCTCCGGGAACATCGCCAAGGGCAATTTCCCGGGGCTGCCGGGTGCGACACCCTTCACCAACCCGGGCGATCTGCGCGCCTATCTGGCGGCGGATCCCAACAACTATAACAATGTCTATGCGATCGACCGGTTCACCAATCTGGGCGGCATCCGGGTCGAAACGTTGAATGCGTCGATCGATTATACCCTGCCGACCGACACAATGGGCACGTTCAACTTCAGCTCAACCATGGCCATGTTCCTGAGCTACAAGTTCCAGGTCCTGCCCAGCCAGCCATTCTATGAATATGCCGGGACCGCGACGAACGGCGGCACCGGTGTGCAGGGAACGCTGCCGAAGTTCCGCGCCTACAGCCAGGTCAACTGGACCTACCACGGCTTCGACCTGACGATCGGCAACACCTATATCTCGGGGGTCGATGATCTCGGGGTCGGCGGCGTGACCTTCGAAACCAACGCGGCGAGGGCAGTTCCAACGTCGTTCGTGGGTAAGATCAAGCCCTATACAACCTTCGATCTGCGGCTCGGATACACGATGCGCGACCTGAGCGGCATAGCAAAGGGCCTTTCGATCGCTGTCGGTGTGAACAACGTGTTCGACCGGATGCCTCCGATCTCGACCAATGTTTTCACGCCGAGCGCAGCATACACGGATAACACGGCCGATGTCTCAACCTACTCGCCGATAGGCCGGCTGGGTTATGTGCAAGCTTCGATAAAATTCTAAGCTGTAAATTGGATTATGTCGTGGCGCGCGGCCGACCCAAGCGGGCCGGCCGCGCCGCCGCATAATCCAGAGGACCTTCTTGTTATCCGGCGTTCTTCTTCGCCGCGATATATCGATCAACCTGCTCCTCGAGCACGTCGAGCGGCAGTGCGCCTTGGCTTAGCACCGCTTCGTGGAAATCGCTGATGTCGAATTTCGGACCCAGCGCCGCCTCGGCACGCTTGCGCAGTTCGACGATCTTCAACTGGCCGACCATGTAGCTCGTCGCTTGGCCGGGCCAGTTGAAATAGCGGTCTACTTCACGCGCGATGTCGGTGTCCGATACCGACGAATTGGCCTTGAAGTACGCAATCGCCTGTTCGCGGGTCCATTTCTTCGAATGGATGCCCGTGTCGAGCACCAGCCGGATCGCACGCCACACTTGCAGCGACAGCATGCCGAACCGGTCATAGGGCGTCTTGTACACGCCCATCTCGTTCGCCAGCCGCTCGGAATACAATCCCCAGCCTTCCATGTACGCGCCATAGCCGCCGAACTTGCGGAACTTGGGAACGCCGGCCAGTTCCTGCTGCCGCGCGATCTGGAAATGGTGGCCGGGTGCACCTTCATGGCTGGCGATCGCCGCGACCTGAACCTTCTGGGTCTGGTTCATATCGACCAGGTTGACGTAATATATGCCCGGCCGCGTCCCGTCGGCCGACGGCGGATTGTAGAAAGCGGTGGACGCCGTTCCTTCGCGCCATTTCTCGACCGCGCGTACCTCCAGCGGTGCCTTGGGCAGGACGCTGAAGAACTTCGGCGCACCAGCCATGACCGACGCAATCACCGCGCGCGCATCGCCGAGATACTGTTCACGGCCTGCCTCGGTATTCGGATATTTGAACTGCGGATCGGTGCGGATGTGGTCGAAGAACTGCTCGAGCGTTCCGGTGAAGCCGACCTCTTTCTTGATCGCCTCCATTTCCTGCCGGATCGCCGCGACTTGCGCCAAGCCGGTCTGGTGGATCTGGTCGGCGGTCAGGTTCGTCGTCGTCGANNTTGGGCTCGATCTCGTCGATCGCCGCGATCAACGTCTGGTAGCCGTGCAGGAACGGTCCGGTCAGCGCGGCGCGAGCATCGGCCAACAGCTTCGCCTTTACGTCCGCCGGGGCGTTCAGCGCCGCGACCTTTTTCGAAAAGTCCGCCAGCAGGGTCGAATCCGCGCCGCTATCGAACGGCGCGCCGGTGATCACTTTCTTGGCATCGTTTCGCGCAGGTGCGAAGTTGACCTTGTTGGGAATGATATCCTTCGACGCCTGCCGCCGCATCGTCGCGGCAACCTCGGTCATCACCCGGTCGGTATCGCGCAGCCGCGCGATATAGGCCTGCGCGTCGGCGACGCTGTCTACCTTGTGGTTGTTGATCAGCAGGACGGGGATTTCCCCCGCCGGGCTGCCGGTCGTCGCTACCGGGAATTTCAGGTCGCGAAACTGGAACGATTCACGCCCGCGCTGCACCTCATATTCGAACAGGCGATACGAAATGCGCGCGCCTTCGCCCAGCTGGTCGGGCTTGAAGCGGGCGTGCATGTCTTTCAGCTGGCGCTCGGCAAGGTCGCGCGCCTTGACGGCGGCAGCGTCGGTATAGTCGTCGAGCTTGTCGTTGTTCGTCTTGAGGCCCAGCTGCGTCTGGCTTTCCGGGCTGAGCGCGATCTGCTCGTCGAACGCCTTGTCCAGGAATTGTAGCAGCGCGACGTCCTGTGGCCCCGCCTGAGCAACCGGTGCGGGAGCGGTGGTTGCGGCATGGACTATGGGCGCTGCGGACAGCAGCAGAAGGGCAAGGGCGGCGCGCATGAATTTCTTCTCCCGGGGATGGTTTGGAATATTGTCGCGCAACTTTATTGCTTGCGCAATCGCCATTCCCTTGGGGCAAAGAGTCCTTCGACCGTGATCGACAGCCAGCAGCGCGATCAGGAGCTGATCCAGCGAGGGTCGGCGAGAACATCGTCGACATGCTGGCCGACGCGCGGGGCGGGGCGGGGATGTACCGGCCGCTCGCCGTCGATCATCAGGGGCGTGGGTACGCCGGGGATCAATCCGGCAGCGGCATCGGGCGAGAGCAGGTCGATCCGCATCCCTCGATGCTGCACCTGGGGATCGTCGAACACATCGGCGATCGTATTGATGGGACCTGCGGGTACCGACGCCGGCTCGAGCCGTGAAAGCAGGTCTTCCCGATCGAACGTCAGCGTCAGTGCGGTAATCTTGGCGATCAGGTCGATGCGGTTTTCGACGCGCAGGGCATTGTTCGCGAATTTCGGGTCGGCACCGAGGGCCTCGTCGCCAAGGGCCGTACAGAGCCTGCGGTACTGGCCGTCATTCCCCGTAGCGATGATGACATGGCCGTCGCGAACGGGGAAAACTTCATAGGGGACGATGTTGGGATGCGCATTGCCGAGACGTTGGGGAACCATGCCTGAGACGAGATAGTTCATCGCCTGGTTCGCCAGAACGCCGATCTGGCTGTCCATCAGGGCGCAGTCGATCTGTGCGCCTTGCCCTGTTTCATCACGGCGCCGCACCGCGGCCAGGATGCCGATCGTCGCATAAAGTCCGGAGAACAGGTCGGCGATGGCGAAACCGGCCTTTGTCGGTTGCCCCTGCGGATCGCCGGTGATCGACATCGCGCCGGCCATGCCCTGGATCAGGAAATCATACCCCGCGCGTGCCGCGTAAGGGCCGTCCTGTCCGAAACCGGTTATCGAGGCATAGATGAGACGCGGATTGATTTTCGACAGCGAAGCATAATCCAGGCCGTATTTCGCCAGTCCGCCGACCTTGAAATTCTCGATAAGGATGTCGGCGGACGCCGCCAGACGTTCGACCAGCGTACGCCCCTCGGGCGTCGTGAAGTCGGCTACCACCGACCGTTTCCCGCGGTTGCACGAATGAAAATACGCGGCGGACAGATCGCCCCCGTCGGCTGCGGGCACGAACGGCGGACCCCAGGCGCGGGTGTCATCACCCTCGGGACTTTCCACTTTGACGACATCCGCCCCCAGGTCGGCCAATGTTTGCCCTGCCCAGGGGCCTGCGAGAATACGCGCGAGTTCGAGAACTTTCAGGCCATCCAGCGGTCCGGGCATTACAGATCCTCGTTGTTCGTCATGACAAAACGATTTGGGCGGCCTGCACCAGAAAGCTTGCGCCGACCAGTGTCACGATCCAGCGGCGGCCGGTGCGGAAATGGGCGTTGCTCATCCGGTCGAGGATGCGTCCGCCGATGACGATTCCGATCATCGACGCGAAAATCGCGGCCGCCGTGACAGCCATCGGGACGCTGGCGCGGCCCGATGCGCTCAGCAGCACGCCGCCGTAAACCAGGACCTTGGAGGCATGCCCCATGGCCTGCATCACGGCCTTTGTCGCCACGACCTGATGCCGGGTCAATTCGGTCCGTACGAACAGCAGGTCGGTCACCGGCCCTGATACACCCGAAACAAGCGACAGGCCGGTCGAAACGAACCCGCCCGTCAGGGCGTGCACCGGGTTCGACGCATCGAGGCGCATCCAGCGCTCGGGCAGCCAGACCAGCACGGGCATCAGTCCAAGACCCAGGAAGACGTAGAGCTTGGTGGGGTTGAACACGACGAGCGAGAAGGTTGCGACCGCGACGATCGCACCGATGGCAAAGAACCCCAGCACACGCCATTTTACATGGCCGCGATGCAGGATGACGCGCCACATGTTCGACGCGAACTGGATCATGCCGTGCAACGCCAGCGCCATCGTGACCGGCATCAGCCATGCGAACACGCCCATCAGGACCAGCCCGCCGGCCATGCCGAAAATGCCGGACAGGATCGACGTGAACAGCGACGCCGCGACGATCAGAAAAGCGGGGATCATCTTCGCGCGGCTTTCGTCATCCGGGGCCGCAGCGACCGATGTCCGGGGTCACACAATATCGACGACCAGCGTCGATAGCCCGTCGACCGTGCCTTGCATCCGGTCGCCGCGCTTTACCGGCCCGACGCCCTCCGGCGTTCCGGTATAGATGAGGTCGCC
>DDFE01000002.1:12872-16831 GCA_002336985.1 Sphingomonadales bacterium UBA1936
CCACAGGGCGCGCTGTCCTCGAACGACTTGCCGATCTCCCACGGTTTCTGCATCCGCTTCATGTCGGCCTGCCGGTCGCGGCGGGTCATGTCGAAGCCGACGGCATATCCGAAGATATGCACGTTCGCGGCCTCGCGATCGATGTCCATCCCGCCCGACTTCATCGCGACGACCAGTTCGGTCTCATATTCGAAATCGGCGGTCAGGGCGGGGTAGCGCACTTTGCCGCCGGGCTGGACGATCATGTCGCGCTGCTTCTGAAAAAAGAACGGCGGCTCTGCGGTGTTGTTGTTCAGTTCGACGACATGGGCGAGATAATTGCGGCCGACGCAATAGATGCGGCGCACGGGGAAACGCTTGTCGCTGCCGACGATAGGTAGGGTAACGACGTCGGGCGCCGGGATCGCGAGGTGATCGCCCTTGCGCGCCGGGCTCGCCTGCGATGCCGTTGCAGCCACGGCCATTGCACCGGTCGCCAATATCTGTCTCCGCGTCGTATCCGTCATGGCGGTTTCCCTGCCTTTTCGAGGGGCCGGTGACAACAGTAACAAACGGCGCTTGCGTGCGCTACAAATGTAGTCTAGCTACAAATGTAGCGAAAAGGTGATTCGATGTTGGACAAGCTTCCCCCCCGCGAACGGCAGATCGTCGACCTGCTCTATACCCGCGGCCCTGCGACGGTTGCGGAGGTATGCGATGCCTTGCCCGACCAGCTTTCGCCATCGGCGGTGCGCGCTATGCTGACGCGGCTCGAGGTCAAGAAGATGGTCCGGCGCGAAACGTCGGATCGCGGTTTTGTCTATGCGCCAGCGGTGACCGAAGCGGCGGCCAAGAAGTCCGCCCTGTCGCAAGTGGTCCGCACGTTCTTCGGCGGTTCGCCCGTGGGGGCGGCGACCGCATTGCTCGGCATGTCGGAAAAGCTGAGCGATCCCGAACTCGACGCGCTGGAAGCACTGATTGCCCAGGCCCGGCAGGAGAAGCAGTCATGACCCTTGCGATCGCCCTCGAGCTTGCGATCAAGTCCGTCGTCACGGCGGGCGTCGTCGTCTTCCTGCTCGATATCCTGCGCTTCAGGTCGGCCTCCGAACGGTCTTGGCTCGCCCATTTCGGGCTGGCTGCTGCGCTGGTTCTGCCGTTGGCAGGCGAACTCCTGCCGCGCTGGTACGTGGCGCCGGAAATGCCGGTGTCGGACGCGCCCGTTAAGGCAGCCGCATCCGCCCCGGCAATCGTACATGCGACATCGGCAGCGCCGATCGAAACGGCACCGGCATTCAATACGGAGGCTTTGGCAGGGTTTGCCTATGCCATCCCCGCGGCAATCCTGCTCGGCGTCACGATCATCGCCGTGTTGCGGCTGTTCGCCCTACGCCGCAGGTCGACAGTACTGATCGACGAGCCCTGGCTGGCGGCGCTCGCCCATGCGCAACGACGAATGGGGTTCAAGAACGGCGCGGCATTGCTCGTCAGTCCGGAACTCGTGTCACCGGTCAGCTGGGGCCTGTTCCGCCCGACGATTCTGGTCGGCGAGTCCGCCTCGACCGGGCGTGACGATGCCGAGGCGATCATCGCGCACGAACTGGCGCACGTCGCGCGGTTCGACTGGATGAAGCTGTTGCTCGCCCGCGTCGCGACGGCGCTCCTGTGGTTCAACCCGTTCGTCTGGATGCTGGCGCGCCGCTGTCACCAGTTGCGCGAAGAGGCTGCCGACGACGCCGTCCTGCGCAGCGATGTGAGCGGCACCGACTATGCGCAACTGCTGGTCAGTGCAGCGCGGCATGAAAGCCGGGGGCTGTTGCTAGCGGCAAATGGCGTCGCGCCCAGCAAGGCGTCGCTCGGCGATCGCGTGCGCCGCGTGCTCGATGTGTCGACGGTGCGCACTCCGGCACGGTTGGGCTGGAGCCTTGCCTGTATCGCGGTCGGCATGGCGCTTGGCGCACCGCTGGCGGCATTGACGGCGCGCTCGGCACCCGTGGCTCCTGTTGCTCCCGTCGCGCCTTCCCCCGTTCGCGCTATTACGGCNNGCGCTGGGTTATCGTGACCAGTCGTTCGGCAGCATGATGTCCATGGCCGTGCAGGGTGTGACGCCCGCCTATGTCCGCGAACTTGCGGCCGCTGGCTACCCGCGGCTTTCGGCAGGGCAGATCACGGCGATGCGTATCCACGGCGTGAACGGAGATTTCATCCGCCGCGTGAAAAGCCGGTGGGGCTTCCGGCCCAACGCCAGCGAGCTGATCGAGATGAAACTCACCGGTTTCGACGGGGATGTCCGGCAGCCGCCCAAGCCGCCGGTGGCTCCGCGACCGCCGGTCATCGCCAACCCGCCCAACGTCCTGAACTAACCCGACCCGACGTTCGTCACCCTGTCACTGGCTTTCGTCGAAAGCCGGACGACGGCGCACGCCTTCACTACAAAGGAACATGACATGCGTTTCACCTTCCTTGCGCTTGCCTTTCTGGCCGGTACCTATGTGTCGCAAGTACCGGCGGTCGCGATGCCGATCGAATGGACGGTCGCACCGGCCCGCACCGATGCCGAAGTGCAGCTGACGATCGCGGTTCGNNGAACGCGGCAACAACAGCACAACGACATCGACGCTCAGCCGCGCCGAACTGGAAGGGCTGGATGCCGGTACCGGCGATCGCCGCCGCTTCGCTGTCCGGCGTCCTGCCGGAACGCTCGACTGTTCGGGCCTGTACGATGGCCGGCGCGGCACGGGCACCTGTGCATTCGCCGCCGATCCGGCGTTCGCAAAGGGCCTCGCCGCGCGCGGTATTGCGGCACCGACCGAGCGGCAATCGCTGCAGCTGGCGCTCCACCGGGCCGATCTGAAACTGCTCGAAACACTGGCGCGCTATGACTATGCGCGTCCGACGATCGACCAACTGATTGCGGCAGGCATATTCAGCGTGACGCCCGCCTATGTGCAATCGTTTGCCGATGCCGGTTACCGGGTGGGGTCGCTCGACAAGCTGGTGACCCTGCGCATCCATGACGTGAAACTCGACTGGATCCGCGCACTCGGCCGCGCCAGCCCGTCCCTGATGCGCGTGTCGGCGGACCAGCTGATCGCGATGCGCATCCACGGCGTCTCGCCGGGCGATGTCGAGGCCTATGCGAAACTCGGTTATCGCGACCTGACGCCGCAGCAATTGATCGCCATGAGCATTCATGGCGTTTCACCCGCATTCGCCCAGCGGGCGCAGCGGAGTGGCGCACGGCCCGATCCGGACCGGCTGGTCGCCATGCGCATCCACGGCACTTACCTGAACTAGAACATGGCCTTGGGAGGGAACTTCATGACGACGTGGCATAAGAAGAGGCGACTGCGCCTGCTGGGCGCGGTCCTTCTCGGAACTGCTGCGCTGGCGGCCTGCCCTGCAGTGGCGCAGACCGCGGATGCGACCGGCCGGCTGGTTTACAGCGCGGCGTTCTACACGACCTACGCGCCGTCGAACGCGCTGCAGATCGTGCAGCGTACGCCGGGCTTCCGGCTCGACACGGGCGATACCGAGGTCCGGGGATTGAGCCAGGCGGCCGGCAATGTCGTCATCAACGGCGAGCGCCCGAGTTCGAAAAGCGATACGCTCGACACCATCCTCGCGCGCATTCCCGCTAGCCGCGTGGCGCGGATCGAGGTCGGTGCTGGCAGCCTGTTCGGCGCTGAATACTCCCAGGTGTCGCAAGTGCTGAATGTCGTCCTGACGACGACCACCGGTTTGTCCGGTACGTTCGAAGGGGCGGTGCGCCGCGAATTCACCGGCAAGTTCCTTCCCCAGGGATCGGCGTCGGTTCTGCTCAAGCGCGGCAAATCGACCTTCAACGCATCAGTCGGTGTCAAGAACGACAACACGAGCGAAGAGGGTATCGACCGGTTCTTCACGCTGCCCGGCAGCGTCCAGACGGAGTTCCGGCGCAAGGTCAATCATATCCAGGAACCGGTGACCTCGGGGTCGCTGTC
>DDFE01000110.1:0-2007 GCA_002336985.1 Sphingomonadales bacterium UBA1936
AATATGACCGGCGTCCTGTATCGCTGGCTTCCCGCGCGCGAACGTGCGCGCGGACAGGGCGTGATCTGGGCAGCGAGCCGGTTCGGGGGCGCTCTCGCCCCATTGTTGCTGGTCCCCGCCAACGCCTATCTCGGCTGGCGCGGCGTGTTCATCGTCCTCGGCGCCTTGGGCTTCGTCTGGGTAATTTTCTGGCGGCAATGGTTCCGTGATCGGCCCGCCGACCAGCCCGGGATCACCTCGGAGGAAGTGATCGAGATCGGCGAAGACACCAGCAGCCATGCGGGCACGCCCTGGAAGAAACTCCTGGGCCTGCCGCAACTCTGGCTGATTGCGGTCGCTTACCTTTTCTACGCGTTCGGAAGCTGGTTCTTCTTTGGCTGGTTTCCGACCTGGATGGTCAAGGGAGCCGGATTCACTGTCGAGGAAATGGGCCTTTACGGATCGATCCCGTTCCTGCTCGGCATCGTCGGCAACCTGGCTGGCGGCATGCTGTGCGACCGGCTGTCCGAACGCATCGGCATCCGAAACGCCTATCGCCTGATCGCGAGCATCTGCCTGACGCTGACTGCGGTCCTGCTGATCGCGATGAGCCTTGTCACCGGCAAGATCGCTGTCGTCGTGCTTGCCGGCATGGCTTTCATGATCATGGACCTGATGCTGCCTGCCGCCTGGGCGATGTGCATGGCGATCGGCGGCCGGTTCGGCGGGACGGCCAGCGGCGTGATGAACACCGCGGGCAATCTCGGCGGCTTCGTCTGCTCGGTCGCGTTCGGATACGTCGTCGCCGCTACGGGCAACTACAACCTGCCGCTGCAGGGCGTCGCGGCGATGGTGCTGATCGCGGCAGTAATCTTCGCGTTCATCGATTGCACGAAGGGCTTTGACCACAAGGCGCCACCAACCGCTGCCTGACGGCATTTTGGAGAGGGGGAGGAACGGAATGCGTTGGCTGAGGGGCGCCGTTGCCAGTCTAGCGCTCCTCGGCGCGTTGGCTCCGGCACAC
This sequence comes from Sphingomonadales bacterium UBA1936, assembly GCA_002336985.1. GTDB lineage: Bacteria > Pseudomonadota > Alphaproteobacteria > Sphingomonadales > Sphingomonadaceae > Sphingomonas_O. The sequence goes on from DDFE01000110.1 coordinate 1,004, forward strand.
GCGCAGGAACGCACGCCGCGCCTGACCGTGTCGGCCAATGGGCGCTACCTCGAAGCTGGGGGAAAACCGTTTTTTTGGCTGGGCGACACCGGCTGGCTGCTGCTCGGCAAACTCAACCGCGAAGAGACCGAACGCTACTTCGCAACGCGCGAGCGCCAAGGATACAATGTCATCCAGGTAATGGTGCTGCACCAGCCGCAGATGGCCAGCCCGATTGCGGGTCCGGCTCTCGTCGACGGCGACCTGACACGTCCGCGCGTCACGCCCGGCAATGATCCGGCCAAGCCCGGTGAATATGATTATTGGGACCATCTCGACTGGGTGATCGACCGCGCAGCTGCGCACGGACTGTATCTGGCGTTGGTGCCGGTCTGGGGAAATCTGCAGGACTATCGCCTGCTCAACCCCGACACCGCGCCGGTCATCGGCCGCTTCATCGCCGAACGCTACAAGGACAAACCCAACATCGTCTGGCTCAACGGGGGCGACCGCTATGCGGAACTGGCGCTGAAGACCTGGGATGCGCTCGGCTCGACGATCAAATCGATCGATCATAACCACCTGATGACCTATCATCCTGCCGGACGGGCGAGTTCATCGTGGTTCTTCCACAAGGCGTCCTGGCTCGACTTCAACATGTATCAGTCGGGGCACATGGACTACGCGCAGGACACGATGCTGTTCGCGCGCGGCGAGGACAATTGGGTCTACACTGTCGATGACCTGTCACGAACGCCCGCCAAGCCAACCATCGACGGCGAGCCTAGCTATGAGAACATTCCGCATGGCCTAGATATGGTGCCCGAGCCGCGATGGCAGGCAGCTGATGTGCGCCGTTATGCCTGGTGGTCGGTTCTGGCCGGTGCATTCGGCCATACCTATGGCGAAAATAGCGTGATGCAGTTCTTCACACGCGGCGGGGTCGCCAATGCCTATTGGCCTGCGCTGTCCTGGCAGGACTCGGTGAATGCGCCGGGCGCGCAGCAGATGCACCACCTGAAGGA
>DDFE01000110.1:2118-11031 GCA_002336985.1 Sphingomonadales bacterium UBA1936
GCACCTGGCCTCGCTCAGAACACCATGGCCTCACCGGCTGCAGCCGCCGTGGCGCATCAAAAACTGTGGCTCGGTTCGGCATGGTATCCGGAACAATGGCCAGAAAGCGCCTGGGACCAGGACCTGCGCCTGATGAAGGAGCACGGCGCCAACGTCGTGCGCATCGGCGAATATGCGTGGAGCCGCATGGAGCCGACCGAGGGTAAGTACGACATGGACTGGCTCATCCGCGCCGTTCGCCTTGCCGCAAAATACGACATCAAGGTCGTGGTCGGCACGCCGACCGATACGCCACCGGCCTGGATGACGCAGAAATACCCCGATACGCTGCAGATCGACGGCACCGGCAAGAAGCTGGGCCACGGGGGCCGTCGCCAGTTCTCGATCTCATCGGCCCGCTATCGCGTATTCGCTCGTGATGTCGTGACCCAGATGGCGCGCGCGCTGAAGAACGAACCCAATGTCATCGGCTGGCAGATCGGCAACGAGCCGACGGACGAAAGCTATGATCCGGAGGCTCGCGCCGCATGGATTGCCTGGCTCAAGGAGCGCTATGGTACGCTCGACAAGCTCAACGAAGCATGGACCACGGCCTATTGGTCGCAGACTTACACCGCCTGGGATCAGGTGCCGTTCAACAACGACAAGGCCAATCCCGGCTGGATGCTGGAACTCAAACGCTTCATCACGTCGCAATGGCGCGCGTTTCACAAGAACCAGATCGATGCGGTCCGTGCAGTCGTTGGCGACAAGCAGTTCATCACGATCAACTTCGGCGGCCTCGGCTGGGCCAATCGCTTCGACCGGTACGAGATGAACCGCGACCTGGATGTGACGTCCTGGGACGAATATGTCGGCATGGGTCATCTGAAGCCCTATCGCGCCGGTGCGACCCACGACCTGGTGCGNNNNGGCGAAACACGCGCGCTTGCCTGGCAGGCGATCGGCCATGGTGCGGATGCCGTTCTCTACTGGCAGTGGCGTAACGCGTTGAATGGGCAGGAGACGATGCATGGATCGGTCGTCGGCCCTGACGGAAAGCCCCTCCCCATATATGGTGAAGTCCAGCAGATCGGCCGCGATTTCGCCAAGGCTTCCGCGGTCCTGGCGGGAACGACGCCGATCTCGCCTGTTGCGATCCTGCAGGATTATCCGAGCCGCTGGGCAATCGATTTCCAGCTCCACCACAAGGATTACGATCAGATCGAGGTGCTGCTCGACTATTACCAGCCGCTCAAGGACGCACTCGGTGCGGTCGACATCGTCGAAGCGGCCGCAGCACCGCTCGATCGCTACAAGTTGGTTGTGGCGCCCAGCCTCAATGTAATCCCCGACGCGATGGCAAAACGCCTTGCGGATTATGTACGCGGCGGCGGGCACCTGGTCCTCGGGCCGCGGTCGGGAATGAAGGACGAATTCAACCGGCTCGACACCAAGCGCCAGCCGGGGCCGCTGGCCGAACTGCTCGGCGGTCAGGTGGAACAATTCTACGCGCTCGATGAACCGGTTTCGGTCGGCAATGGCAAAGCGACGATATGGGCTGAACAATTGTCGGCACAGGCTTCCGATGTCGAAACGTTGCTCACTTATGGCAAGGCGAACGGCTGGCTCGACGGCAAGCCGGCTGCGATCACGCGAAAAATCGGCAAAGGCCGCATCACTTACATCGGTGCGCTGGTCGATGATGCCGTGATGAAGGGACTGATCGATTCAGCGCTCAAGGGTGCCGATATCGCGCGCGACTTTGCCGTACCCGCGGACGTCGAACTGATGACGCGCGAGGGCAGCGGGCGTTCGCTCGTCATATTGGTGAACCATAGCCGCGAGGCACGGACGGTCGCACTGCCCGAAACAATGACCGACGTGCTGACGGACAAGCGTGTCGGCAATGTCACACTGGCAGCGGAAGGCGTTGCCGTGCTACAGAAACAGAAACGCTAACCGCCGCGGCGAACCGTCTCGAAGAAATCATCGCCGCCCATTTGCCCGCCCTTCAGAACGAGTTCGAGTCCATCGAACGCGGGGTCTTCAGCATTCGCGCGAACCAGCGGAGCGCCGGTCTCGATCGGTGCGGCCCAGGTCAAGGCATCGATCCCCAGTTGTGCGACGCCATGGCTGGATGTGTCGCCGCCCGCGAACAGCAGGCGTTTGATCCCCGTTTGCCGGACTATTTGTGCGGTCACGCGGCCAAGCGCCGCGCCCAGCTTGTCGCCCGCTGCGGGCGCAGCATCTCCGAGCGGCCCCTCGGCTGAATGGATGACGCTTCGCCCTCCCGCGCCGAGTGCCGAGATCGCCGTATCGACTAGCCGGGCTTCTTCGGCAGTTTCACCGCGCAGCAGAGCGCCGACATCCGCCTTCGCGGGCAAATATCCTTCGCCGACGCCGCGTTCGATCTGGCGTGCGGTCGCCGGCGAGCAGCTGCCGCTGACCACCAGTAAGCGATCCACTTCCGACGCCCGCACGTCGACCGTGCGCTTCTCGATCTGCCCCTCTGCCTGCCATGTGATTACCAACGCGCGCGTCACGCCGGAACTTCCAGCGGCAAAGCGCACCGCCCGCGAGTGCAGGACCGCTCCCGCCACGGCAAGATCGCCCATCGTAATTCCATCGAACAGCGCAGCACCGGTCTGCGCCCGATCGAAGACCGCCCCTGCCCGCCCGGCATGGATGTCTTCCAGAGAAATAAGGGTAATATTTGCACTGGTCTGGTTCGCAAGGTGTCGGATCAGGTCTGCCTCGTGCATCGGCGTGACAGGATGACGCGACATGGTCGGGTGGCGGTCGATGCGAAAAACGGATTCCCCCGCTGCCGCGAACAGATTGCCGAACGCGACATAGCGCCTCAGGTGCGGCGCCCCGACGACGATCGCGGCTGGTCCGCCGAAGCTTGCGATGCCCAGATCGATCGCGCGGCCGATCGACCCGGTTTGCGGGCTACTGTCGAAGGTCGAGCAGGTCTTGTAATGCACGATCGCCGCATCGCCGAGCGCAGCATAGGCCGCAGGCAAATGTGCATTCATCCATTCGGGCGACCGGCTACGGCTGTCGCCCGCGATGCCGATCGCACGGACGTCCCGAAACCGCGCTCGGAGTGCAGCATCGGGTGTGCGAAGAAATAGCACCGCCGGGACGCCACCTTCCGCAAGCTGCTCCAGCGCGTCGGTCGAACCCGTAAAATCGTCGCCGTAGAATGCGTAAAGCAGGCTCACCCGCCAAAGGCCCCGAGCGCAGCCTTCAGTTCAGGCGCATCCTTTGCGGCCTGTTCCACGGGAACTCCCGCTACCGCAGCATCCCATGCCTGGCGCAGGGCAACCACGCCTGCGGCCGGGCCGCCCGGGTGCGCCATGATCCCGCCGCCTGCAGCAAACATGCAATCGACCGATCCGAGTGCGGCAAACGTCGGCGCTGCCTGCCGCGCCGATTGGCCCGAGGAGAACACGGGCATGATCTCACACCCCTTGTTCGGCGGATCGAACATCGGTGTCAGGCACTCGCGTGCAGAGGCGATCACGCTCTCGTTCGTCTCGCAGAACTTGTTGTCGATGCCGTTCACGTGCGTGTGGTCGATCCCCGCGAGGCGCCACAGTTTCTGGAATGCGACATAGCTCATGCCGATTGCGGGCGAGCGGCCAAGCATGCCCCAGCCGTTGCGGTGGCCATGGATCGGCAGTTGGCTATGCGCACGCAGCACCTTCATCGCTGGCAGGCCGATCGAGTTCATACTCGCCATGATGCAAGTGCCACCTTCGGCCATTACATGGTCGTGGCGGGCGAGCATCTCGTCGATCTCGCCGGTCAGGTTGGCCGCGAACATCACTTTCTTGCCGGTCTTATCGGCATGATCGTTGATCACGCGCATCACGGCTGAGATACGCGCGTCGAATGGGCAATGAGGCCCGTCGGCCTGAAGTTCGTCATCCTTGATGAAATCGATGCCAGCTTCCACCAGCCCGCGCACCTGCTCGGCTGTGGCCTCGGGCGAAAGACCGACACTCGGCTTGATGATCGTGCCGATGATCGGGCGGCCGTAGACACCGGCCAGCTTTCGCGTCCCCTCGACCGCAAACTGCGGCCCCTGATATCTGGTGAGGAATTCGGGCGGCAGTTTCACGTCGAGCAGACGAAGGCCCGAGAACGCCTTCAACTCGCTCAGGTTACCGTTGATCGTCGCGAGCAGATTGGGAAGCGACAGCCCCATGTTCGATATCGGCCAGGACAGGACAACGCGCGCCGCACGGCGGGTCGTATCGCCCGATTTCGGCGGCCCTGATCCTGGAAGCGACGGCGCAGCCACTTCGCCCAACTCGGTCAGTTCCTCGACCCGCGCAGCATGCGCCTCGCGCAATTCGTCGGTCTCTCCGGGTACCCGGACGAAGGTGCCGGTCGATTGCTCGCCCGCCATCGTTGCCGCCGCCTGCTGAAGCGGGAAGGCGGTTTCGATCCAGTAAGTGGCGTAGATGCGCGGTTCGGTCACAGAAATCCCCATCAGGACATGATCAACCCGCCATCGACATTGATCGTCTGGCCGGTGATATAGCTTGCATCGTCGCTGGCGAGAAAGGCGACGAGCGATGCGACGTCGCCGCCCTTCCCTGCGCGTTTCATCGGAATGCCTTCGACCCATTCGGCCATCAGTTCGCCGGGGGCGTAATCGCCCATCAGCCTGCCCCACTCGCGGTCGTTGTAATCCCACATGTCGGTGTGGATGATCCCGGGGCAAATCGCGTTGACCGTGATGCCTTGGGCCGCGACTTCCTTGGCAAGACTTTGAGTCAAACCGACCACGCCAAACTTCGACGCCGCATAGTGTGGAGTGTAGATGAACCCGTCGCGCGCCTGGCCGGATGCGGTATTGATAAGCCGTCCTGGCTTGTTTTTCGCGCGTAGCCGTCGGATCGCTTCCTGACAGCAGAGGAACGCGCCCTTGGTGTTGACCGACAAGTTCAGGTCCCACTCCCGCTCGGTCAGATTCTCGACCTTGGCGATCGTGATGACACCCGCGTTCTGGACGGCGACATCGACGCCGCCGAACTGCTCGGCGGCATCATACAGCGCACGCACATCACTGGCCTTGGTCACATCGCATTGCTGAGTGACGACGCCAACGTCATGCCGGGCAAGTGCATTCGTTGCGGCCGACTGATCGGTCTCGATCGCGCCGATCACGACATTGGCACCTTCGCTCGCAAAGCGATCGGCGATGGCGAGGCCGATGCCCTTGTTGCCGCCGCTGATCACCAGGCACTTGCCCTCGAACCGCCGCATCAGGCGGTCTTGAAATAAGTCGCAGACCGCTCGGTATCGACGTTGAAATACGGGATGAACACGAGGTTCCGGTCGCCGACCTTTGCTCGGTAGGCCACATCGCTGTTCGGCATCGGCTCGAGCGCGCCGGGCAGCGGGATAGCCTGCTGGTCGACACCGTCCCAAGGATTGATGCCAACATACATGACAGGTCCGCGCATAACGGCGACAAGGTTCGGGTTCTGGTCGTCGATAGGCAGCGTGCGCAGCGGCTGCGGAATGGTCAGTTCGACCGTGTCTCCCGCTTTCCAGGTCCGCGTCACCGTGGCGAGCGTTCCCGGGGTCACCCGCTGTTCAGCGCCATTGACCCTCAGCGTCGCACCCCTGCTCCATGCAGGAATGCGAAGCTTCATGCCGAAGCGGCCATTGCCGGCCTTGCGCACCTTGAGCCGCACGGTGTCCGTCGCCGGATAGCCGGTTTCCTGCACCACCTCGACCGAGCCGCCCGGGCGTGTCCAGGTGACTTCCGACGGCGTGTACATGTTGACCATCAGGTTGTTATCGTCGTGGAAATAGACGTTCAGCACATAATCGGCGACGCCCTGCACCAGAGTGCCCGAACAGCACGGCCATTTCTGGTGGTAATAGCGCTTCTCGCCAGCAGAACCGTAATCCGAATAATAGGGATAGCCGCCGTCGCTATCGGGTAGACGCGTCGCCAGCATCGTGTTGTACAGCGTGCGCTCTAGTCCGTCGCCATATTGCGGCTCGCCAGTGAAACGCACGAGGTAGCGCGCCAGTTTCAGGTCGGCAAAAGCGCCGCAAGGCGTTTCGAAATGCGCCTTGCTGCTCTTAAGACTCGCCGCGAGCTTGCCTTGGTGAAGATGCACGAACTGCTCTTCAGGGCCCCAGCCGCCCGATGCGAAGCGCTGCGGCTCCATATACTTCCACGCGTTTACCAGCGCCTTGCGGTACTTGTCATTGCCGAGATGCAGGTAAGCCTGCGCGCCCGACGACAGGGCGATCGTGTGGCTGTACGCGTGCTTCTCGGGCAGCACGTCCTGTCCCGCCGCCAGCGGATCGAACCATTCCTTGTCGAGCAGATAGTGGATCGCCATCTGCCGGTACTTCTCGTCACCCGTAATGTCGGCGACGTGGAACAGGTTTTCCGAAATGACATAGGTTTCGTCGTACGGCGGGTTCACCTTGCCGATACGGTCGCGCGACACCGGCGAGATGTAGGGGCGACATTTCTCGATGATGATGGGCAACAGCGTCTTGGCCTGCTCGACCCCGCTCAACCGATAGGCGTCGATCATGCCGACGACATATTTGTCCATCACATAGGCCGCCCACTGCGCCTGCGCCTTGGGACCGGCATAGGGATTGCTCCCCGCGACGAATGCCTTGCCGAAACCGTCAACCAGCGCCGCGACCTTGTCATGGCATTGCTTGTCGCCTGTCGCCGCACCGAGGCGCGCAAGGCCCGAGATGTACTGGCCGAGCGTAAGTCCGGGCACGAAACCGTCCTGGTCATACCATCCGCCCATATTCGGACCCGGCGCCGGCAAACCGGCATTTTCGCGAAACACCTTGAGTACGCGGTCGTTGTCGAGTGCCAGATAGTGCGCATGGATGTGATCGAACTGTTGCTTGATCGGTCCGCCGGTCAGCTTGACTGCGCCGTACGCGAATTCGTGCATCGCCTCTTTACCAGCCAGTGCAGGCGTGCCGGCGGCAACCGCAGCGCCCGGAATGGCCAGCGACGTCGCCGCTGTCGCGCAGGCCGCACAATGCACAAATTCGCGACGCGAAACCTCGGCCGACTTCAAGCCCGTCATAGCATCCCTCTCGAAATTACCGGAGCCGCAAGGGCTCACGCCATTTTCGTCATCTTATAATAATATTATTTATCGCCGCAACGCTATTTCTGCGCTTTTCGCGACCGCGGCAGCGTCGCACGTTCGAGGCGATCGAACCCGTGCGTGATGATGGCCCGCATGGCTTGGCCTGCAGCGGCACCGTCGCCCGCCTCGATCGCATCGACGATGTTCGCATGTCCGCGCACACTTTCATCATGGACATCCGCCTCGCGCACCGGCGAACTCAGCCGGAACGATGCGAGCAATGCGGTTTCGATGACGGCTGCGAGCGAACGCATCAGTACGTTGCCTGACGCCTGGCCAATCGCCTTGTGGAAATCGAGATCGGCGTCGGCAAAGTCGCTGGCGCTCCCGGTCGCTTCGGACATACGCGCGACACACGCGCGCATTTCGCCGATATCCTTTGCCGTCGCATGCTCCGCAGCCGCCTCGGCCGCTGCAGGCTCGATCGCCATCCGGATCGCCGCCACGTCGCGGACAAAACTGGCATCGAACCCCTGTGCGACTTTCCATGCCAGGATGTCGGCGTCGAAGAAATTCCAGTACGCGTTATCGAGAACGACCGTGCCTACGCGCGTGCGCGACACGATGAGTCCTTTTGCGGTCAGCGTTTTGAACGCTTCACGTAAAACGGTGCGTGAAACACCGAAACGAGCCAGCATCTCGGCTTCCGAAGGTAATTTGGCCCCGGGGGGATAAACGCCCGCCAGGATATCGCCGCCTATCGCACGCGCGACCTGGTCGGCATTCGAAAGTGTCGTATCCGTAAACCGGCTGAAATTGGGGCGCGACTGCATCGTCATTCTTTTCCTCCGATCGCCCGGCGCGGGATGTTCCGATCGGGTTGGCGTCTTACCCCCGACCATAACGGCTCATGCTCGTTGCAGGCAACCCGCCTGCTCCCGACGAACAATCCTCTCCTTGATACGCAAACCTATATAAGCATATCATAAGATCAATAAGTGAGAGGGTGGATGACGATACGCGCATTTTCGATGGCACTTGTGGCAGTCGTCATGACGGGCAGCGTTACAACGGCAAGTGCGGAGCCGTCCGCACCTTTCCCGCAGCGTGCCACCGCTTTCCCCGACAGGCCGGCAATCGCTGTCGGAGTCGCTTGGTATCCAGAGCAATGGCCAGAAGCGCGCTGGCAAACCGACCTCGCCATGATGCGCGCGACGGGTTTCAACACAGTACGCATCGGCGAATTCGCCTGGAGCCGGATGCAGCCTGCGGAGAACCGGTTCGACTTCGAATGGCTCGATCGCGCGATCTCTGCGGCCCAGGCGCAGGGCATGATGGTCGTGCTGGGAACGCCGACCGCCGCCCCTCCCGCCTGGATGACGAGCAAATATCCGGACGTGCTGCGGATCGACGAAGACGGCACACGCGCTCGGCACGGCGCGCGCCGACAGTTTTCCTTCGCCAGCCAGCGGTATCGCGAATTCAGCCGGACGATCGCCGTTGAGATGGCCAGGCGTTACGGCCACCATCCCGCGGTCGTCGGCTGGCAGATCGACAATGAAATCGGGCCGCCGTCGTTCGATGACGAATCCGTCGCCGCATGGCACCGATTTCTGGAAAAGCGCTACGGCACGATCGACGAACTCAACCGCCGCTGGACGACCGAATATTGGAGCCAGCACTACAACGATTTCGGCCAGGTTCCATTGCGCGCGACCGGGCAGCAGAACCCCGGCCTGTTGCTGGATTTCAAGCATTTCACGACAGCAACCTGGACCGACTATGTCCAGACTCAGACATCGGCGATCCGCCCGCTGATCGA
>DDFE01000004.1:0-4421 GCA_002336985.1 Sphingomonadales bacterium UBA1936
GCAGCGTAACCGCCGAAAATCCGGTGATGAACATGACCCGCATTTCAGGAGCCAGGACCGACACTTTCTGCGCCAGTTCGATACCGTCCATTTCGGGCATGACGATATCCGTCAGGAGCAGGTCGTAGGGCTCGCCCTTTTCGACTTTTTCCAGCGCCGCCGTACCGCGATCCACTGCATGCACGGCATAGCCCGAACGCTGAAGCGCACGCGCCAGATAGTCGCGCATGACATCATCGTCTTCGGCAAGCAGGATTCGGATCATCGGCGTCATAGTGTCCCGGCATCGACACCTGATGGCCGATGCGGCGCGACTATGCCTGTGCCGGTTAAGATTTTCCAGTGTTCGGCGGCGGTGTTTGCGATAATTGTGGTTTACGATGCATCCCGCATACGATCTTTACGGCGCGAAGAACCCTGGCCCGGTCTGCATTGCAGTGCCTCATGGCGGACGGGACTATCCCGCTGAGATCGCGCCTGTCCTTGCCATGCCCCTGGCCCGCGCCCGCGGTATCGAGGATCGCTATGTCGACCTGCTTGCCGATGAAGCGATCGCGCGAGGGCATTGCACGCTGGTCGCCCGCACGCCCCGGCTGCTCATCGATCTCAACCGCGCGGAAACCGATATCGATCCGGCTACGGTCGAGGGCTGCATGGTGCACGGCGCCCGCCCGACGTACCGCGCGCGGGGCGGACTGGGACTGATTCCCGACAGGCTGCCCGGCGCCGGCCCGCTATGGCGTCGGCGCGTCGACATGGCGACACTGGCCGACCGGATCGCGAAGATCCATCGGCCCTATCATGCCGCATTGGCGAAGTGCCTCGGCTCGGCCCAGCGCGCCCATGGTCACGCGATCATGATCGACCTGCATTCGATGCCACCGCTGACGGGGCGCAATGCCGCAGACGTCGTCATCGGCGATCTGAATGGCATCGCCGCTGGCCCGGAAATCGTGGATGCGGCTCAGGCGCTGTTCGAGCGCAACGGCTTACGCGTCGCGCGCAATATTCCTTACGCCGGAGGATATGTGCTGGAACGCCATGCTCGTCCGCTTGCGCAGGTGCATGCGATTCAGGTCGAGATCGACCGGCGCCTGTACCTTGATAGCCGGCTGGATACGCCCGGGCCGGGCGTCGCTCGGCTGGCCGGCATCATCGCGGACCTGGCCGATATGCTGGCCGCCCTGCGCCCGGAAAGCACGCTACCGATCGCTGCGGAATAAAGCGCCACCGCGTGCTTCGCACGCGGTGGCCAGGTTCAGGGAGGAGACACGGTATTGGCGAACCAATCACCGTGCCGACCGGGCGCGAAAGGGGGGACGCGCCGCCGGTCACCATGAACATAGGACGAGTCGGTTACAGCTTCAAGGCTTTCACATTGAAAGCTATCAGGCGGCGGCTACCCCCGGCGTGCGTCCCTGCGCCATCTGTCGGCCGAAAATGTCGCGCATCAGCGGCAGGGAGAACAGGTGCGCGTGAATCAGCGGCAACATGCCCGACTGCATCATCTTGCGCAGCACGTCGCCACGCAGGTCGCGCAGCTTCGTCTCGTCGACCATCTGGAACCCGCGATAGATGAACGGCTGTTCCTGGCCATCGACCTGGATCGAGACTTCGCCTTCCATCAAAAGATTGTGCTCGGCGAGTTCGGCCATGAACTGGCCGGTCTTCATTCCGGATTGCTCGAATTCCTCGCAGAATGCCATGATCCGGGTGAGTGCGGGCGTCCGCTCCTGCCCGTCGATGAACAGTTCTTCGCCCGTGTCGAACGCACCGAGCGCCTTGCTCGTCGGATCGAAGCACAGCGACAGGTCTTCCGAATCCGGACGCAGTTTGGCGAGCAGGAACGGGTAACGGCGAAGATAGGCCGGGAGGTAGATGGGCTCGTTGACCTTGCCATCCTCACCGACGAAGGTGTTCACCCCTTCGTTAAGCCCCATCAGCGCCAGCGGCACGGGATTGTCCCCTGCCGAAAACACGATCGGAAAATGGCGCTGCACCATCGCGAATTCGTCGACGGTCACTGGTATGGCGTGCTGTGTCGCCAGGAAACCGACATCCGACATTTCGGCGATGCGCCATTTGGCATGTTCGACCGACGACAGCGGCATCAGGTCGTTGTACAGGAGCGGCAGGTTAGCGTTCTGGGGGGCCTGGCTGGCCATTTGGTCTCTCCGGATTGTCGGGAAAAAGTTGCGCAGCGCCCTATGGTGCGACGCGCCTCAACGCAAGGTCAGACCAGCTTTCCGGGATTCATCAGGTTATGGGGGTCGAGCGCAGCCTTGATCGCCCGCAGCACGCTCATGCGTACCGGGTCTGACAGACGGGCGAGTTCTTCGCGTTTCATCTGCCCGATACCGTGTTCCGCGGAGATCGATCCGCCAGCGGCAGTGACAAGATCATGCACCATCCGGCTCGCCGCAAGGCCATCTCCCGCGCGCCATGCTTCGGCATCTGCGCCCTGTGGCGCACGGACATGGAAATGGATGTTGCCGTCACCCAGGTGACCGAACGAACTGGCCATCGTACCCGGAAACGACTGCTCTATGCCCCGGGCCGCTTCGGTCATGAATCGGGGCATCGCGTCGACGGCGACGGAGATATCGTGCTGGATCGCCGGTCCGGCCGCACGATTGGCCTCCGGCACCGATTCGCGCAGCCGCCAGAACGCCTCCGCCTGTGCTTCGTTCGTCGCGATCGCGGCGTCGCGCAGCAATCCGTCTTGATAACCCTCGGCGACGAGCGCCTCCAGTTCGGTCGCAGCATCTTTATCAGCGGTGAGTTCGACGAGCACCATCCACGGATGGGCATCCGCAAGCGGCGCGCGCGTGCCCGGGATGTGCCGGAGTACCAGGGCCATCGAGTCGGCGGGCACCAGTTCGAAACTTTCGATGCCGTCCGTTCTTCCTTGAAAGCGTCGCAGCAAGACAAGTGCCGCATCCGGATCGTCGACCCCGATCCACGCCACCGCTCTGTCGCCGACCGCCGGGAAGAGCTTAAGAGACGCGGCGGTCACGACACCCAATGTTCCCTCGGCGCCGATCAGCAACTGGTTGATATCGTAACCGCGATTGTCCTTTTTCAACGCACTGAGCCCGTTCCAGACGCCCCCCTCCCCCTGCCTGTTCGGGGGCAGCACCGCTTCGACGCCGTGCACCAACGCACGCATCGTGCCGAAGCGCAGCACCTGGGTACCGCCGGCGTTCGTCGATACCAGCCCGCCGATCGTCGCTGATCCCTTGGCAGCCAGGCTCAGCGGAAACCGCATGCCATGTTCCGCGGCGACCGCATGGAAATCGGACAGGATGACGCCCGCCTCGACCACTGCGATTCCCGCAGCGGGGTCGAGATGGCGAACCCTATTCATCCGGCGCAGTGAAAGGATCAGCTGGGTTCCGCTGTCATCGGGCGTCGCGCCCCCGACCATGCCGGTATTTCCACCCTGCGGCACGAGAGGCACGCCGTGTTCTGCGGAAAGCGCCACGACTGCGGCGACTTCTTCCGTCGTCGATGGAGACAGGATTGCAGCAGATCGTCCGTGATATCGCCCACGCCAATCGGTCAGCCATGGCGAAACATCGCCCGCATCGTCGATGACACCCTTTGCGCCAAGCAATTTGCGCGCTTCCGCAATCATCTTATCGACTTGTGACGCGGCCAAGATTAATCGCCTGTTCAACCCATAGGATGCAACGCAACCGCCGAATGAGAACGCTCGCGTGAGTATCCTTGCCTACGTTTTGATCGGCGTTGCGACAAGCATGACGCCGATATCGTCGGCTGCCGAATCGCCGTCGCGCGATGCCGACGAGGTCGAATTCGCCCAGCTGACCATTCGCCAGCGAATCATCGTGCGCGTCCCGGCGATGACCGTTCGTACGCCGCCCATTCCCCTGCCCGCGCCGATCGTGTGGAAAGAGGTAAAGGGCCCCAAGTGCATCGTCGTCAACCAGCTTGCCGGGGCCGCGATCACAAAATCGGATTCGGTCGATCTCTTCCTGCGCGGCGGACGGCGGTTGCGGGCGCAACTCGACGATAATTGCCCTGCCCTCGACTATTATGGCGGCTTCTACCTCGCGCCCACCAAGGACGGGCAGGTGTGTGGCGGCAGGGACACGATTCACGCCCGATCGGGCGGAAAATGCCTCATCGACCGGTTCAGGGAACTGATACCGAAGCGTTAGGGTCGAATCGCTTCGCCTTTTCCTTGACTTTCGGCGGGCCGCGCCCACAGCGCGCGGCATGAACTTTGCCGACCTGGGCCTGTCCGACGAACTGCTGCGTGCGGTAAACGAAAGCGGCTATTCCGAACCGACGCCGATCCAGCAGCAGGCGATTCCCAGCGTGCTGATGATGCGCGACCTGATCGGCATCGCCCAGACCGGCACCGGCAAGACGGCATCGTTCGTGCTGCCGATGAT
>DDFE01000004.1:4488-5051 GCA_002336985.1 Sphingomonadales bacterium UBA1936
ACGCCAGGACGCCTGATGGACCTGTTCGGACGCGGCAAGATCATGCTCAACGGCTGTTCGCTGCTGGTCATCGACGAGGCGGATCGCATGCTCGACATGGGATTCATTCCCGACATCGAGGAAATCTGCACCAAGCTGCCCACGAACCGACAGACCCTGCTGTTCTCGGCAACCATGCCGCCGGTCATCAAAAAACTGGCCGACAAGTTCCTGAGCAACCCGAAACAGATCGAAGTCGCTCGGCCCGCGAGCACCAATACGCAGATCGAAGCACGGCTGGTCGAATGCACTTCGCGCAACAAGAAGGACGTGCTGATCGACCTGCTGTCGGCCGAAGATGTCCGCACCGCGATCATCTTTTCGAACCGCAAGACAACGGTGCGCGAACTGTCGCAGAGCCTGTCGCGCAAGGGCTTCAAGGCAGGACAGATCCAGGGCGACATGGACCAGAGCGAGCGCATCCGCGAACTCGACCGGTTCAAGAGCGGCGATATCACCGTGCTGGTCGCATCGGACGTCGCGGCCCGCGGACTGGATGTGAAGGGCGTCAGCCACGTCTTCAA
>DDFE01000023.1:0-807 GCA_002336985.1 Sphingomonadales bacterium UBA1936
TGCCGCTCCACATGCGTCTGCCGAAACGCGGCTTCAACAACATCTTCGCCAAGGATTATGCCGAGGTGAACCTGGGCATGCTCCAGAAGATGATCGATGCCGGTACGAAATTCGACGGCGTCATCGACCATGATGTCCTGAAGGCGGCTGGCATCGGCCGCGGCGGCAAGGACGGCGTGCGCATCCTGGGTAAAGGCAAGTTCTCGGCAAAGCTGAAGTTCAAGGTTGCCGGTGTGTCGAAGGGCGCACGCGAGGCTATCGAAGCAGCTGGCGGTTCGGTCGAAGTGATCGAAGTCGTGCCGGCCGCCGAAAAGGCCGCAGCCAAGCACCGTACCGTCCAGAAGGCGAAGGCCGCGGACAAGGAAGCCAAGAAGGCTGCTGCGAAGAAGTAAGGGTATGGCCGCGGCGGGGTTAGACATCCGCCGCAGCCTCCCTATATGACGCGCTTCGCCCGTAAGGGCTGGGGTGCCCCGCAGGAATTTGAAGACACATGGCCAGCGCTGCCGATAGACTTGCCTCCAACGTAAGCTTCGCGAAATTCGCGCAGGCGACGGAGCTCCGTAAACGCTTGTGGTTCACGATCGGCGTGCTGATCGTGTTCCGTTTTCTCAGCCATGTGCCGCTGCCGGGCGTCGACCCGCGCGCGCTGCAGACGCTCTACGCGACGACGCGGGGCGGTGTGCTCGACTTTTTCAACAATTTCTCGGGTGGCGCGCTCGAACGCATGAGCGTGATCGCGCTCGGCGTGATGCCCTACATCACGGCGTCTATCGTCGTGCAGCTCGCAACCTCGCTGTCCCCGCAACT
>DDFE01000023.1:875-2946 GCA_002336985.1 Sphingomonadales bacterium UBA1936
CTCATCGGCGGGACGATGTTCCTGATGTGGCTGGGCGAACAGATCACCAGCCGCGGCATCGGCAACGGCGTATCGCTGATCATCATGGCGGGCATCGTCAGCCAGCTGCCGCGTGCGGTCGTCAACATGTTCGAAGGCGCGCGTACCGGTACGATGAACCCGATGATCATCCTGGTCATCATCGCGCTCGCGCTCGGCCTGATTGCCTTCATCTGCTTCATGGAGCGTGCACAGCGCCGGGTGCTGATCCAGTATCCCAAGCGCCAGACGGCGCGCGGAATGCAGCAGGGCGACAAGAGCTTCCTGCCGCTCAAGATCAACACCGCCGGCGTCATCCCGCCGATCTTCGCGTCCTCGCTGCTGCTGATGCCGCTGACGATCGCGCAGTTCGCGGGCCGTGCGGCTGCCGGNNGGATCTCCGCTCTACATGACGCTGTATGGTGCGGGCATCATCTTCTTCAGCTTCTTCTACACCGCGGTCGTCTTCAACCCGGAAGAGACGGCGGAAAACCTGAAGAAATATGGCGGGTTCATTCCGGGCATCCGTCCGGGCAAGGCGACCGAGACCTATCTCGACTATGTGCTGACGCGCGTCACGGTGATCGGCGCGGCCTATCTGGCGGTTATCTGCCTGTTGCCCGAATTCGTCGTGGCGCAGATGGGCATCACGGCATTGGCCCTTGGTGGAACTAGCCTGCTCATCGTCGTCAACGTAACGATGGATACGGTGACGCAGATCCAGAGCCACCTGCTCGCCCATCAATATGGCGACCTGATCAAGAAGGCGAAGCTCAAGGGCGCGCGTAACCGCTAAAGGGCGGAACAACGGGAGACGGACGGGCGTGAACATCATCCTGCTTGGACCCCCGGGGGCGGGGAAGGGGACACAGGCTGCTCGTCTTGTCGCCGAACACGGCATGGTCCAGCTGTCGACGGGCGACATCCTGCGCGCCGCGGTCAAGGCCGGTACCGACGTGGGCAAGATGGCCGACGAGATCATGAAGGCCGGCAAGCTGTTTCCCGACGAACTGATGGCCGAGATCCTGGGCGAGCACATGGATGCGATCCCGGCGGACAAGGGCCTGATCTTCGACGGCTACCCGCGCACCGCACGCCAGGCCGAACTGCTCGACGAACTGCTGGAAAGCCGCGACCGCACGCTCGACCATGTCATCGAACTCGAAGTGAACGAGGATGCGCTGGTCGACCGCATCACCGGCCGCTTCACCTGCGCCAAGTGCGGCACCGGCTATCACGACCGCTACGCCCAGCCCAAGGTCGAGGGCGTGTGCGACACCTGCGGTTCGACGGAGTTCAAGCGCCGTCCCGACGACAACGAAGAAACGGTGCGCACGCGTATGGCCGAATATCGCGCCAAGACCGCGCCGATCCTGCCGATCTACGAAGAGCGCGGCCTGTTGCAGCGGGTCGATGGCATGGCCGACATCGCCGATGTGACCGCGTCGATCGAGAAAATCCTCTCCTAGACCATCGGCGACCGCATTGCTGACCGGCTTTGCCGCCGCTACGCTGATGCCCTGGCAATCAGCGGGAGAAGTCATGCGTTATCTGTCCGTCGCAGCAGTTGCGGGTCTCCTCCTTTCGGGCACGGCACTTGCTGCGCCACCTGTTGCTTCCGATGAGGCGCTGGAACTCGCCAAGAAAGCGATCGCCCTGCGTTCGGTGCGCGGGCCGGACAACAAGACGCCAGAGGTTGCCGCGCTGTTCAGGGACGCGCTCGTCGCCGGTGGAATGCCCGCGGCCGATGTCGAGATCACGCGTGTTGACGACACGGCCTATCTGATCGGCACATGGCGCGGCAGCGACCCGAAGCTGAAGCCGCTGGTCATCAGCGGGCACATGGACGTGGTCGAGGCGAAGCCGGCCGACTGGAAGCGCGATCCGTTCACACCGGTCGTCGAGAACGGCTATCTGTTCGGACGCGGCGCCACCGACATGAAGCTCGACGGGGCGATCGCCATCTCCGCGCTGAACGACCTGCGGCGCACCGGGTACAAGCCGCGCCGCACCATCATCATCGAATTCTCCGGCGACGAGGAAACGGTGATGA
>DDFE01000023.1:2997-7914 GCA_002336985.1 Sphingomonadales bacterium UBA1936
CATCGTCGTGCTGTCGCGCGCGCTCGACAAGATCGGCGCCTATCGCTTCAAGCCGGAGGTCAGCCCGCTGACGCGTGAGGCACTGACCAAGGCGGCGCAGTTCGAAGAGCCGCAGACCGGTGCCGCGATGAAGGCCTTTGCTGCGAACCCGGCCGACGAGAGCGCGATCGCGGTCCTCGCGGCCAATCCGGCGACGGTCGGCATCATCGGCACGACCTGCATTCCGACATTGATCAGCGGCGGCCATGCCGAAAACGCGCTGCCGCAACGGGCGACCGCCAACATCAACTGCCGGATCTTCCCGGGCCACAAGCCTGCGGACATCATGGCCGAACTGGCGAAGGTTGCGGGCAATCCCGAAATCAAGTTCGAGGACGTAACCGAAGGGTCGGTGCCCAGCGACGCGTCGCCCATGCGGCCCGATTTCGTGGCGGCGATCACGCGCGCCATGGCGAAGGTCTATCCCGGTGTGCCGATCATCCCGTCGCAATCATCGGGTGCCAGCGACAGCATGTATTTCCGCTTCCACAATGTGCCCAGCTATGGCGCGAGCCCGACCTTCATCAAGGATTCGGACTCGTTCAGCCATGGACTGAACGAACGCACGCCGATCTCCAACATTGCGCCGGGCATCCAGTACTACCGGTCCGTGATTACCGACCTGTCGAAATAGGGGGTGCCGATGCGCTATCTTGCCTGCAGCCTGTTGGCGCTGGCTTCGCCCCTGGCCGCCGAAGTGCGCAGCACCAGCGATATCGGCTTCGCTGTCGAGAAAACGGTCACGGTGCAGGCGTCCCCGGCGCAGGTATTCGCGGCGCTGACGAAACCGGCGCTGTGGTGGAATTCGGCGCACAGCTGGTCGGGCGACGCACGAAACCTGACGCTCGACCTGCGTACGGGCGGATGCTTTTGCGAACGCCTGCCCAAGGTACGGGGCGAAGTCGAACACGCGCGCGTCGTGCATCTCGTGCCCGACCAGATGCTCCGCCTGTCGGGCGCGCTAGGGCCGCTGCAGGGAGAGGCCGTGACGGGCACGCTCACCTGGACGCTCAAGCGCGACGGGGACAAGACTGTGATCACACAATCCTATGTCGTCGGGGGTTATTTGCGGCAGGGTGCGAAGGCGCTTTCTGCCCCGGTCGACGGCGTGCTGAGCGAACAACTGACGCGCCTCGCCGCCTATATCGACAGCCGCAAATCGCGGCCGTAAAGCCGCACAACTGAGCGGCGAAAAATAATTTCCGAATCCGTATGATGGCCCTGCGACTCGCTTGACAGCGGCGGCCACGCTCCGTAGTGGCACCCACTTCCGTAAATCCCGGCTTGCCGAGCGCTTCGACGCGCGTCGGCTTTTCGGCATTTGCAGATGCAACCATGCGATGCACCCTCGGGTGCGGAGGCGTCGAGATGGGGTGACGTGCCAGTCGCCCTGTGGAGCTGGAGGACATATATTTTATGGCACGTATTGCTGGGGTTAACATCCCGACCAACAAGCGCGTTCATATTGCGCTGACCTATATTCACGGCATCGGTCCGACGAAGGCCAAGGAAATCACCGCGAAGCTCGGCATTGCCGAATCGGCGCGTGTGCAGGACCTGACCGACCAGGAAGTTCTGCAGATTCGCGAAACGATCGACGCGGGCTACACCGTCGAAGGCGACCTTCGCCGTACCAATTCGCAGAACATCAAGCGCCTGATGGACCTGGCCTGCTATCGCGGCCTGCGTCATCGCAAGGGCCTTCCGGTTCGCGGCCAGCGCACGCACACCAATGCGCGCACCCGCAAGGGCAAGGCCAAGCCGATCGCCGGTAAGAAGAAATAAGCTCGCAGGCCTGCCTCGGCGGGCCTCGCTTCTTTTAAAGATAGGACAGCAGAACAATGGCACGCGAACCAGGACGCATTAAGCGGCGTGAGCGCAAGAACATCACTTCGGGCGTGGCGCATGTGAACGCCAGCTTCAACAACACCATGATCACGATCACCGATGCCCAGGGCAACGCGATCAGCTGGTCGTCGGCCGGCATGATGGGCTTCAAGGGATCGCGTAAGTCGACCCCTTATGCCGCACAGGTCGCCGCCGAAGACGCCGGCAAGAAGGCCGCCGAACATGGCGTCCGCACGATCGAGGTCGAGGTCAAGGGTCCCGGTTCGGGCCGTGAATCGGCACTCCGCGCGTTGCAGGCGGTGGGCTTCAACATCACGTCGATCCGCGACGTGACGTCGATCCCGCACAACGGCGTGCGCCCGTCGAAGCGTCGCCGGGTCTGATCCCCGCGGCGCCCGGGACCAAGGCGCCACCCAAGAATGACCCGATTACCGAATTCCCGGCAGCCGCTGACGAGCGGCCAGCCCAACCCCAAGGGGACCAAAAAGTGGCCGTCAATTCCAAGAACTGGCAGGAACTGAAAAAGCCCACCGCCCTCGAAAAGAAGGCCGGTGGCGACAGCAAGCGCAAGTCGACGTTCGTCGCCGAACCGCTTGAGCGCGGCTTCGGCCTGACGCTGGGCAACGCGCTGCGCCGCGTGCTCCTCTCGTCGCTGCAGGGTGCAGCGGTGACCTCGATCAAGATCGAGAACGTCCTTCACGAGTTCTCGAGCCTTGCCGGCGTGCGCGAAGACGTGACCGACATCGTGCTGAACATCAAGCAGCTTGCCATCCGCATGCAGGGCGAAGGGCCGAAGCGCCTCCAGCTTGCGGCGACCGGTCCTGCCGACGTCACTGCCGGCATGATCGCGGCATCGGGCGACATCGAGATCATGAATCCCGATCTGCTCATCTGCCATCTCGACGAGGGCGCGACGCTCAACATGGAGCTGACCGCCGATGTCGGTAAGGGCTATGTCCCTGCCGCCAGCAACCGCCCGGCCGACGCGCCGATCGGCCTGGTGCCCGTCGACGCGCTCTACTCGCCCGTCAAGCAGGTCGCGTACAAGGTGGAAAACACCCGCGTCGGCCAGGAACTCGATTACGACAAGCTGACGCTGACGATCGAGACCGACGGCACGATCACGCCGGAAGATGCCGTCGCCTATGCGGCGCGCATCCTGCAGGATCAGTTGAGCCTGTTCGTCCACTTCGACGACAGCGCGGCGCTGAGCCAGGGCAGCCCGATCATCGGCATGGCGGCGCCTGCCGGCATGGGCGGTGCGGCACCGGTCAGCGAAAGCGATGCGAACCAGCTCAACCGTTACCTGCTCAAGAAGGTCGATGAACTGGAACTGTCGGTCCGCAGCGCGAACTGCCTGAAGAACGACAACATCATCTACATCGGCGATCTCGTCGGCAAGACCGAGGCAGAAATGCTCCGCACGCCGAACTTCGGCCGCAAGAGCCTGAACGAGATCAAGGAAGTGCTGTCGTCGATGGGCCTGCGCCTCGGCATGGACATCCCCGGATGGCCGCCGGAAAACATCGAGGATATGGCGAAGAAGCTCGAAGCGGAACTGATGGGCTAAGTCCCGCGGCCCGGTTCCAAGAGAACCGGTCTGACAGAAAGGGCGCGCTACCCCCGGGTAGCGCGCCCTTTTCGCTTTAATGCGGTTCCGCCCTGGCGATCAGACCGGCTTCGCGCCCGGCGTTCCGCATTTCGCGAACTTGCCGTTCGCTCCCTTGCAGCGCGTCGGCGCCTTGGCTTTTTCGGGGCATTTCGTGAATTTGCCCTTCGCGTCCTTGCATGGCGCGGCGAGGGTTGGGGCAGCGGTCAACAGACCAAGTGTGGCGGTTGCGACAAGAAGCAAGCGCATGGGCATTCCTCCGATGTTCGCACGCGCTAGGAGGGCGCGTGACGGCCGGAAATCAGCGCCGATTTTCGTGAACGCCAGATGAACGAAGTTATCGTTCCTTGGCGCGATTGTTGCGCCACCAGCGATAGCCAAGATATCCCGCCCCGGCGATCAGCGCAGCCGCCGCCAGCCCAATCACGACGCGCAGTCCCACCACGCTGACGATCGCGATCACTTTCGCCGCACGATGGCCGAGCCAATAGCCGAGGGACGCAAGCAGCGGCGCCCAGACGGCTGCGGCGAGCAGGTTCAGCGGCACGTACAGGCGCGTCGGTATATGCGACATTCCCACTGCAATCGGCCCCACGGTGCGCATGCCGGGGATGAAGCGGAACGCCATGATGAATTTCCGGGGGTGCCGCTGGACGAAACGTTCGGCGCGCGCGAATGCCGGTTTTTCGGCGATACGTGCGACGCGGGGATGATCGCGGAAGCGGCGCCCGGCGTGAAACCATATCTGGTCGAGCATGAACGACCCCAGCGTGGCCGCGACCATGACGCCCGCCAGCGGCACCAGGCCGCGCCCGGCCAGCACCCCGCCAGTGACGACGACTGCCTCCCCCTCGATGCCCGCACCCGCGAAAATGGCGAGCAGACCGTATCTGGCGATGAGGGGTTCGAACATGGAAAGGGCGCTCTGGCTTGACTTTTACGCCCCGTCCAGTAGTGGCGCGCGCTCTGGCGGATCCACCGCCCGGCTATGGGTGCCTCAGGGTTCCCGTCAAAGTATTACTTTGATGGGGTCCCAGACCGGCCCATCGACGAACTGAAAGGACTCATATCATGCGCCATCGTGTCGGCGGACGTAAACTCCAGCGTACTTCTTCGCATCGTACAGCCCTGTTCCGCAACATGGCGGCCGCGCTGATCAAGCACGAGCAGATCACGACCACGCTGGCCAAGGCGCGCGAACTGCGCCCCTACACCGAAAAGCTGATCACGCTGGCGAAGAAGGGTGGCCTGTCCAACCGCCGCCTGGCGCATTCGCGCCTGCTGGACGAGACGCAGCTGGTGAAGCTGTTCGACGTGCTGGCCGTGCGTTACGCCGACCGTGCCGGCGGCTATACCCGCATCGTCAAGACCGGCCCGCGTATGTCGGACTCCGCCGAAATGGCGATCATCGAATTCATCGA
>DDFE01000023.1:7961-25778 GCA_002336985.1 Sphingomonadales bacterium UBA1936
CGCCCTCCTATCTGCCCCCCTCATGGCAGCTCCCCTCACTTACCCCGCGACCGCCAAGGGCGATGTCGTCGACACTCAGTTCGGCGAGAAGGTTGCGGATCCGTATCGCTGGCTCGAGAACGATGTCCGCGTCGATCCGAAGGTGCGCGACTGGGTGACGGCCGAGAACAAGGTCACCGACGCCTATCTGGCGACACTGCCGGGGCGCGATGCCTTCGCCGCGCGCATGCGCGAGCTCTATAATTTCGAGCGGATGGGCAATCCGCGCAAGGCGGGTGGCCGCTATTTCTATTCGCGCAACACCGGCCTGCAGAACCAGTCGACCCTATGGGTGCGCGACGGACTGACCGGGCAGGGGCGCCTGTTGCTCGACCCCAATACCTGGGCGAAGGACGGGGCGACGGCGCTGGCCGAATGGTCGCCGTCCGACGACGGGCGTTACCTGGCCTATGCCGTGCAGGACGGCGGCACCGACTGGCGTACGATCAAGGTGATCGACGCCGCGACGGGCAAGGAAATGCCCGATCGGGTCGAATGGGCGAAGTTCACCGGTATCGCCTGGCGGCCGGACGGCAGCGGGTTTTTCTACTCGCGCTTCGCGGCACCCGAGCAGGGCGCGAAGTTCCAGTCGCTGAACGTCAACCAGCAGGTATATTTCCACCGCACCGGCACCGCGCAGACCGACGACGTCATGGTCTATGCGACGCCCGACCGGCCGAAACTGAACCACAGTGCGCAGGTGACGGATGACGGCAAATGGCTTGTCGTCTCATCGACCGAAGGAACCGACCCAAAGATCGAGCTGACCATCGCACCGCTGACGGCGGCTGGCGTCGGCAAGACGCGTACGCTGATCGCCGGACTGGCCAACAGCTGGGAACTTGCCGGAAACGTCGGCAACGATTTCTGGTTCGTGACCGACAAAGATGCGCCCAAGGGCCGCATCGTGCGGATCAATGTCACAGCAAAGACCGTGAAGGCGCAACCGGTTATCGCGCAGACCGAGGATACGCTCGTCGGCGCGTCGCTCATCGGCAAGCGGCTGGTCGTCGCATATCTGGGTGACGCTAAGTCGGAAGCCGAACTCTTCGAGCTGTCGGGCCAGCGGGTGGGCGTGGTGCCCTTGCCGGGCATCGGCACGGCGGCAGGGTTCGGCGGCAAGACGGGTGACAGCGAAAGCTTCTTCACATTCAACGGCTTTACGCAGCCCTCGACCGTCTATCGCTACGACAGCGCGACCAATACCATCCAGCCGTTCTTCCAGCCGAAACTCGCGTTCGACCCCGCGCAGTTCGACACCGACCAGGTTTTCTATCCGTCGAAGGACGGGACGAAGATCCCGATGTTCATCGTCCGCAAGAAGGGATTGCCGGCCGGGCCGCAGTCGATGCTGCTCTATGGCTATGGCGGTTTCAATATCTCGCTGACGCCGGGCTTTTCAGCGACGCGGCTGGCGTGGCTCGAGGCGGGCGGCGTGGTCGCCATCGCCAACCTGCGCGGGGGCGGCGAATATGGGAAAGCCTGGCACGACGCGGGCAAGCGTGCGCTGAAGCAGAACGTGTTCGACGACTTCATCGCGGCGGGCGAATACCTCGTCGCACAGGGCATCACATCGCCGCAGAAGCTCGCGATCCAGGGCGGATCGAACGGCGGTCTGCTCGTGGGTGCGGTGGTCAACCAGCGGCCTGACCTGTTCGCGGCGGCGCTGCCGGCAGTGGGCGTCATGGACATGCTGCGTTTCGACCGGTTCACCGCCGGGCGCTACTGGACCGACGATTACGGCAATCCCGCGGTCGAGGCCGACTGGCGCGTGCTGCGCAGCTATTCGCCGCTGCACAACATCGCATCGGGCAAGGATTATCCCGCGATTCTGGTGACGACCGCAGACACCGACGACCGCGTCGTGCCGGGGCATAGCTTCAAATACACGGCGGCGCTGCAGGCGGCGAAGGCGGGCGACAANNCAATGGGCGTTCATCGCCAAGTGGACGGGCCTCGACGCAAAGCCGGTGGCGAGTGCGGGGGCGACGACGCCGGGGAGTTGATCCCGGGCATCCTCACGCAAGGGTCAGTCGTTACGGACCCACAGCGACCGCTTCACCGGTCCCTTGATGAGCTGGGAATTATAAGCCTTACGGATGATCGTAGCTTCGTCGATGTTGCTCAGCACGACGCGGGTTCCGCCCGAATGCAGTGTTTCGATCGCGGTGACGCGGGCGCCGTGCTTGGCGCACATCGCTGTAACTTCGGCCTGCGTCGCGGTGACGTTCATGGCTCTGCTCATCTGGTATTTCCTTGCTGAATGAATAGGGTGCGTGGCTTCATCGGTCACTGTCCGCCGTCGCGTTCCCGGCGCTGGCGACGTGCCAGTGTGGCGGCACGGGAATTGTAACGAAGCCAGATCGCCAGCCCGATGCCGAAGACGACAATGGCGGCAATCAGCGCGTAGGCGATGATCAGACGAGGTTCGATGGGTATTTCCGATCGGCATGGGGCGGGCGGGCATAGGGTTCGGATGTCGGCTGCCGCCCATTGTCCGCGCGACCGCGGTCGGGATTTTCGTTGTTGTCGTTTTCGTTCGACACCAGCAGGAACGGGCGGTGTGGAAAGCTCCGCTCGACCAGCATCCGGCCATAGCCCTGGGCAAGTGCGGTATGGGCGTGACGCGCCTCGACGCCGACGGAACGATCCGCCATCATCAGCGACAGCTGTTCGCGTTTCAGAAGATAGTTGGTGTCCACCGGTTATGCTCCGCCATCAAGCGAGAGCAAAGGCGCCCACAGTCACCGGGCACTTGCGAAACCATCCGGCGATGCGTGCCTGTAGCACAATTGGGGCTGCGGCCTGCACGAATTCGGAAGGGGACGCATTGTACGCCCCCTTCCGGATGTCGGTTTGGAGTTACGCAGCCAGCAGTTCGGGTTCGCGTTGATCGACCGTGGCGACCGGCGCCTGGGGCGCAGGCGCAGCGGTCAACGTCACGACCTTCGCCGATGCGCGCTTGCGGTCGGGGAACAGGACGCGCGACGCGAGGACCGCCACACCGAGCGCGGCATAGGCGATGAGCGAGTACCAGGGCGCGAAGACCACCGGCACGGCCAGCGGGATACGCAGCCACATCGGGTTGAAACCGAAGTCGTCGCCGATCGCCTGGCACACGCCGAAAATCGTGTCGTCGCGCATGAAGGGATTGGTGGTCTTGGCGGTCATGGTCGTTCGTCCTTGGTCTCTATCGGTCGATGCCGGAGTATCAGCACGAGGCGTGCCAATTCCGTAAGATATTGAAAATTAACAGTTTCTGAAAATGACCATGTATCGCGAGTGCGAGTTTCATACTAACTATAGGTAATATTTCCTGACATGTGGCTGACGATACTCGCTCGCTAACTGCGCCTAGGGTTTCGGCCGCCAAGCCAAAATGGTGTTTCGATTGTTGCGCGAGGGCGTTCGACGAACGACGTGCCCATGCTTTCATTTCGCTGACGGACCAATTCAGCATTGCGACAACGCGACTCGGGCATTGCAGTTTTGCAGGCCTCCACTTTGGTGGGCCCAGCTGAGGAACAAACGAGATGAAGATGTTGCGTTCAGTCACCGTCGGGGCCGTCGCCACCGCGATGCTCGCGACTTCGGCCGCACCTGCCATGGCGCAGGGCTATCCGGGTTCGTACGGCAGCTATGGCCGGCCCACCTATGGCCAGGGATACAACAATAACCGCTACCGCGGGCATCGCGACAACACCGGCGCGATCGTCGCGGGTGTGGTAGGCGTCGGCATCCTTGCCGCGATCCTGGCATCGGCGTCGAAATCCAGCCAGAACCAGAACCGGAGCAGCGGCTATTACAACAATGGCTACAGTTCGAACGGTTACGGTTCGATCCGCAGCGATAATGATGCCGCGGACGCATGCGCTGCAGCGGCCGAGCGCCAGGGCGGCGGCAATGCCCGCACCCGCTCGATCGATGCGGTCGACCAGGTCGGCGGCGGCTTCGACGTCCGCGGGACGGTGTCGGTATCGTCGAGCGGTTATGACGACAACGACGCTCGCGGTTTCAGCTGCACGGTGCGCCAGGGCAGTGTCCAGCGCATCGACTTCGGTGGCTACGCCTACAATCGCTAATCAGTGACGATCCGGGTGCTCCCAACGACCCGAGCGCCCGGATCGGTTTTTATGGCTAATGCCGCGTTAACCATATTTTCAGCCTGTTATGCGACATTGTTTCGCATGAGAGACATTCTTCCTTCGGTCTGGGTGGCCATTATCGTGTCGCTGTCGGCACCTGCGCAGGGCGGTCCGCCGCGTCCCTTGAAAGCCGTGCACGCGGCCAAGGTGGTACAGGGCGTCCATCTCGCACGCTAAGCCCGTGCGAACGATGATGACAGCCTGACGGCGCATCGTTACGGGAGGCCATGTCTTCCCACGAATCCATCCTCATCATCGATTTCGGCAGCCAGGTGACCCAGCTGATCGCGCGGCGCGTGCGCGAAGCGGGCGTCTATAGCGAGATCGCACCCTTCACACAGGCAGAGGCGGCATTCCACCGCATGAAGCCGAAAGGCATCATCCTTTCGGGTTCGCCCGCAGGTGTGCCGGAAGAGGGTAGCCCCCGCGCACCGCAGATCGTGTTCGACAGCGGCGTGCCCATCCTCGGCATCTGTTACGGCCAGCAAGTGATGAGCCACCAGCTGGGCGGCGAGGTACGGCCGGGCCATGAAACGGGCGAGGGCGGTGAATTCGGCCGCGCGTTCCTGACCGTGACCGAACCCTGCGTGTTGTTCGACGGCCTGTGGAACGTCGGCGACCGGCACCAGGTCTGGATGAGCCACGGCGACAAGGTGACGAAATTCGCGCCGGGCTTCCGCATCGTCGCGACGTCGGACGGCGCTCCCTTTGCGCTGATCGCCGACGACGAGCGCCGCTACTACGGTACGCAGTTCCATCCGGAAGTCGTGCATACGCCCGACGGCGCAAAGCTGATCGCCAATTTCGTGCGGCACGTCTGCGGTCTTGCCGGCGACTGGACGATGGCGGAATTCCGCGCGACCAAGATCGCCGAGATCCGCAAGCAGGTGGGCGACAAGCGCGTCATCTGCGGCCTGTCGGGCGGGGTCGACAGCGCGGTTGCGGCGCTGCTCATCCACGAGGCGATCGGGGACCAACTGACCTGCGTCTTCGTCGACGGCGGTATCCTGCGTGCGGGTGAGGCGGAGCAGGTGGTCTCGCTGTTCCGCGGACATTACAACATTCCGCTGGTCCATGTAGATGCGGCGACGCTGTTCCTCGGCGGGCTGGCCGGTGTCACCGACCCCGAAGCGAAGCGCAAGTTCATCGGCAAGACGTTCATCGATGTCTTTGAGGATGAGGCAAAAAAAATCGGCGGCGCGGATTTTCTGGCCCAGGGAACACTCTACCCTGACGTGATCGAGAGCGTGTCGTTCACCGGCGGCCCGAGCGTTACGATCAAGAGCCATCACAATGTGGGCGGCCTGCCCGAACGCATGAACATGCAACTGGTCGAACCGCTTCGCGAACTCTTCAAGGACGAGGTGCGCGTGCTGGGCCGCGAACTGGGCCTGCCGGAGATATTCGTCGGTCGCCATCCGTTCCCGGGACCGGGACTTGCCATCCGCATTCCCGGCGAGGTGACCAAGGAACGCTGCGACATCCTGCGCAAGGCCGATGCCATCTATCTGGAAGAGATCCGGAATGCCGGGCTGTACGATGCGATCTGGCAGGCGTTCGCGGTGCTGCTGCCGGTACGGACGGTTGGCGTGATGGGTGACTATCGCACCTACGACAATGTGCTCGCCCTGCGTGCAGTGACATCGACCGATGGCATGACTGCGGACATCTATCCGTTCGACGCCGCATTCCTCAGCCGGGTTTCGACGCGGATCATCAACGAAGTGAAGGGCATCAACCGGGTGGTGTACGACTATACGTCGAAACCGCCGGGTACGATTGAGTGGGAGTGATTGAGCAGTTCAAGCCGTTCTGACCTTCATCGTCGCGGTGAATGACATGAAAATGCGCTCGCCGGCGTCGTAACTTTCAGCTTCGTGATTTTCCAGCCATACGAGCGCGGGAGCGGCGCATTTTGCGGAGCCGCATATGAGAGCGGTCTCGGGATATCCAAAGGGTTTTACACTTCTGGTATAGGAACGCTGAGCCCGTTTCGGCTGGTGAACTTCGCAACGCATGATGCACATTGCCTCGCTCCTAACCTTTGATCGTGATTTCAATGGACTCCGGCGAGACACCGAAATTCGCTGCAAGGCCCAGCTTGGCCTCTTCTATTGAAAGCCGCTTTACGTGTGGCGTTTCCTTGAAGTCGCTTCGTGTTTTGACCGTCCGCACAAATGTCACCAGTTCGCGCTTCATATCCAGATCTTTGGTTTCCCATCCGACCGACTGCCAACCCAAATTCTGCGCGTCTTTTCCGTCATAGCGGTTTGCCCACCAGGATCGGTGGTCATACGCACTGTCAGGAAGGCCGCCGGACAGCATTTCATCGATTCGAGAAAAAGGGACCGTCACGGTTTCGGCATCCTGCTCGGAAAGGTGCAGAGCCAACGGACGATATTTAGACATGTCATACCTCTTGTTTGGATAATATCAACTATAAGTATATATGTTATACTATAAGTCAAATCAAATTTGATACTCGCTTGGAGATGCCCCGTTTCAAAGCTTTTGTCCGCGCTGCATGAGCGCTTTGTCGCCATTGCCGAGCCCGAACGCGCGCCCGCGATGCAGGCTTATATGAAGTCCGCCATGCCCTATCTCGGCGTGTCCGCAGTGCCCCGCCGGGCGGTGTGCAAGGAGGTTTTCACTGATCTGTCGTGGAAGACCAGCGCCGACTGGCAGGCCGATG
The DNA here is from genome assembly GCA_002336985.1 of Sphingomonadales bacterium UBA1936. Lineage (GTDB taxonomy): Bacteria > Pseudomonadota > Alphaproteobacteria > Sphingomonadales > Sphingomonadaceae > Sphingomonas_O. The sequence goes on from DDFE01000023.1 coordinate 14,838, forward strand.
TGCTCGCTCTCTGGCGCGGAGCGCGTTTTCGCGAGGAGCGGTACGCCGCGCTCGAACTCACCGGGGTCCGCGCGGCACGGGCGTTCCAGCGGATCGACGCGCTGCCGATGTACGAAGAGATGATCGTGACCGGCGCCTGGTGGGACTATGTCGATACCATCGCGGGGGAGCGGCTGCTCACGCTGCTTCGTAACGANNAGCGCGATCCTGTGCCAGCTGGGGGCGAAGGGCGGGACCGATACCGAGTTGCTTACCGCGTGCATGGCACCGTCGCTGTATTCGAAGGAATTCTTCCTACGCAAGGCGATCGGCTGGGCGCTGAGGCAATATGCCCGCACCGATGCCGACTGGGTGAGGAACTATGTCGCCGCGCACGAGAGCGCGTTGAGCGGGCTCAGCAAGCGCGAGGCGCTGAAGCGCATCGCCTAGAGCGGCGCGTCGCGGATCGTTTCCATCGCGATGAAGGTCGATGTGTTGGCGACGTTCGGCAGGCTAGAGATCTGTTCGCCGAGTACCTGCCGGTATTTGTGGATGTCGCTGGTGCGCACCTTCAGCAGGTAATCGAACCGGCTGGCGATCATGTGGCACTCCTCGACCTCCGCGATCTTCAGGACCGCGTGCTTGAAGGCGTCGAGCGCGGCCTCACGCGTGTCGGAGAGTTTAACCTCGGTGAAGGCGATATGATCGATTCCCAACTTTGCCGGATCGATGACCGCGCGGAAGCCCAGGATATAGCCTTCCTCGATCAGGCGGCGAAGGCGTTGCTGGCAGGGCGTCTTCGACAGGCCGACGTGTTCGGCGAGTGCTGTCACCGACATGCGCCCGTCGCGGCGCAATGCTTCGATGATCTTGCGGTCGAACCGGTCGATTGGATCTGAATTTTGCCGTTTGATAGTCATATCGACCTTTGATCGACGAAAAATCGCATTGATCGATACCTGAAAGCGATATCAAAAGGCAAATCGACTTCGCGGACGATGATATTGTCGGCCCATGACCGACACAGCTTTTCGCCCGGCCTTTGCCGACTTCGCCCCCGCGGTCAGCCCGCGCACGCCGCTACGCGATGCGATAACCGCCGCGACCCGTCGCAGCGAACCCGAGTGCATCGGCGCATTGATCGATGCGGCGACGCTGCCTGATGCGGATCGCGCGACTGCAAAGGCGACCGCGACGAAGCTGATCACTGCCCTGCGCGCCAAGCACAAGGGAACGGGCGTTGAGGGGCTGGTGCAGGAATACGCCCTGTCGAGCCGCGAGGGTGTGGCGCTGATGTGCCTCGCCGAAGCGCTGCTCCGCATCCCGGACGACGACACGCGCGATGCGCTGATCCGCGACAAGATCGCCGATGGCGACTGGGGTGCGCATCTGGGCGGCGGACGGTCGCTGTTCGTCAATGCCGCGACCTGGGGTCTGATCGTCACCGGCAAGCTGGTCAGCAGCGTCGATGACAAGGGGCTGTCGGCGGCGCTGACGCGCCTGATTGCGCGCGCGGGCGAGCCCGTCATACGCCGCGGTGTCGACATGGCGATGCGCCTGATGGGCGACCAGTTCGTGACCGGAGAGACGATCGACAAGGCGCTGGTGCGCTCGCGCGCGGCCGAGGCGCGTGGCTTTGGCTACAGTTACGACATGCTGGGCGAAGCGGCGATGACCGGCGCGGATGCCGACCGTTATTATGACGAGTATGAAAAGGCGGTCCACGCGATCGGCAAGGCATCGGCGGGGCGCGGCATCTATGGTGGCCCGGGCATTTCGATCAAACTCTCGGCACTCCATCCGCGCTATTCGCGCGCGCAGGCGGCGCGCGTCATGGGAGAGATGTTGCCGAAGGTCCGCGAACTGGCGCTGCTCGCCAAGGGCTATGACATCGGGTTGAACATCGATGCGGAGGAGGCCGACCGGCTGGAACTCTCGCTCGACCTGCTCGAAGCGCTGGCGCTCGATCCGGGGCTTGCCGGTTGGAACGGCCTTGGGTTCGTCGTGCAGGCCTATGGCAAGCGTTGTCCGTTCGTCATCGACTGGATCGTCGACCTTGCCCAGCGTGCGGACCGGCGGATCATGGTGCGGCTGGTCAAGGGGGCCTATTGGGACGCCGAGATCAAGCGTGCGCAGGTCGACGGAGTAAGCGACTTTCCCGTTTACACGCGCAAGGTTCACACCGATGTCGCCTACGTCGCGTGCGCGCGGCGATTGCTGGCGGCGCGCAAGCACGTTTTCCCGCAATTCGCCACGCATAATGCGCAGACGCTGGCGACGATCTACCAGCTCGCCGGACCGAACTTCGCGACGGGCGATTACGAGTTCCAGTGCCTGCACGGCATGGGTGAACCGCTGTATGACGAGGTCGTGGGATGCGAGGGCCTGAACCGTCCCTGCCGCATCTATGCGCCGGTCGGCGAGCATGAGACGCTGCTTGCCTATCTCGTTCGCCGCCTGCTCGAAAACGGCGCGAATTCGTCGTTCGTCAACCGCATTGCCGACCCGGATGTGCCGGTTGCCGAACTGGTAGCCGACCCGGTCGACGTCGTGCGGGCGATGCCGGTGCCGGGCGCGCCGCACCCGCAGATCGTACTGCCAGGCAACCTCTATCCTGATCGCCGCAACTCAGCCGGGCTGGACCTCGCAAGTGAGGCCGTGCTGGCACCGCTCGGAGCGGCGCTGTCGCAAAGCCTGTCGGCGAAATGGACTGCCGGTCCCGCCAAGGGCACGGCGCGGGATGTGCTGAACCCAGGCGATCACCGTGATGTCGTCGGAACGGTCACCGAGATCTCGGCGGACGATGCACAGGCGTTGGTGATGGCAGCGGCATCTGCGCACCCGGCCTGGGCGGCCGTTTCGCGCGATGAACGTGCAGCCTTCCTCGAGCGCGCGGCCGACCTGATGGAAACGCGCATCGATACGCTGCTCGCCATCGTCATGCGTGAGGCGGGCAAGACCGCTGCCAATGCCGTTGCCGAGGTCCGCGAGGCCGTCGATTTCCTGCGTTATTATGCCTTGCAAGCCCGCAAGGCTTTGGATGCGGACGCCAGGCCGCTGGGGCCGGTCGTCTGTATCAGCCCGTGGAACTTCCCGCTGGCAATCTTCACCGGACAGGTCGCGGCAGCGCTGGTCGCGGGGAACACCGTCGTCGCCAAGCCGGCCGAGGAAACGCCGCTGATCGCGGCACAGGCCATCTCGATCCTCCACGAGGCGGGCATTCCCGAGGCGGCATTGCATCTCGCAACCGGCGACGGTGCGGTGGGGGCTGCACTGGTGGCGGCTTCCGAGACAGCGGGCGTCATGTTCACGGGGTCGACCGAGGTGGCCCGCCTGATCCAGGCCGAACTCGCGAAACGCCTGTCGCCGGACGGCAATCCGATCCCGCTGATCGCCGAAACCGGCGGGCAGAATGCCATGATCGTCGATTCCTCGGCACTAGCCGAACAGGTGGTGGGCGACGTCATCAATTCGGCGTTCGACAGCGCGGGCCAGCGATGCTCGGCGTTGCGCATCCTATGCCTGCAGGACGACATCGCCGACCGCACGCTCGCGATGCTCAAGGGGGCGCTGCGCGAACTGTCGGTCGGGCGTACCGATCGCCTCGATACCGATGTCGGCCCGGTGATCACGGCTGAGGCACAAGGCGTCATCGACAAGCATATCGCGCAGATGAAAGAGCGCGGCCGCACAGTAGAACAGATCGTGCTGCGCGGGGACGCCAGCCACGGTACCTTCGTACCGCCGACGATCATCGAGATCGACAGCATCGCCGACCTGACACGCGAGGTCTTCGGACCGGTGCTTCACGTGCTGCGCTACAAGCGCGAGCAGCTGCCCCAGGTGATCGATGCGATCAACGCATCGGGCTATGGCCTGACCTTCGGCCTGCATACACGCCTCGACGAGACCGTTGCGCAGGTCACGGCAAAGGTTCAGGCGGGGAACCTGTACATCAATCGTAACATGGTGGGTGCCGTCGTCGGCGTGCAGCCGTTCGGCGGGCGGGGCCTGTCGGGCACGGGGCCGAAGGCGGGCGGGCCGCTTTATATCGGGCGGCTGGTCACATCGGGATTCGCGTCATCGCTGCAGTCGGGCGACCATCTCACGCTCGACGGTCCGGTGGGCGAGCGGAATGTGTACGCGCTTCATCCGCGCGGAACGATCCTGGCGGTCCCCGCGACGCCGGAGGGTTTGGCGGCACAGGTGTCGGTCATTCTGGAAACCGGCAATACGGCCCTGGTCGTTGCCGCGCCGGGCCTGCGCGACGGCGGGCCACAATCGGACAAGGTGCGCTGGATCGATCGTATCGGAGAGGCGAACGGCATCGCTGGCGCATTGGTAGAAGGTGACGCGGCCCAGATAGGCAATGTCCAGCGTGACATCGCATCGCTCGGCGGTCCGATCGTCATCACCCAGGCGAACCGCTATCGCCGTGAATGGCTGGCCGAGGAAGTGTCGGTATCGACGAATACGACCGCTGCGGGCGGTAACGCGGCGCTGATGATGCTGGATGGCGGCTGATCGCTGCAAAAATAAAAGACCCGCCGGCAAAGGGGGCAGCCGGCGGGTCTGATACTGGAGGCTGCCGAGCGGGGGGGCAAAAGGGGCAGCCTCGGCATGGTTAATGCCCGGGTGGCGCTTTGGTTCCCCCGTCGATGCGATTTATATGCGGGTCAGGCCGCGAGCGTCGCGTTGTCGATCACGAAGCGATATTTCACATCGCTCTTCTGCATCCGGTCATAGGCAGCATCGATATCCTGGATGTCGATCATCTCGATATCGGCGACAATTCCCTTGTCCGCGCAGAAATCCAGCATCTCCTGCGTCTCTGCGATTCCGCCGATCAGCGATCCGGCAATCGCCGTGCGCTTCATGATCAGGGGGAAGACGCTCGGCGACGGGTGCGGGTGTTCAGGTACGCCCACCAGGCACAATGTCCCGTCGCGCTTCAGCAGCGTGGTGAAGGCATCGAGGTTATGGCTGGCTGCAACCGTGTTCAGGATGAAGTCGAACGTTCCTGCATGCTTGGCCATGTCTTCCGGATCGCGGGAGATGACGACCTCGTCTGCGCCAAGGTCGAGCGCGTCCTGCCGTTTGCTCTCCGATGTGGTGAAAGCGACTGTGTGGGCGCCCATCGCATGCGCGAGCTTGATGCCCATGTGGCCCAGTCCGCCAATGCCGACGACACCGACCTTCTTGCCGGGGCCCACATTCCAGTGACGCAGCGGGGAATAGGTCGTGATGCCCGCACAGAGCAAGGGAGCGACAGCGGCCAGTTGTTCCGGCGGATGCTTGATGTTCAACACGAACTTGTCGCTGACGACGACCTGCGCCGAATAGCCGCCCAGCGTATGGCCGGGCGCGTCGGGCGTCTTGGCGTTATAGGTGCCGGTGAAGCCGTTGGTGCAGAACTGCTCCAGCCCATCGTCACACGATGCGCAATGCTGGCAGCTGTCGACCAGGCACCCGACGCCGACGGTGTCGCCCGCCTTGAACTTCGTCACTTCGCTGCCGACGGCGCTGACATGGCCGACGATTTCGTGACCGGGAACGCAAGGATAGAGGGTCCCCTGCCATTCCGCGCGCACCTGGTGCAGATCCGAATGGCAGACGCCGCAATAGGCGATGTCGATCTGCACGTCGTGCGGGCCCACGTCGCGGCGGAAAATATCCATTGCTTCGAGTGGTTTGTCGCCGGACGTGGCGCCGAATGCCTTTACCATGGATGATCCTTCGTATTGGTGATTCCCGTCCCCGGGGTGTCATGTAGGGACGATCCGTGACAGTTCTAGCGGGGCGTGGTGCGCGTCCGCGTGCGACGCGGCGGCGCCTTCTTCGCGGCTTTGGGAGCGGGCGGTGCGGCTTCTTCGCGCTCCACGGCCGCCACAGTTTCGGGACCGCGCGAATAAATGTCCCAAACGGCCATGAAGAGCGCGGCGATGACCGGCCCCATCACGAACCCATTGAACCCCATCAATTCGAATCCGCTGAGCGTCGAGATCAGCACCAGATAGTCGGGGATACGCGTATCGCGCCCGACCAGCATCGGACGCGCGACATTGTCGACGCTGCTGATGATGATGAAGCCGCTGCCGAACAGGACCGCGCCCTGCCAGAGCTGTCCGGTCGCGATCAGGTAGATCGACATCGGGACCCAGATGAGGCCGGTGCCGATCGCCGGGAACAGCGAGAAGATGCCCATCGCGACGCCCCAGAGCAACGCCCCTTCGATCCCCAATAGCGCGAAGATGACGCCGCCGATCAGGCCCTGCAGGATCGCGACGATCAGGCTGCCCTTGATCGTCGCGCGCACGACCGCGACGAAACGGTCGAACAACAAGCGGCGCTGCTCGGCGGGCATGGGCAGGCGCTGCTCGACCTTGCGGACGAGGTCGTACCCGTCGCGCAGCAGGAAATAGGTCAGATACATCATCACGCCGAGCGCGAGGAAGAACGACAGGGCGCTCTGTCCGAACGTGACGGCCTGTCCGGCAAGGGTCCGGAAGCTGGCGTTGACGGCGTCCGTGATCTTTCCCTGCAGCGCATTGAAATCGGTAAGGCCAGCGTCGGTCAGCCAGCCGCGGATGAACGCCGGCAGGCTGTTTTCGAACTGGTTGAAACTGCGATTGAGGTCGATCTGGCCCGACTGGATCTTGGTGTAGACGCCCGACGCCTCGTTGATGAGCGCAACGCCCAGCAGCAGAGCGGGAATGATCACCAGCAGAAAGATGATCGTCAGCGTGATCAGTGCGACCGTGCTGGGGCGCCCCGGCATCGCCCTGAGCAAGCGGTTGTTGAGCGGCGTGAACAGGATGGCGGCAATCACGCCCCACAGGATCGCCCCGGAAAACGGCCCCATCAGCCAGGCAAAGCCGGCGGTGACAGCAATGAGCAGCATGAGCTGGAAACCCGTTTCCAGCGTTTTGCGGGGAAGTGGAGTGGCGGCCATATATGATCTTTCCCCCGTTCGGGCTGGCTTGCCAAGGGGCGAGTTCGTCACGCTTGATCGCTTTTCGAGTTCGGCGCATCCTGCCGCGCAGGGGAGGATGCTATCATGAACAAGCCACCGACATGGTTCTGGATCGTCGCGGTCCTTGCGGTCCTGTGGGAATGCATGGGCTGCATGTCCTATCTGCAGGAAGTGACGATGACCCCGGCACAACTCGCTGCGATGCCGGTCGAACAGCGCGATATCTGGCTGATGATGCCGTCATGGCTGTTCGGCGTCTTTGCGATCGCCGTATGGATCGGCCTTGCCGGGGCGATCACCTTGTTGCTGCGCAAACGGCTGGCGCGGTCGCTATTTATCGTATCGCTGGCTGCAATCGTGGTGCAGTTCGGCTGGGTGTTCACGCAGACGCCGATCCTTCAGAAGATGAGCTTCGGCGAAGCGGCGGGGCTGCCGATCGCCATTTTCGTGATCGGTGCTGTGCTGGTGTGGTTTGCAGGATTTGCGACGAAGCGGGGATGGTTGAACTAGGTGATCAGCGTTTATGGAATTCCGAATTGCGACACGGTAAAAAAGGCGCGCAACTGGCTCGATGCACGCGGAACGTCCTATACGTTTCACGACTATAAGAAGCTTGGCATCGACGCGGCGACGCTCGAGCGCTGGGCCGATGCCGTCGGCTGGGAACTGCTTCTCAACCGCGCAGGCACGACATTCCGGGGGCTGACCGAAGCCGACAAGAGCGGCATCGACAGGAAAAAGGCCATCGAGTTGATGATCGCCAGCCCCAGCCTGATCAAACGCCCCGTGGTCGAAGGGGATGGCGTCATGCTCGTCGGCTTCAAGCAGCCGCTATGGGAAGAAGCGTTCGCATGACGCGCCGGCTGATTTCATCCGGATCGCCGTTCGAAAAGATCGCAGGCTATTCGCGGGCCGTGGTGCAGGGCGACTGGTGCTTCGTCGCAGGCACTACCGGCTATGACTACACGACCATGGACATGCCCGACGATGTCGCGGACCAGGCGGCGAACGCGCTCGCGACCGTTGCGCAGGCGCTGGCCGAGGCCGGGTTCACCATGGCCGATGTCGTGCGCGCAACTTACTACATTGCCGATCCGGCGTGCTGGGAAGCGATCACGCCCGCGCTCGGGGCCGTGTTCGGCGATATCCGCCCGGCCGCGACATGCATCGTCGCCGAACTCATCAGGCCTGAAATGCTTGTCGAGATTGAGGTCACGGCCTTCCGCGGATAGGGTCGGGCGCATGTCCACGACCTTCACCATCGATACGTCGACCAGCCGCGCGAATCCGACGCCGGCGCCGATGAAGCGGCTGACCATCCCGGCGATCCGTGCGCGCAAGGGCGGAGAGCCACTCGTCATGCTCACCGCTTATACCGTGCGGACGGCGCAGCTGTTCGACCCGCATTGCGACATGCTGCTGGTCGGCGATTCGCTGGGGCAGGTCATCTACGGGTTGCCGTCGACGGTGCCGGTCACACTTGAGATGATGTGCGCGCATGGCGCGGCGGTGGTGCGCGGCAGCTATCACAGCGTGGTCGTCATCGACATGCCGTTCGGATCCTATGAAGCATCGCCGCAGCAGGCATTCGAAAGCGCCGCGCGCCTGCTCAAGGAAACCGGCGCGGCTGCGGTGAAGATGGAAGGCGGGGCGGCCATGGCGCCGACGATCGCATTCCTGTCCGAACGCGGCATTCCGGTGATGGCGCACGTCGGTCTCACGCCACAGGCGGTCAACCAGCTGGGCGGCTATGGCGCGCGGGGCCGCAGCGAGGCGGAGCGCGCGAAGATCGTTGCCGATGCAAAAGCTGTCGACGACGCGGGTGCGTTCTCGCTGGTGATCGAAGGCGTGGTCGAACCGATCGCGGTCGAGATTACGAAAGCCGTCAAGTGTCCAACGATCGGCATCGGCGCATCCGTTCAGTGTGACGGACAGGTGTTGGTCGGGGAGGATATGCTCGGCCTGTTCGAGCGCACCGCTCGCTTCGTGAAGCGTTATGGCGACATGGCCGGTATGATCAGTGAATCCGCCGCGGCCTATGCGGCGGACGTGCGGGCGCGCAGCTTCCCGACGGCCGACCAGATCTACGCGCCGAAGGACTAGCGGTGCGGCGAACGCGCCGCTAAGGCTCGCCGACTTATTTCTGAAAGGATGCCCCTTGGCGATCGCGCCGCAGAGCAACGAAGCTTTCCTCCGCGAAGTCGACGAACAGGTCCGCCTCGATACCGCGCAACGCTTCTGGAAGCGTTGGGGGAAGCTTGTCATCGCACTTTTCATCGCCGCGCTCGTCGCGCTGGCCGGTGGATTGTGGTGGAATGCACACCAGAAGTCGGTCGCAGGTGTCGATGGCGAAAAGCTGTCACTGGCGCTCGACGATCTTTCCGAAAACCGTCCGACCAAGGCGGAAGGCGCACTGAAGGAACTTCAGGACAGCAAGACGCCGGGATACCGCGCCTCGTCGCAGCTCGCGCTTGCCGCGATGATGCTGGCGAAGAACGATACCAAGGGCGCGGTCGCGGCCTATGAGAAGGTTGCCGCCGACACTTCGCTCGGCCAGCCCTTTCGTGATGCGGCTACCATCCGTGGTGTCGCTGCCGGTTTCGACACGATGACGCCCGAAGCGGTGGTCGCGAAGCTGAAACCGCTCGCCGTTCCAAAGACCCCCTGGTTCGGCAGCGCGGGCGAGATGACCGCCATCGCGTATATGAAAATGAACAAGACGCGAGAGGCCGGCGCGTTGTTCGCGGCGATCGCCAAGGACCAGAGTGTGCCCGAATCGATCCGGCAACGCAGCGTTCAGCTTGCGAGCGCCATGGGCATCGACGTGGGCCCGCTGAATATCAAGAACAGGAATTGAGGATGACCAAGACCACCCGCGCACTGGCGCTCGCCCCTGCGGTCGCGGCCATGCTCGCGCTTGGCGGATGCGGCATTTTCAAAGGCGCAGGCAAGCCGAAGACGGCCGTTGTCGGCAAGCGCGTGCCGATCCTGACATCGGAAAACGATGCGGCGGTCGAGCCGGCTCTTGCCGATATCCAGGTTACCCTGCCTGAAGCTGTTGCCAACGACAGCTGGGACCAGCCGGGCGGCAATGCGGCCAAGTCCGGCGGCCACCTTGCACTGGGCGCATCGCCCTCGCGTGCATGGGAAGCCAAGGTTGCGGGCGTCACCAAATCCGAACGGCTGGCCGCATCGCCGGTCGTGTCGGGCGGCACGCTGTACGTCATGGATACGACCGCCACGGTGAACGCGTTCGACGCCAAGTCGGGCGGCAAGCGCTGGTCGGTGAACCTGGGCGCCTCGGGCAAGAAGGCCGGGCGCATTGCGTTCGGCGGCGGCGTCAGCGTCGAGGGCGACAAGCTCTATGCGACGACCGGCGCTGGCGACATCGTCGCGATGAATGCCGCGAACGGTACGATCGTCTGGAAGAAGCGCCCGGGCGGTCCCCTGCGCGGCGCACCGTCGGTGTCGGGCGGCAGCGTCTATGTGATGAGCCAGGACAACCAGATCTTCGCGCTCAATACCGCCGATGGCGCGACCCAGTGGCAGGAAGCCGCCGCCGTGCAGACAGCAGGCGTTTTCGGCGTTGCCGCGCCGTCTGTCGCGCAAGCGACGGTGGTGGCCGGCTTCTCGTCGGGCGATCTCGTCGCCTATCGCTATGAGAACGGCCGTACCCTGTGGGGCGACGCGCTATCGCGGACCAGCGTCAACACGTCGGTTTCGACATTGTCCGATATCGACGCCAGCCCGGTGATCGACGCGGGCCGCGTCTATGCGATCGGGCAGGGCGGCCGCATGGTCAGCCTGGAATTGGTGACCGGCCAGCGCATCTGGGAACTCAACGTCGCCGGCATCTCGACACCTTGGGTCGCGGGCGAGTGGATTTTCGTCGTCACCGACGAGGCCAAGCTGCTGTGTGTCGCGCGTGCGACCGGCAAGGTTCGCTGGGTGTCGCAGCTGCAGCGTTACCGCAAAGACAAGGCGAAGAA
>DDFE01000023.1:25803-26669 GCA_002336985.1 Sphingomonadales bacterium UBA1936
GGATCGACGTTGTACATCCTGGACAATTCGGGGCGCGTTTCCGCGTTTCGTTAACATCATCTCCCTCTCTCCGGAGGGGAGAGGGGTCAGATCATGAAGCCAATTGTTGCAATTATCGGCCGTCCCAATGTCGGCAAATCGACGCTGTTCAACCGGCTGGTCGGCAAGCGCATTGCGCTGGTCGACGACCGGCCGGGCGTCACGCGCGACCGGCGCGAGGGAGAGGCAAGCCTGCTCGGCCTGGACTTCCGGATCGTCGATACCGCCGGGTTCGAGGATGAGGATGCGGCGACCTTGCCCGGACGCATGCGCCAGCAGACACAGGCCGCGGTCGACATGGCCGACGTTGCGATTTTCGTCATCGATTCGCGCGCCGGAATAACCCCGCTCGACGAGGAAATCGCCCGCTGGCTGCGCAGTTCGACCACGCCGGTCGTGCTGATGGCGAACAAGGCCGAAGGATCGGCGGGGAATGCCGGCGTGTATGAATCCTTCGCGCTGGGCTTTGGCGATCCTGTTCCGTTCAGCGCCGAACATGGCGAAGGGCTGGCCGACCTGTTCGAATCGCTGGCGCCATTGCTGGATGCCGTGGAGGTAAAACAGGAGGCGCTCGAAGAAGGCGATGAGGACGAGGAAGCGTTCTCGGGCCCGCTGAAGCTCGCGATCGTCGGGCGACCCAACGCGGGCAAGTCGACGCTCGTCAACAAGATGTTGGGCGAAGACCGGATGATCACGGGGCCGGAAGCGGGGATAACGCGCGACGCGATCAGCATCGACTGGGAATGGGAAGGGCAGCAGGTCCGCCTGATCGACACGGCGGGGCTTCGGCGAAAGGCCAAGGTCGACGACAAGCTGGAAAAGCTGTC
>DDFE01000023.1:26766-29815 GCA_002336985.1 Sphingomonadales bacterium UBA1936
GGCGCTCGACGAGGGGTTCAGCCAGGTGAAGGGTGTGCCATTGCTGACGGTGTCGGCCGAGACCGGCAAGGGCATCGACACGCTGATGAAGGTTGCGTTCGAGACGCGCGAGGCCTGGGGACGCCGCGTTTCGACCGGGCAGCTCAACCGCTGGTTCGAGCGCGCGGTCGAGGCCAATCCGCCACCGGCACCCGGCGGCAAGCGGATCAAGCTGCGTTACGTCACGCAGATCAAGTCGCGCCCGCCGAGCTTCGTCATCTTCGGCACGCGCGTCGACGACCTGCCCGAAAGCTATCGCCGCTACCTGGTCAACGGGCTGCGGCGCGAACTCGGGTTCGGCGCAGTGCCGATCCGGCTGACGTTGCGCGCGCCGAAAAATCCTTTCGGTCCCAAGTCATAGGAACCGGCAAGCCGTTTCGGATCGGTACGAACGGTAACGGCAATTTTACATTCATCGCGTTATCACGACGGCGGCGAGAGTGGGGACAACCCTTGCCGGAGATTGAAACTTGTCGGACGCACCGATCATCGACTGGGAAGCCTTTCAGGCTGCGCGCGCGGAACTGGGTGCGGGTTTTATCCGCATCCTGGGTTATTTCCGCGAAGACGGTACGAAATCGGTCGCGGCGATCGAGGATGCGATGCGTGCCGGGCACGCGGTCGCGCTGATCGTTCCGGCGCACACACTGAAGGGCGAAGCAAGCCAGTTCGGCGCAGAGTCTCTTGCCGATCTTGCCGAGCATATCGAAACCTTCGCGCGCCAGTGCGTGGAATGGCGCCAGACGCCTGAGGAATTGCTTCCTCAGGTCGTCAAACTGCGTCCGCTGTTCGAGGAAACACTGACCGCGTTCGAGGCGGAAACCAATCCGCTCGTCGAACGCCGCGGCGGTTTCGGCAAGAAACCGGTCGTCACCAACCAGAACTTCGGGCGGATTTAAACGTCTGAAGCCGAGGTTCAGTCCTCGGCGGGCTTCGACTGTAGCTGGATGTAGTTCTGGATACCCATGCGTTCGATCATTTCGAACTGGGTTTCGAGGAAGTCGATGTGCTCTTCCTCGGCATCGAGGATTTCCCGGAACAGTTCGCGGCTGACGAAGTCGCGGATGCTCTCGCAATAGACGATCGCTTCCTTGAGCTGGCTCACGGCTTCATATTCGAGATCCAGATCGGCCTTGAGCAACTCCTCGACCGTCTCGCCGATGCGCAGGCGGCCAAGCAGCTGGAAGTTGGGCAAACCGTCGAGGAAAAGGATGCGCTCCGACACCTTGTCGGCGTGCTTCATCTCGTCGATCGATTCGTGCCGTTCGTATTCGGCCAGCTTCTTCACACCCCAATGATCGAGCATGCGGTAATGCAGCCAATACTGGTTGATCGCCGTCAGTTCGTTCTTGAGCGTGTCGTTGAGGTGCTTGATGACCTGCGGGTCGCCCTTCATGTCCGTAAACCTTTGATCGTTTCGGACGCGGCTATAGACCGGTTTACGATTGCCGGAAAGTCAGAAAATGGCGGAAATCTGCGGTTTTTACGCTATTGCGACTAGCAAGCAGTCGCGCGTTCCGACTGGATGATCTGCCGCGCAAAGGGCAGGCACTGGCCGCAGCGCACCTGGCAGCCGAGCCGGCGATAGGCGCATCGCGGTTCGGACGAGCCCGCTTTTGCGGCCTCTCGCACGTCTCGTTCCCGAATCGAATTGCAGATACAAACGACCATGGACAGAGGCGTATCGCGAATGCGAATGCCTCGCAATTACTTTTTCATCGGCTGCAATGCTCCCCGGGCAAGGCTGCGCCACAGCCATTCGAACGGTCCGTAGCGGAACCGGTCCAGCCACGGCTTGGACCAGAGCAGGATGATCGCCCAGACCGCCAGCACGACCCAGTAGAGCTCGATGCGCGAGAGATAGCCGAACCAGCCGAAGCCATAGCCGTAGAAGAAAGTCGTCGTGAGAATGCTGGTGCCGAGGTAGTTCGAAAACGCCATGCGTCCTGCGGCGGCAAGGCGCGTGGCGAGGGGCGACAACAGGCCTGATGTAACAAACAGGATCACGAGGCTTGCCCATGCCATGGAGAGCAACGGCCGGAGCAGAGTCAGGTGGATCGCTTCTGTCGCGCTCAGCGTGATCGGCGAAAAGCCTGTCGCCTGTATCCACATGACGAGCGGAATGTAGAGCGGGACGGTAATGCCGAACCCCGCCAGCACGACCCGCCAGTAGTCGCGCCGCGCCCATTCGCCGCTGAAAAATCCGGATCGGAACAGCGCCATGCCGAACGCGATCAGCGCCAGCGTATCGGGGATCGACAGGGGCGCGATGACCGTCTGCATGATGACAGTGAAGGCGGCACGGGCGCGCTGAGTGTCGGCCCAACTGCCGCGATAGGCGGCGAGTTCCCGGGGCACGACGCCGGCCGGTTGAGCGGTCTGCGACGAGAAGTCGGTCCACTCCTTTACCGTGGCGGCAGGTGCGTTCGGAAGGGCCGCACGGCGTTCCAGATCGTGGAGATAGCCGTAGCTCGTGAGCCCGAATGCAAGCTTGCCGAGCATCAGCGTCATCGTGATCAGCAACAGCGTCTTGGTCGACAGCCGCCACGCGAAGAACATCGCCGCGCCGCAGAGCGAATAGAGCACCAGTATGTCGCCCGACCAGATGAGGTAGGCGTGAACCATCCCGATCACGAACAGCGCCGCCATGCGCGAGAAATGGACGTAGGCGGGGCTTTCGCCCTTGGCCGCGGCGCGTTCGGCGATCAACAGGGTCGACGCGCCGAACATCATCGTGAACAGCCCGCGCATCTTGCCGTCGAACAGGACGTAGACGGTCGCCCAGGTCCACCAGTTCGCGCCTTCGGCCCCGCCATAGAAATTCGGGTCGATATAGGCATAGCCGGGCATGCCCATATCGACGATATTGAGCAGCAGGATGCCCATGACCGCGAAGCCGCGCACGGCGTCGAGCGTGGCGATGCGACTGGCGGGAGCGGTTTCGCCTGTCACCGTGCCGATTTCCGGATCATCAGCTTCAGGCCGGACCAGATCGCATCGACGGCGCAGA
>DDFE01000108.1:0-2189 GCA_002336985.1 Sphingomonadales bacterium UBA1936
TGCCCCAGTCGGCATCGAGCAATTGCCCCAGCGCATTGGCCGCCATCGTCCCGCGCCATGCAAGCGCCTTTCCGGCGGGGACGAGGTGCCCCATCGACAGCATGGGAATGCCGAATTTCGTCGCAACGGGATCGAGTTTCTTGTCCGTCGCGGTCGGCTTCGCCCCTTCCGTCGCCATCAGGCGCGGCTGCGAGGGGCCGTAGATGTCGGCGTCGATCAGGCCGACGTTTGCCCCGGCCCGCGACAGGGCGATGGCGAGGTTGGCGGCGACGGTCGATTTGCCGACCCCGCCCTTCCCGCTGGCAACCACGATCAGGCGGCGGCCGATACGCTCGCTGGTCAGTGCGATCCGGACCGTATCGACGCCCGGCACATTGGCGAGCGCGGCCTCGACCTCGGCCTTCAGCGCATCACGTTCGACGGCGCCGAGCCCCGTCACGTCGAGGATCAAACTCGCCCGTCCATCGGCGAAACGCGGCGGTCCCGCACGCCCCTTTGCAGCCGGAATCGGGACAAGGGCGGCGGCAAGTGTTTCAGCAGTAACCATCACCCCCTGTAATTCGCGGAGGGCATCCCTATAAAGACCCCATGACAATAATGGGTAATGTGCGGGCGGCATGGTCTGCCCTGCAGGGGCGGGGGACCGCGATGTTGAACGAGGGCGGCCCCTGGGGCGGCGGCTCGTCTGGCGGTTCCGGCGGCGGAGACGGCGGCAAGGGCAACGGCCCTCGCAACCCGTGGAGCCAGCCTCCCGAAGGCGATCGCCCGCGCGGTGGCGGCGGAAAAGGTCCGTCGGCCCTCGACGAATTGCTTAAGCGCGCCAAGGGCGCGCGCGGACAGCTGCCCGCAGGCGACCCCAATGTCGCGCGCTGGGTCGGTTACGGCCTGGTCGCCCTCTTCGCACTGTGGATCGTGCTCACCAGCTTTCACCAGATCCAGCCGGCCGAACGCGGCGTCGTGACGCGCCTGGGCCGATATTCGCACACGCTGGAACCGGGCGTCAGCCTGACCCTGCCCGCGCCCATCGACCGCGTGCAGACGATCGATATCGACAGCATCCGCGAAATGCAGATCCCGGGCGGCGCTGGCGAACGGCTGATCCTGACCCGCGACCAGAACCTGATCGACCTCCAGTACACCGTGCGCTGGAAGATCAAGGATCCCGAACAATGGGTGTTCCAGTCGGTCGAACCGGAATCGACCATCCGCAGCGTGTCCGAAAGCACGATGCGTGCGGCGCTCGCCAACACGACGCTGAACGACGCCATCGGTTCCGGCCGCAACGCCCTTGCCAATGAAGTGCAGGCGCGGATGCAGAGCCTGCTCGACTCCTATGGCGTCGGCGTGACCATCCAGGGCATTGCCATCCGTCAGACAGATCCGCCGGCCGCCGTCGTCGACGCCTTCAAGGAAGTGTCGGCCGCCCAGCAAAAGGCGCAGACGTCGATCAACCAGGCGCGCGCCTATGCCCAGCAGATCATCCAGAAGGCCCAGGGTGAGGCCGGCGCATTCGACCGCGTCTATGTCCAGTACAAGGCAGCCCCGGAAGTAACGCGCAAGCGCATGTATTACGAGACCATGGAACGCGTCCTGTCGAAGGTCGACAAGACCATCGTCGAGGCACCGGGCGTGACGCCCTACCTGCCCCTGCGCGAGTTGCGCAAAACCCCCGCCGACGCACAGGGAGGCGGCCAATGAGCGCGCTCGAACGCCTGCTCCGCAATCCCGTATTGTTCGGGATCATCGCGATCGCGGCCCTCTTCCTGTTGNNTGGTCGCGAACCGCTATGTCCCGCACCAGCAGTTCGGTAATTCGGGCGCGGGCCTGCTCGCGGTCGTGCCGTTCTTCGACCAGGTGATCTGGGTCGACAAGCGCGTCCGCGACGTGGACATGCAGAGCCAGCAGGTTCTTTCGACCGACCAGTACCGCCTGAACGTCGACGCGTTCGCCCGGTACCGCATCGTCAACCCGCTGCGCATGTATACCGCAGGCGGCAGCGAAAACCGGGTGGCGGAACAGATCGCACCGATCCTGGGCTCCGTCGTCCGCAGCGAACTCGGCAAACGTCAGTATCACGAACTGCTGAGCCCCGAACGCGGTCAGATCATGGCGAACATCCGCCGCACGCTCGACATCCAGGCGCGCCAGTACGGCGTCGAGATCGTCGACGTCCGCATCAAGAAGACCGA
>DDFE01000108.1:2263-6369 GCA_002336985.1 Sphingomonadales bacterium UBA1936
ACGCGACGGATTACGAGAGGAAAGACCAGTTGCGTTACGCATATGCCCTGACCACGGCCCTGTTGATCGGCGGCACCGCCGCGACGATGGCGCTGCAGACGCCCTCGGTTGCACAGACGGCCCAGAACGAACCCGGTACCATGGCGCCGGTCGTCCCGCGCGGCGGCGCACCGATCAGCTTTGCCGACATGGTCGCAAAGCTGCAGCCGGCGGTCGTCAACATCTCGACCAACCAGAAGGTCACGGTTCCCGCGAACCCGCTGGCGGGCACCCCGTTCGGCGGGTTGTTCGGCATTCCCGATGGCGGCGACAACGGCGGACGGCCGGTCACGCGCCAGGGCCAGTCGCTGGGTTCGGGCTTCATCATTTCGCCCGACGGTTACATCGTCACGAACAACCATGTGATTTCGGCCGGATCGCGCACCGCGGTCGTCGAATCGATCACCGTAACCCTGCTCGACCGCAAGGAATATACCGCGCGCGTCGTCGGCCGTGACACGTCGTCCGACCTNNNTCGACCGTGACCGCAGGCATCGTCTCGGCACTGCACCGCGTCACCGGACAGGGCGGCGCGTACGACCGCTTCATCCAGACCGACGCCGCGATCAACAGCGGCAATTCGGGCGGCCCGATGTTCGATGTTTCGGGCAACGTGATCGGCATCAATTCACAGATCTTCACGCCGACCGGCGGTAATGTCGGCATCGGTTTCGCGATCCCCGCCGAGCAGGCAAAGCCGATCGTGGACTCGCTGCGTTCGGGCGCGAAGATCCGTCGCGGATACCTGGGCATCCAGCTGAACCCGATGTCGCCGGACGTCTATGAATCGCTGGGCCTGCCCAAGGATCGTGGCGAACTGGTCGCACGCGTCGAACCGGGCCAGGGCGCGGCGAAGGCCGGCATCCTGCAGGGCGACGTGATCGTGAAGGTCAACAACAAGGATGTGACACCCGACCAGACGCTGTCGTTCATCGTCGCGAACCTGCCGGTCGGATCGCGTATTCCGATCGAACTGATCCGCAACGGCCAGCGCCAGACGGTCACGGCAACGCTTGCCGAGCGCCCCTCGGACGAGGCACTCGCGGCTCAGGCGCAGCAGGGTCAGGGCCTTGCCGATCCGGACGACAAGGCAACGGGCGAAGCGACCAAGGATTCGCTCGGCATCGCGGTCATCCCAATGACGCCGCAGATCGCGCAGCAGCTGGGCCTGCCCGCGCCGGTCAAGGGCGTCGTCGTCAACGCGATCGATCCGTCGAGCGATGCGGGCCAAAAGGGCATGCAGCGCGGCGATATCATCCTGTCGGTCAACCAGCAGCCTGTCGTGACCGCGGCCGACGTCAGCAGGATCGTCGGGGCTGCCCGCACGGCGAACCGCCAGAGCGTCCTGCTGCAGGTTCAGCGCGGCAACCGCCCCGCACAGTTCGTACCTGTACGCCTCAACAGCAAGTAAGTCTTTCGGGGCGCTTTCGGCCCTCGTGTGATTACGCTAGACCCCCGTCAACCACAGGTTGGCGGGGGTTTTGCGTTATGGCGGACGGAGCGAGCGTTTTCATCGGAGCGGGCACAGGCGGCGCCAATCCACAGGCCATCACTCTCAAACGCGCGAACCGTCACGGCCTGATCGCCGGCGCGACCGGCACCGGCAAGACGGTGACCCTGCAGGGCATCGTCGAGGGTTTCTCCGCCGCAGGCATTCCCTGCTTTGTCGCCGACGTGAAAGGCGATCTGTCGGGCCTCGCCATGGCGGGATCGGCAACCAGCAAGCTGCACGAGACTTTCGCCGCGCGCGCCGCGGAAATCGGCGACACCGACTGGGCGTACAAGGATAACCCGGTTCAGTTCTGGGACCTGTTCGGCGAACAGGGTCACCCGATCCGCACCACCATTTCCGAAATGGGCCCGGTACTGCTGTCGCGCCTGATGGACCTGAACGAGGTGCAGGAAGGCGTGCTGACCATCGCCTTCCACGTCGCCGACAAGGACGGGCTGCTCCTCCTCGACCTCGACGATCTGCAGGCGATGCTGTCTGAATGCGCCAACCAGGCCGACCAGCTGACGGTCACGTACGGCAATGTCTCGAAACAGTCGGTCGGGACGATCCAGCGATCGCTGCTGCAGCTGCGCAGCCAGGGCGGCGAGCATTTCTTCGGCGAGCCTGCGCTCGACATGATGGACCTGATCAAGACCGACGACAGCGGGCGCGGCGTGGTCAACATCCTGGCCGCCGACAAGCTGATGGCGTCGCCCAAGCTCTATTCGACCTTCCTGCTGTGGCTGCTGTCTGAACTTTTCGAGACGCTTCCCGAGGTCGGCGATCCCGACAAGCCGAAGCTCGCCTTCTTCTTCGACGAGGCGCACCTGCTGTTCAACGACGCGCCCAAGGCGCTGCTCGAAAAGATCGAACAGGTCGTCCGCCTGATCCGGTCGAAGGGCGTCGGCGTTTATTTCATCACGCAGAACCCGATCGACATTCCCGACACCGTGGCGGGGCAGCTCAACAACCGCGTGCAGCACAAGTTGAACGCCTTTACCCCGCGCGATCAGGCCGCGGTGAAAGCGGCGGCCGACACGTTCCGCGCGAACCCCGGCGTCGATGTCGCGACCGTCATTACCGAGTTGAAGATCGGCGAGGCACTTGTGTCGCTTCTCCAGCCCGACGGTTCGCCGTCGCCCGTCGAACGCACGCTGATCAAGCCGCCCGCTTCACGCGTCGGCCCGCTCGACGTGAAAGAGCGCGCGATCATGATCTCCACGGACGCGATCGGCGACAAATACGACACGCTGATCGACCGCGAATCCGCCGAGGAAATCCTGGCTGCCAAGTCGACCGAGGCCGCAGCTGCGGCTGCCGCGGCCAAGGCGACCGCCGACGCCGAAAAACAGGCTGCGATACAGGCCAAGGAACAGGCCAAGACCGATGCTGCCGCCGCGAAGCTCGCCGCCCAGCAGGCCGCGCAACAGGCGCGTGCCGATGCGGCGGCCGCACGCGAAGCCGCCAAGCCTACGATGATGGACAAGGTCATCACCTCGGCCACCCGTTCGGCGTCATCCAGCGTGGGCCGCGCCGTCGCCAACGAAGTGACCAAGGCCGTGTTCGGCGGCGGACGGTCGAGCAGCGGCGGGATCGCCGGATCGCTGGTGCGCGGCATATTGGGCGGGCTGTTCAGGGGGCGCTGATTTAACGCTGTCCTACATGGAAACGGTTCGCTAGCGCCCTGTCGGCTCTTTCGAACTGTCTGGAATGTCAGCTTTTTCGTGGAAGGATAGCGATCCCCGAAGCATTGCGTCGTGGGGCTAACCTTTACTAACCTTTCGCACTCGCCTGCATTGAAACCGCACGTACCGCCGACACGTTGACGCGGCATGAGCACGCTGTTCCACGTCTCCGACCTGCATTTCGGCGCCGAAGACACCGCCGCGCTCGATGCATTCGCACAGGCCGTGCGCGACGAACGCCCCGATGTCGTCGTCATGACCGGCGACCTGACCATGCGCGCGCGGTCCCGCGAATTCGCCGCGGCGCAGGAATGGCTGATGGCGCTGAGCGTGCCGGTGACGATCGAGGCCGGCAACCACGACCTGCCGCATTACTACAAACTGTGGAGCCGCTTCTTCCGCCCCTATGCGCGGTTCGAGCGGCTGGAACGCGCAATCGAGCGCCCGCTCGACCTGCCCGACGTCGCGATCGTCCCGCTGAAGACCACGGCCCGCGCGCAATGGCGGCTGAACTGGTCACAGGGGCGCGTGGCGACGCAACGCTTGTCCGGAACACTCGACGCGCTGGATGCGGTTCCCGCCGGACTCATCCGCATCGTCACCTGCCATCACCCGCTGGTCGACAAGCCCGGCGGCCAGAGTGAAGGGCGAACCCGCGGCGGCCATGCCTCGCTTGCCGCGTTGGCAGCGGCGGGAGCGGATCTCGTTCTGTCCGGCCATGTCCATGACGCGTTCGACATCGTCTGGGACGGTGGCTCTCGCCCCGTACGCATGGTCGGCGCCGGGACGCTTAGCGAAAGGGTGCGGGCCACGCGACCGTCGTACAACCGCATCGATGTGGATGGCGGCAACGTTCGGGTCACGTTGCGCGAACTGATTTAGTCGGCTGT
>DDFE01000228.1:0-3430 GCA_002336985.1 Sphingomonadales bacterium UBA1936
AAGGACGGCTGGAACGGCTTCAACGTGCTGCACATGGCCGCGAGCCGCATGGGCGGGCTCATGCTCGGTTATGCCCAGGCTGGCGGTATCGCCGATATCGTTGCCGCCAAGCCGAAACTGGTGTTCGCGCTGGGCGCCGATGAGGTCGACTGGTCAGCATTCGCCAAGTCGTTCAAGGTTTATATCGGCCATCACGGCGACGCGGGCGCACATGCCGCCGACGTCATCCTGCCGGCGGCGAGCTATGTCGAAAAGCCCGGCACGTACGTAAATCTCGAAGGTCGCGTGCAGCGCTCCGAACGCGCTGTTTTCGCCCCGGGCGACGCGCGCGAGGAGTGGGCGATTCTGCGTGCGCTCAGCGACGTCATGGGTGCGCGCCTGCCGTTCGACAGTTTCGACGCGCTTCGCGCTGCGATGATTGCCGAGGTCCCTGCACTCGGCGTCGAAGGTGTTGCCGACTATGGGTGGTCGATGCCCCAACTGCCGGCCAAACCCTCGGGCGCGATCGCGGGCTATCCGATCAAGGATTTCTACCTGACGAACGCCATCTGTCGCGCGAGTCCCACGATGCAGCAATGCTCATCGGAAATCTTGCATGGCGGCCAGATGCTGGAGGCGGCGGAATGACCTGGACCGCATGGGCACAGAGCTACCTAGGTGAAGGCCCGGGCTGGTTCGTCTTTAACGCCGCGATGATCCTGCTGATCGCGCTGCCGTTGATGCTGGCGGTCGCGATGATCATCTATGCCGACCGCAAGATCTGGGCGGCGATGGCGCTGCGTCGCGGCCCGAACGTGGTCGGCCCGTTCGGCCTGCTGCAATCGTTCGCGGACGGCCTGAAGGTCTTCCTGCAGGAAACGATTATTCCGTCGAGCGCGAACAAGGGGCTGTTCCTGCTCGCGCCGATCATCACCTTCACTGTCGCGCTGATCGTGTGGGCGGTGGTGCCGTTCGACGCGGGCATGGCGCTTGCCGACATCAACGTCGGGTTGCTCTACATCCTCGCGGCCTCGTCGCTCGGCGTCTACGGCGTGATCATCTCGGGCTGGGCGTCGAACTCGAAATATCCGTTCTACTCGGCACTCCGCGCGGCGGCGCAGATGGTGAGTTACGAAGTCTCGATCGGCTTCGTCCTCATCTCGGTCGTGCTGTGGGCGGGCAGCTTCAATCTCGGCACCATTGTCGAAGCGCAGCGCAGCCATGTGTGGATCACCAACGGTTTTGGCCTGAACCCGCTACTGTTCCCGATGGCGGTGGTGTTCTTCATTAGCTCCCTCGCCGAAACAGCACGCGCGCCGTTCGATTTGACCGAGGCGGAAAGCGAACTCGTCGCGGGTTACCAGACCGAATATTCGTCCATGTCCTTCGCGCTGTTCTGGCTCGGCGAATACGCCAATGTCATCCTGATGTGCGCGCTCAATTCGATCCTGTTCTGGGGCGGGTACCTGCCGCCGCTGGATATTCCGATCCTGTATGCTGTGCCGGGCATCATCTGGCTCTTCATCAAGATCCTCGTGTTCTTCTTCATCTTCAGCTGGGTGAAGGCGACCGTGCCGCGCTACCGCTATGACCAGTTGATGCGGCTGGGCTGGAAAATCTTCCTGCCGCTGTCGCTGATCTGGGTCGTGCTGATCTCGGGCTATCTGATGTTTACGCGCTATGGAGGCGTCGCATGATCGCCCACCTCATCAAAACCTTCACCCTGTGGGAGTTCATCAAGGCGCACGCGCTGACCTTGCAGTACTTCTTCCGCAAGAAGGCGACGATCAACTATCCGTTCGAGAAGAACCCGATTTCGCCGCGGTTCCGGGGCGAGCATGCGCTGCGCCGTTACCCCAATGGCGAGGAACGCTGCATCGCGTGCAAACTGTGCGAAGCGGTATGCCCGGCGCAGGCGATCACGATCGAGGCCGAACCGCGAGAGGACGGCAGCCGCCGCACGACCCGTTACGACATCGATATGACCAAGTGCATCTATTGCGGGCTGTGCCAGGAGGCGTGCCCCGTGGACGCGGTGGTCGAGGGGCCGAATTTCGAATTCGCGACCGAAACGCGCGAGGAGCTGATCTACGACAAGGCGAAACTGCTCGACAACGGCGACCGCTGGGAACGCGCGATTGCGGCGAACCTTGCCGCCGATGCGCCGTACCGGTAGGCGGCGGCGCACATGATTCAGGCCTTCGCTTTTTACCTCTTTTCCGCCATCGTCGTGCTGTCGGCGGTGCTGACGATCAGTGCGCGCAACCCCGTGCATTCGGTGCTGTGGCTGATCGTCGCGTTCTTCAACGCGGCGGGGTTGATGCTCATCCTCGGCGCCGAATTCATCGCGATGCTTCTGGTCATCGTTTATGTCGGTGCGGTCGCGGTTCTGTTCCTGTTCGTCGTGATGATGCTCGACATCGACTTTGCCGAGGCGCGGCAGGGGTTCACGCGCTATTTGCCGTTCGGGTTGCTGATCGCGGCGATCCTGATCGCCGAAGTGCTGATCGCGACGCAGGCGTGGCATGCCGGGCCGATCGTGCTGGCCAACCGCACCGGCATCACGCCGGCCGCGATGCCGAACACAGAAGCCTTGGGCGCACTGCTCTACACCAAATATCTCTACCTGGTCGAAGCCGCGGGCCTCGTCTTGCTCGTCGCGCTGATCGGCGCCGTCGTGCTGACGCATCGCGCGCGGGGCGGGGTGAAGCCGCAGAATATCAGTCGCCAGGTTCAGCGCCGTCCGCAGGATGCGGTGCGCATCGTCAAGGATCAGCCGGTCGGCGCAGGGGTGGAGCTATGATCGGGCTGCAACATTACATTACCGTCAGCGCGATCCTGTTCGTGCTCGGCGTGCTGGGCATTTTCATCAACCGCAAGAACATCATCATCATCCTGATGTCGATCGAACTCATCTTGCTGTCGGTGAACATCAACCTGGTCGCGTTCAGTGCGTTCCTGGGCGACCTCGTAGGACAGGTGTTCGCTATGTTCGTGCTGACGGTCGCCGCGGCTGAGGCGGCGATCGGCCTTGCCATCCTCGTCATCTTCTTCCGCGGACGCGCGACCATCTCGGTCGACGACGCCAGCCGGATGCGCGGCTGATGCTTGCCCTGAAACTCATGGTCTTCCTGCCGCTGTTCACCGCGATCGTGGCGGGGCTGGGGCGGAATGTGATCGGCCAGACGGCGGCGAAGGTCATCACGACCGGCGGCCTGTTCGTCAGCTGCGCCATCGCCTGGATGACGTTCGCGGCCTTCATGGCGGGCATGAATGCGACGCAGGTCGTGCCGGTGCTCGACTGGATCCGCTCGGGCGACATGGTCGTCGACTGGTCCCTGCGCATCGACAGCCTGACGGCGGTGATGCTGGTGGTGATCACCAGCGTGTCGGCGCTCGTGCACCTCTACTCCTGGGGCTACATGTCCGAAGACCCCAGCCAGCCGCGCTT
>DDFE01000228.1:3488-4012 GCA_002336985.1 Sphingomonadales bacterium UBA1936
CGGGTAGGGGATTTCGGCTTCTCGCTCGGCATCTTCGGTACGTTTCTGGTGTTCGGCACCGTCTCGATCCCCGCGATCCTCGAGGCTGCACCCGGCATGGCCGGATCGACGATCGGTTTCCTGGGCATGCGCGTCGACACGATGACGCTGCTGTGCCTGCTGCTGTTCGTGGGTGCCATGGGCAAGTCGGCGCAGTTGGGCCTCCACACCTGGTTGCCGGACGCGATGGAGGGCCCGACGCCGGTGTCCGCGCTGATCCACGCCGCGACCATGGTGACTGCGGGCGTGTTCATGGTGTGCCGCCTGTCGCCGATGTTCGTCGTGTCGCCCGACGCGATGGCGGTGGTGACCTATGTCGGTGCCGCGACCGCGCTGTTCGCCGCGACGGTCGGCACGACGCAGACCGATATCAAGCGCGTCATCGCCTATTCGACCTGTTCGCAGCTCGGCTACATGTTCTTCGCGGCCGGCGTTGGGTCGTTCGGCGGCGCGATGTTCCACCTGTTCACGCACGCTTTCTTCAA
>DDFE01000248.1:0-2364 GCA_002336985.1 Sphingomonadales bacterium UBA1936
GGGGCTTCTCCGGCCCGATGATCCGCGGTTCCGGCATCGCGTGGGACCTGCGCAAGTCGCAGCCCTATGATGTGTACGCGAAGATGGATTTCGACGTGCCGGTCGGCACGCGCGGCGACTGCTACGACCGGTTCATGTGTCGCGTCGAGGAAGTGCGCCAGTCCGCGCGCATCATGAAGCAATGCCTCGCCGAAATGCCTGAAGGGCCGATCGCGAGCGAGGACCGCAAGGTCGTGCCGCCCAAGCGCGCTGAAATGAAGCGCTCGATGGAAGCGCTGATCCACCACTTCAAGCTCTATACCGAGGGCTTCCACGTCCCTGCAGGCGAAGTCTATGTCGCGACCGAAAGCCCCAAGGGCGAATTCGGCGTGTATCTGGTCAGCGACGGCACCAACAAACCCTATCGCTGCAAGATCCGCCCTACGGCGTTTTCGCACCTGCAGGCGATGGACTTCATGATGAAGGGCCACATGCTCGCGGACACGACCGCCGTCCTCGGCGCGATGGATATCGTGTTCGGGGAGTGTGATCGGTGAGCGTTTGGCAAAAATTTGTTGGTTTTGTTGATGTTTGGGCGTCGACGCGAAACATTTTCTCGGCGCGCATCGTCATTTTGATCGCCGCAACACCGTTTTTCATTTTGCAGTGGATTGCGCCGAACTCGCCATCTGGTGTCTTTGTGATTGCGATGCTCGTGACAATGCTGGGCGCGTGGGCGTTCTGGGAATGGCGTCGATACGTGGTGGGTCGAGAACTCAATCTTGAAAGTGATCTCGATGGCTGACGCCCCCCCAATCCCCGACGAAGCCGAAACCCGCGCCCGCTGGGGTGGTTTCGCATGGACGGCTGAGAACGCCGCAAAGGCACGCGAGATCATCGGGCGTTATCCACCAGGCCGCCAACAGTCGGCGACGATGCCGCTGCTCGACCTCGCCCAGCGACAGGTGGGTGCGGAAACGAAGACGCAGGGCTGGCTGCCGGTTCCGGTCATCGAATTCGTCGCGCGTGAACTCGGCCTGCCGTACATGCGCGTCTATGAAGTCGTGACCTTCTACACCATGTACAACATGGCGCCGGTCGGTCGTTTCCACGTGCAGGTGTGCGGTACCACGCCGTGCATGTTGCGCGGATCGGACGACGTGATGGCCGCCTGCAAGAGCAAGGGCTTGTCGAAGGGGCATACGACGCCCGACGGCATGTTCACGCTGACCGAGGTCGAGTGCATGGGCAATTGCTCGTCGGCGCCGATGGTGCAGATCAACGACGACAATTACGAAGATCTCGACTACGACCGCACCATAGCCATCCTAGACGCGCTGGCCGCGGGAAAGACGCCGAAGGCGGGCACGCAGGAACCGGGGCGGCATACTGTCGAACCCGTCGGCGGCCCGACGACGCTGGTCGACATGGTCAAGTCCAACCACGATTACCGGAAAGAATGGGCCTGATGCTCGCCGACAAGGACCGCATCTTCACCAACCTCTACGGCTACCAGTCGTGGAAGCTCGACGCTGCTGTAAAGCGCGGTGACTGGGACAAAACCAACGATCTGATGAGCGTCGGCCAGGACGCGATCATCGAGGCGGTAAAAGCGTCCGGTTTGCGTGGGCGCGGCGGCGCGGGGTTCCCGACCGGCATGAAGTGGAGCTTCATGCCCAAGGAACCGAAGCCCGAACGACCGAACTTTCTGGTCATCAACGCCGACGAGTCCGAGCCGGGTTCGTGCAAGGACCGCGAGATCATCCGCCACGATCCGCACAAGCTGATCGAAGGTGCGCTGATCGCCGGCTATGCGATGCGCGCGCGGGCCGCCTACATCTACATCCGCGGCGAATATATCCGCGAGGCAGAGACACTGTTCGCGGCGGTGGCCGAGGCATACGCCAAGGGTTTCTTGGGCAAGAACGCCTGCAAATCGGGCTATGACTTCGACGTCTTTGTCCACCGGGGCGCTGGCGCGTATATCTGCGGCGAAGAGACCGCAATGCTCGAAAGCCTGGAAGGCAAGAAGGGCCAGCCGCGCCTGAAGCCGCCTTTCCCGGCAGGTGCGGGGCTTTATGGTTGCCCGACCACGGTCAACAACGTGGAATCGATCGCTGTCGTCCCGACGATCCTACGGCGCGGGCCTGCATGGTTCGCGGCGATCGGCAATCCGAAGAACGAGGGCACCAAGCTTTTCCAGATCTCGGGCCATGTCGAAAAGCCCTGCGTGGTCGAGGAAGCGATGAGCATCCCGTTCCGCGAGCTGATCGAAAAGCATTGCGGCGGTATTCGCGGCGGCTGGGACAATCTGCTCGCCGTCATTCCCGGCGGTTCGTCGGTGCCGTTGGTTCCTGCCGCGCAGATCATGGACGCGCCGATGGA
>DDFE01000248.1:2394-5309 GCA_002336985.1 Sphingomonadales bacterium UBA1936
GGCCAGTGCACGCCGTGCCGCGAGGGCACCGGCTGGATGTGGCGCGTGATGGAAAGGCTGCGCACCGGCGATGCTGCCATCAGCGAAATCGACCTTCTGCAGGAAGTGACCAAGCAGGTCGAAGGCCACACGATCTGCGCGCTGGGCGATGCCGCCGCCTGGCCGATCCAAGGCCTGATCCGCCACTTCCGCCCCGAAATCGAGCGCCGCATCAACGAACGCGGCGGATCGCAGATGCTGGAGGCGGCGGAGTGATCCGGCGCGCGCTCGCATCCGTTATCGGCCTGACGCTCACCGCCGCGCCCGCGCTGGCGGCCGATGCGCCTGCGCAGCCGACGCCGGAGGCGATCGCGAAGCTTCACGAATATGCGACGTGTCTCGTCACGAAGCGGCCGAAGATCGTCCGCGAAACGCTGGCGATGGATTTTCGCGACGACGATTACGACAAGGCGATCCGCGACGTCGCAGGACCGGGAAATAGCTGCCCGCCCGAAGGCGAGCTGCGGTTCGCGCCGATCCTGATCGCGGGCGCGATGGCTGAACGCGCGTACGAAGTCGATTTCGCTGGCCGGGCCGCGCACGACATCCTGCCCGCAGACTGGACCAGCCGCCCGGTCGAGGCCCGCAGCAATTCCGAATATGCGGCGCTCTGCGTCGTCCAGCGTCAGCCGGACGCGGTGCAGGCTCTTCTCGCAACACCGGTTGCCAGCCCCGCCGAAAAGGCGGCCTTCGGACCGCTGCTCGAAGCGTTGCCCAAGTGCATGAAGCCGAAGACGCAGCTTGCGCTCAACCGGCCCTATTACCGCGCGATCCTGTCCCTTGCGATGTACCGCGCGGCACGGTTTTTCAGCACGGCCGATACGGGGAGGAGCGGGTAATGATGACTTTGTTCCGGTCTACATCAATCGCGCTGGCAGCGCTCTTGGCCAGCCAGGCGGCAATGGCACAGCCGCGCCCCGCCGCTTCGGAAGCGCGCCAGTCGGTGGCGGACTTCGCGAAATGCCTTTCGACGAGCAAGGCCGAGCGCGTTAATGAACTGGTCCGGTTGCCGGTCGATTCCGCACAATATCGCCGTGTCGCGCAGCGCCTTTACGAGACCGCGGATGACATGTGTGTCGTCGACGGATCGCTGCGATACAATGCCGTCCTATTCGCGGGTGCCCTTTATGACGCGCTCTACACCCGCGATTTCGGCTTTGGCGGGCCCGGCACGTTCCCCGAGGGTGTGAATACCCGCTATGCCGACCGATATCGCGCGCCTTATTCAGTGGACGCGCGCCAGGCGATTGCGATCGAACAATTCGGCGAATGCGTTGCGCGGGCGGAACCGGCTGCGTCTCGCCTGTTGCTATTGTCCGCCCCGGGCTCATCGGAAGAAGGGGTTCAGCTTGCTTCGCTCAAACCTCGCCTTGCGGCCTGTGTGGTGAACGGCAAGACCGTCGAGATGTCGAAAGGCGTCGTTCGGGGGGCCGTGGCGGAGGGAATGTATCGTTTGTCGCATGCGACCACCGGGAAATCGCTTTAATGCCTAAAGTCACCGTCGACGGCCTCGAGGTCGAAGTCCCCGCAGGCGCAACCGTGCTTCAGGCGTGCGAGGCCGCGGGGAAGGAAATTCCGCGTTTCTGTTATCATGAGCGCCTGAGCATCGCCGGCAATTGTCGCATGTGCCTGGTCGAGGTGTCGCCGGGACCGCCCAAGCCGCAAGCGTCGTGCGCGCTGCCCGCCGCCGACAACCAGGTGATCCGCACCGACAGCCCGATGGTGAAAAAGGCGCGCGAAGGGGTGATGGAGTTCCTGCTCATCAACCACCCGCTNNCAGGGCGGCGAGTGCGACCTGCAGGACCAGTCGGTCGCCTATGGCAAGGGCCATTCGCGCTACGACGAGAACAAGCGCGCGGTCACCGAGAAGTACATGGGGCCGATCGTCAAGACGGTCATGACCCGCTGCATCCAGTGCACGCGCTGCATCCGGTTCGCCGAGGAAGTCGCGGGGGTCGAGGACATCGGCGCGATCGGGCGTGGCGAGAACATGCAGATCACGACGTACCTGGAACACGCCATCCAGTCCGAACTGTCGGGCAATGTCGTCGACCTGTGCCCGGTCGGCGCGCTGACGTCGAAGCCCTATGCGTTCGAGGCGCGGCCGTGGGAGCTGAAGAAGACCTTTGCCATCGACGTGATGGACGCGGTCGGCACCAACATCCGCCTCGACAGCCGCGGGCGTCAGGTGCTGCGCGCGCTGCCGCGGATCAACGAGGACGTGAACGAGGAATGGGCGTCGGACAAGACGCGCCATGCCGTCGACGGGCTGGTGCGCAAGCGGCTCGACAAGCCGTTCGTGCGCAAGGACGGCAAGCTGGTCGCGGCGAGCTGGGACGAGGCGTTCGCCGCCATCGCCGCCGTCAAGCCGGGCAAGAGCGTAGCGGCGGTCGCGGGCGACATGGTCGATTGCGAAACGATGTACGCGGCAAAGGCGCTGCTGGCGAAGCTCGGCTCGACGATGCTCGAGGGGCGTCAGACCGGCCTTGCCTATGACACCTCATCGCTGAGCGCGGTCAATTTCAACACCGGCATCGCGAACATCGAAACGGCGGACGCGATCCTGCTGGTCGGCACCAACGTCCGTTGGGAAGCGCCGCTGGTCAACACGCGGATCCGGAAAGCCATCAAGAAGGGAGCCAAGGTCTTCGCGATCGGGCCGGAGGTTGATCTGACCTACAAGGTGACCTGGCTCGGTGCCGATACCGGCTTGTTGGCGAAGCTGCCCAAGGACGTGCTCGACGCGTTCGCGGCGGCGCAGCGCCCGGCGATGATCGTGGGCGGCGGTCCGCTGAAGATCGACGGCGTCCATGGCGCGGCGCTGGCGCTGGTCAAGACGCTGGGCCTGGTGAAGGACGGCTGGAACGGCTTCAACG
>DDFE01000106.1 GCA_002336985.1 Sphingomonadales bacterium UBA1936
CCTGTTGTTCGGCGCGATCGTGCTGATGCGGATGCGCACCCTGCTGGCGCTTGCCAAGGTCGAAGCGCGGCTTGCACGGATGGCCGCGGCATGAACCCCTGGCCCTTCGTCATCGCGGCCTATGTCGTGACGCTGGGCGGGGCAGCGCTGATCACGCTTGTGTCGTGGCTGGCGATGCGCAAAGCCGAAGCTGCGGTCGAAGACCTGCCGCGTCGATGAAACCCAAGCAGCAACGCCTGATCCTCGCGATCATCGCGCTCGTCGCCATCGTCGGTTCCGGGCTGCTCGCCATGTCGGCGATCGGCGATCGGGCCAGCTATTTCTATTCGCCTGCCGATATCGCGAAGAACGGCATTCCGCAGGGGCAGGCCATCCGCCTGGGCGGCATGGTGATGAAGAACAGCATCTTCCGAGCGCCCGACGGCGTCACCATCACATTCATCGTTCATGACGGCCCGGCCGAGGTGAACGTCCGGTTCAAGGGCATCCCGCCCGATCTGTTCCGCGAAGGGTCGGGCGTGGTCGCGGAGGGAATGTTCGAAGGGCGAACCTTCGTCGCCACCAACCTGCTCGCCAAGCATGACGAGCGCTACATGCCACCGCAAATGGACGGCAAGCAGCACAAGACGACGACACTCGCCCAGTGATTGCGGAGGCGGGTCTTGCGGCATTGTGGATGGCGGCGGTGCTCGCACTGTTGCAGTTCGCTTTGGCGGGCCTGGGGCTGAACGACGAGCGCGCGGATTTCCGGCATGGCGTTCGAACGGTAGCGGTCGTCCAGGGCGTGATCATCGCCGTCGCCTTCGCGGCACTGACGCTATGCTTCGTACGCTCGGATATGTCGGTCGCGCTCGTCGTCGCGAACAGCCATTCGCTGAAGCCCTGGCTCTACAAGTTCGCCGGAACCTGGGGAAACCACGAAGGCTCGATGCTTCTCTGGGTGACGATCCTCGGGATGGCCGGTGGCGCCGTGGCCTTGCTCGAGCGGCGCATTTCTGACCGGACACTGACCGCGACGCTCGGCGCACAGGCGCTGATCAGCTTCGGCTTTTACGCTTTCCTGTTGTTCGCCTCTAACCCGTTCAAGCGCGTCTTTCCGGTCCCAGCCGACGGGCAGGGGCTTAACCCGCTGCTTCAGGATCCCGGCCTCGCGTTCCATCCGCCCACGCTTTACATTGGTTATGTCGGCATGTCGGTCGCGTTCAGCTTCGCCGTCGGCGCGCTCGTCACCCGCGAAGTCGACCGCAATTTCGCCCGCGCGATGCGACCCTGGATCCTTGGCGCATGGATATTTCTGACGCTCGGCATCACTGCCGGCAGCTATTGGGCCTATTACGAACTGGGCTGGGGCGGCTGGTGGTTCTGGGACCCGGTCGAGAACGCCTCACTGATGCCTTGGCTCGCGGCGACCGCCTTGCTCCATTCGGTCAACGTGCTCGCCACCCGCGACGGGCTGCGTGCCTGGACGATCATGCTCGCGGTCGTGGCCTTTTCGATGTCGATGATCGGGACCTTCCTGGTCCGTTCGGGCATATTGACCAGCGTCCACGCCTTTGCCGTCGATCCAGAGCGCGGCAGTTTCATCCTCGCACTGTTGCTGATCTACATCGGCGGCGCACTTGCCCTGTTCGCCCTGCGCATCGCGACCGTGAAGGAGGGGAGCCGGTTCAATTTCGTCAGCCGAGAGGGAGCGCTGGTCGTCAACAACCTGCTGCTCTCGGCCATCCTCGGCATCGTGTTTGTCGGCACGCTCTATCCTCTCGCGGCCGAAGCATTGTTCGGCGAAAAATTGTCGGTGGGGCCGCCCTATTTCAACGCGACGACGGGGCCGCTGGCGCTGGCGCTGGTCGTCATCATGGCGCTGGGGCCTGTCAGCCGCTGGCGGCATGACGACCTTGGGAAAATCGTCCGCCGCATCGGGTTGCCAGTGCTGTTGTCGGTACTCGCGCTGATCGCGATGGTGCTTTTCGCGCCGCATATCGGCGTGCTGCCGTTCCTGGGCATCGTGCTGGCAATCGGTGTCGGCGCGGCGAGTGTCGCCCCGCTCTGGGGCCGCAACCTGCTGCGAACTCCGTTGTTCACCTGGGGCATGGTCGTGGCGCACCTCGGCATTGCTGTCAGCCTTGCCGGAATGGCGAGCGAGAGTGCGTTCACGAAGGAAACACTGGTCGCGGCGCGCTTCAACGAGCCGCACCGGGTCGGTCCCTATGCGATCACGCTAAAGGCAGTCGAACCGATCGCCGGACCTAATTGGACAGCGATCGAAGGAACGCTGGAGGCGCAGCGCGGCAACGGCACGCCCTTCGCCCTGAAACCCCAGTCGCGGCAATTCTGGTCGCCGCCCACCGAAACCAACGAGGCGGCGATCGCCACGCGGATCGACGGACAATTGTACGTCGTGCTCGGTAAGCCCGATGCCGAAGGACGCTGGCAATTACGGCTGTGGTGGAAACCGATGGTCACGCTGATCTGGCTCGGCGGAGCGATGGTGGCATTCGGCGGGTTCTTGTCTCTCGCCGGTCACTGGCGACGCGAGCGCATCCAGGCGCAACGGTTGCGGGAAGCCGAGGTCTGGGCGTGAGGAGGTTCTGGCTCTGGACGCCCCTTGTGGCTTTCGCTGTCGTTTTCGGTGTTATCGCATTCGGGCTTTACCGCCCCGACGACCGTACGCATGCCAGCAAACTGATCGGTAAGCCGGTGCCTCCGTTCAAGCTCGCGCCGGCGGCGACCGGCAAGCCGGGACTGGCAAACACCGATTTCTCAGGCGGCCCGCGCCTGCTCAATGTCTTTGCGAGCTGGTGCGTACCCTGCATGGCCGAAGCACCGATTCTCGGCGAACTTTCGCGCAAGGGCGTCGTGATTGATGCAATTGCGATCCGCGATCGTCAGCCCGACGTCGACGCGTTCCTCACACGTAACGGCAATCCGTTTCGCGCCATCGGCCTAGACCCCGCATCGGCGGTACAGATCTCGCTCGGTTCGTCGGGCGTGCCCGAAACGTTCGTCATCGATTCAAAGGGGATCATCCGGCACCAGCACATCGGCGAGATCAGGCAGGGCGATGTGCCGCGCATTCTGCAAGCGTTGAAGGACGCCCGATGATCCGGTCGCGCTGGCTTTCGATCTTGCTCGCCGTGCTCCCCGCGAGCGCGTTCGCGGATTCCGCGATGCCGGAAGCGCCACTGGCCAATAGCCAGCTGGCCGATCCCGCCAAGGAAGCAGCAGCGAAGGAGCTGATGTTCTCGATCCGCTGCCTCGTTTGCCAGGGCCAGTCGATTGCCGACAGCGACGCGGAAATGGCGGGCGACATGCGGGCGTTGATCCGCAGCAAAGTCCAGGCGGGCGAGCGGCCCGAGGCGATCCGTAAATGGCTGGTCGAACGCTATGGCAATTGGGTGAGCTACGACCCGCCGCTCGATGCGACGACCGCGCCGCTGTGGATCGCGCCGATATTGCTCGTCGGTATCGGCCTGTTCCTTGCCCGCGGGCGGTTTCGGAGGAAGTCGTGACCGGCTGGATTTTCCTGGCCATGCTTGCGGCTGTTACCGTCGTTGCGGTCAGATATTTCGCACGCCTGCCGAAGGGCGGGTTCGAACTGGTGCTGGCAGCGGTTCTGACCGGGATCGCGGGCTATGCGTGGCAGGGCAACCCGGACCAGGATGGCGCGCCGGTACAGTCCGAAGAAAAGGGCGTCACGCTCGACACGAAGGTCATCGCCACGCGCCGCATGATGACGAACACTTATGGCGATGCCGCCAAGGTGGCCGATTTCGCGGACCTGCTCGACCGTTGGGGCAAGACCCGGGAAGCGGTGATCGCCGTGCAGACCGGGTTGCGCAAGGAACCGAAAAACCCCGAACTCTGGACCTCGCTCGGCAACGCCTTGGTCGTGCACGGCGGCGGTATGCTCTCGCCCGCTGCCGAACTCGCTTACGCCCGGGCGCAAGCACTGGCTCCCGACCATCCAGCGCCAGCTTATTTCCGTGGCCTCGCACTCGCACAGAGCGGACGCATCGAGGAGGCGGCCCAAAGTTGGGGCGGGCTGTTGATCCGCTCGCCGAAGGACGCGCCGTGGCGGGAAGATGTCGAGGCGCGGCTGGCGCTCGCGTTGCGGATCATGCAGGCGGAAAAACGCTAACGCACCGCTCGGCAGCGTTCGCCGATGGGACAATGTTCGCAGTGAGCGTGGTTCGAACGGCAGACGGTCTGCCCCAATCGTTTCAGGAGCATGTGTAGTTCGGACAATTCGGCCGCGCTCCATTCGGCAACCATGGCCATCATGGCACCATAGGCTTTGGGAATGTCGGCCGTGCGCCGAACGAACCCGAAGCGTCGCAGCATCCGCAGGATATGCGTATCGATGACGAACGAAGGCATTTTCAGCGTGCTGAAATTCAGCGTCGAGGCCGCCACCTTG
The DNA here is from genome assembly GCA_002336985.1 of Sphingomonadales bacterium UBA1936. Classification (GTDB taxonomy): domain Bacteria; phylum Pseudomonadota; class Alphaproteobacteria; order Sphingomonadales; family Sphingomonadaceae; genus Sphingomonas_O. The sequence continues at coordinate 4,418 of DDFE01000106.1, forward strand.
CGGCCGACGCCCGGCAATTTTTCCAGCCAGTCGAGCGCTTGCGGAACACTCATTTGTCTGAGGAATGTCAGGTCGAAATCGGCATTACGTTCTGAGACTCGACAAAGTGCGTCACGGACATATTGCGCCTTTTCTATCGCGAACGTCACGTCATCGATTATCGCCTGAATGTCCTCGACCGGAGCAGCGGCCAGTTCTCCCCATCTCGGATAATGATCTTCCAGCCGTTGGGAAGCGCCGCGCGAGACCTCGTCCAAGGTCCGGCTGCTGATAATCGATTTAACCAGTTGGCTGACCGGCGTTCTCAAGCGCGGTGCACCGGGCTCGCCAAAGTACTGACGCAGCCGTTCGCGCACCCAGGCGATATCGCCAAACTCACGAAAGCCGAGAGCCAGTTGCATACCGTACTATAGAACATAAAAGGAACATGACAAGACAGCGTGGTATGCGACCGCCTAGGCCCAGCCGCCAAATCGTCAAATTGATGTGACAGCGGTTTGGGAGAGCCAGTGGGTGCCGAGACCGAACTCCTGCCCCGGATCGACGCGAAGAACTAGCCGACCCGGTTGGCGATAAGGTCGTCGACTACCGAAGGATCGGCGAGCGTGCTGGTGTCACCCAGGCTCGACACGTCGCCTTCCGCGATCTTGCGCAGGATGCGACGCATGATCTTGCCGGAACGCGTCTTGGGCAGGCCGGGCGTGAACT
>DDFE01000085.1 GCA_002336985.1 Sphingomonadales bacterium UBA1936
GGCGCGCAGGTGCTCGGGCCGATTATCGTCGGCGCGCGTGCGCGGATCGGCGCGAATTCGGTCGTTACCAAGGATGTGGCCGAGGGTGCGACGATGGTCGGTATCCCGGCACGTTCGACGCTGATCGAGGCTGAGGACTACCAGAAGGGCTTCATGCCCTATGGCACGCCCTGCAGCGAGCGGTTCGACCCGGCGACGCAGCAGCTGGAAATCCTGAAGTGCGAAGTCGAAACGCTCCGCGCCAAGCTCGCCGCCTATGTTGACGCGCGCGAAGAGGGCCGTAAATCTGCCTAGGTGAGCGTTGTCCCGTTTCCAGGCCGTAACCCCATACAGGTCGGTTACGATCGCGCCGAATTGACCCGCATTCTCGATCTCTATGGACGCATGGTCGCCGCCGGGCACTGGCGCGATTACGCCATAGACCTGCGGGCGGATGCCGCCGTGTTCAGCGCGTTTCGCCGCGCGGCGGAACGTCCCGAATTCCGGATCGAGAAACGGCCCGCCCTGCGCAACCGGCAGGGCCTGTGGGCGCTGATCGGGGAGGGGGGACAGGTGCTCAAACGGGGCGACGATCTCGGTCCCGTCCTCGCACCCGTCGAACGGCGCCTTATGAAGCTGGTCGGGGAATAAGCAGCGTACCGGTGGGCGGCAGCCGCCCGCCGATCGTGCCGGGCAACAGGCCCACGACCCATGCCCGTGCCGTCTGCCAGAAGGCGGAGAGCAGCAGCAGCGCCGATCCGATGATCATCACCGTCAGGGCGATGTTCAGGCCGACCGCACCGAATTCGCGGAACAGGGTACCGACCGCGAACAGGACATAGGCAAGTGCCGAGACCATCAATGCGCGCCGGTCTATCGCGAGGGCGACGAAGCCCAGAACGACATAGAGTGCGACCACCAGGATCGCGCTGGCTGCCGAACTCGGCGCACCACCCAGCAGGCCCAACTGGCTGAAGATCGGGTGGACGATCATCGGCGCGGCAAGCAGGTGCAGCCAGAAGGCGACGTCCGACCGGCGCGTGCGGCGTTCGGTGTCCGACATGTCCCAGCGCATCGCAAGGATGAAGACGCCGATGCCGGACACGGCCATCAGCGGGTAGATCAGCCGTTCGATGCCCGGTGCCGCAGCCATGACGAGCGCGATGACGGTTGCCGTAAGCGCCGCTGCGCCCGCCGCGACCGTGATCGGCACCATGAAACGGCGCCAGTGAAGCCAGGCCGCACCCGCAGCCGCCGCGCCCGAAACCGCGATGAAAAGTGCTCCGACGACCTGGTTCTGGTCATGCCCGTCGTTGCCGAGCAACGTCGCCGCAAAGGCTGCGAACACGCCGCCGACGAAGGCGAGCAGGAAGATGATCGACGGCAGCGCCATGCGCCGTACCCGCGTGAAATACTCGGACAGTCCCCAGCTGGCCCCGGCTACCAGCGCCCCGCCAAGACCCGGGTGGATATCGCCGCCCGCCCAGGCAAGGCCGACCAACAGCAGCACACCGGCGATCGCCACGAAGATATCGTTGAAGCCGGTCAGCAGGCGGAACTGCTCTTCATCCACGGCGGGTGCCGCCCGCAGTCTGCTGACATGCGCACGCAATGCCTCCGCGGCGTCACGCGTGATGACGCCCGCGCCGACGGCATTGTCCAGGTCGATTTCGCTATACATCTCCGGCTCTCCTTGAGCGCAGTGATAGCACAGCTGTGTTATATTGGCAATACACCTGAAAATCAGATGTAAAGCACAGCCAGCGGGAGGACAGTGCCGAGTGCGAGCATCAGCAGCGAAATGCCGCGGGTGCTCTTCGTATTCAGCGCGATCATCACGCCCAGCAGGGCCGAAAGACTGAGCCCGGCTGCGAGAAGAGCTGCGAAAACGCGAAGAATCTGCCGCGACAATGGAATGGCCGGCTTGGGCTTGGCGGGCTCGGCATGTTCCTTCTCAGGAGCGGCAGGCTTCGGAAGGCGCTGGTCCTTGTGAACGCTCGCGATCCACGCGATCCAGTAGGGCGGATTAGGGGCGTCCTGGATGCGATAGGCCTGAAGGCCGCCGCTGACCGAGAAGAGTAGGATCGCAGGGGCGAAGAACACGCCGAGATACAGGTGCCACCGGCGCAATTGCCGCATCGTCTGTGCCTTCATCGCCTTATCCCTGCATCGTCTTGAAGATGAGCGCGGCCTGTTCGGCGCCCGACTGGGGAACGATCTCGCCGGTTCGGTCGGTGATCTTGTCCCACAGGCGCGCAACCGCTTCGGGCGTGCGGTCGTCGACGGGCAGGAATGCGCCCGGGGTCAGGGTGACATAGGACGCCTGAACCACGCCGGCGCCGGCGCCGACGATGGCATTCGATGGCGCATCCTCGCTGACCAAGTAGAGTGCTGCAGGCACCACATTTTCCGGCGCGAACGCCTTGAACGCCTCCTCGGGAAAGATGTCCTCGGTCATGCGGGTACCCGCGACCGGTGCGATCGTGTTGACGCGGACGTTGTACTTCGCTCCTTCCAGATAGAGCGTCTTGGTAAGGCCCGCGAGGCCGAGCTTTGCCGCACCGTAGTTCGCCTGGCCGAAATTGCCGAACAGGCCGGTCGACGAGGCCGTCATCAGGATGCGGCCATAGGCCTGCTCGCGCATCGTGTCCCAAACCGCCTTGGTGACGTTGGCGCTGCCGATCAGGTGGACCTTGACCACCAGGTCGAAGTCCGCCGGTTCCATCTTGGTAAAGCTCTTGTCGCGCAGGATGCCGGCGTTGTTGATGAGGATATCGACGCGGCCCCATTCGGCCTTCGCCTGTTCGACCATCGCGACCATCTGGTCGTATTCGGTGACACTGCCGCCGTTCGAAATGGCGCTGCCGCCGTTGCTGCGAATTTCCTCGACGACCGCAAGCGCTGCGTCGGAATGCCCGGTACCGTCGCGTGCGACGCCCAGATCGTTGACCACCACCTTCGCACCGCGTCGCGCCAGTTCGAGTGCATAGGCGCGTCCCAAGCCGCCCCCGGCGCCGGTTACGATTGCAACGCGGTTTTCGAACGAAATGGTCATCGGCATGATCTCCAGACAAGCGAACGGCGCCCCGCTTGGTCCAAGCGGGGCGCCGTTGCAAGTTATCGGGTGATCAGCGGCGGCGATGCTTCGGCGGGCCGCCCTTGGTATCGCTTTCGCGCGCCGAGCTCTGGCGGCACTGGTCGGTCACCGTTTTCGAGCAGCGTGGATAGTTCGCCTGCGCAGTGGGGGGCGTGGATGCCTCAGGTGCCGGGGGCGTAGCCATGGGTGCGGCCGGAGCGGTTGCCTCGGTCGGCGCGGGGGCTGGCATCGGCGCGGGGGCGGGTGCCGCAGGCGGCATGGCTTCGGCAGGGGCGGGGGGCGTTGCTTCTGCGGGCGGTGCAGGCGGGGTGGTCTGCATCGCGTCCGCGGGCGGCGCAGCCGGCGGTTCTGGCGTCGTTTGTGCGATGGCCGCTGTGCCGATCATCAGCGCGGCCGTGAGAGTGAGCATCCTCATGTCGAAACTCCATGCTGGGACGCCTGGGGGAGGCGTCGGGGGCACGGGGTCAATGCGTCAGGGGCGAAACGGTTGCATCGTTCCGGCCAAGTATCGTTTCGGCCTGCCTAGAGTCGCCCGTCCGCATCGAGCGCATAGCCAGCCGAGCGCACCGTGCGGATGATGTCGGGCCGTCCGCCTTCGTTGATGGCCTTGCGCAAACGACGGATGTGGACGTCGACCGTGCGCGGTTCGATGTCACTGTCATGGCCCCAGACGCTGTCGAGCAGGCGCTCGCGCGAGAAGACCCAGCCGGGGTGTTCCAGGAAATGCTTGAGCAGGCGAAACTCGGTCGGTCCCAGGGCAACCATCGAACCGGAACGCTTCACCTTATGGCCGACGGTGTCCATTTCGATGTCGGCGTAGATCAGTGCTTCGCCAGCGAGCGCCGGGCGTACGCGGCGGAGCACCGCACCCACGCGAGCGACCAACTCGCGCGGTGAGAACGGCTTGGTCACATAATCGTCGGCCCCGGTTTCGAGGCCACGGACGCGGTCCTCTTCCTCGCCGCGGGCAGTCAGCATGATGATCGGCACATTGGCCGTCTCCGGCATCCGGCGCAGGCGGCGGCACACCTCGATCCCCGAAAGCCCTTCGACCATCCAGTCGAGCAGGACGATGTCGGGCGCCGTTTCCTGCGCAAGCAGCAAGGCTTCCTCGCCGTCGGGGGTCTGCCGGACTTCGAAATCCTCGCGGCGGAAGTGGTAGACGAGAAGTTCGGCTAGTGCCGCATCGTCCTCGACCAGCAGCATCTTTG
>DDFE01000096.1 GCA_002336985.1 Sphingomonadales bacterium UBA1936
AGTCGATCAGGCCGGGGAGCAGGAACTTGCCATGCAGGTCGATCGCCTTCGCTTGCGCAAGGATCGCAGGCGGGACATCGGCATCAGGCAAAACTGTCTCGATCCGTTCGCCGCGCGTGACGACGGTCATGTTCGGCGCTGGCATGCCACCCGTGCCGTCGATCAGCGTCGCGCCGCGATAGGCAACGACGGTTTCCGCATGAACGGAGGTCGCCAGTCCGACGAACATCGCCAGCACGATCAAAAAACGGTTGGCCGCATCGACCAGTCCCGGAAAATCGGGCACGAACGGCGCACGCTCAACTTCGACATGGATTTCGCGCGCGGCTGGCAAATGTTCCCCCGGTTTGTCGCAGACACCTGCCCCGATCGTTCGGTCGCATTTTGCCTTCGACCTCTGTGTGGCACGGTTACGCAAGATTCCAAAACGTGTTGGGATCCTGTCGATCGGGCCCGCTATCAGTCGCCGAGGAACAACTCGGCTGCCGCGTCCATGATCGCTTCAGCATCAAGCCGGTAGGTGCGGTAGAGGTCGGGCAGATCNNCCGGTCTGGCCGAAGCGGTCGACACCGAGCGGGCTCACGCGCATTCCGCGGACACCGCCCAGCCATGACAGTGCCGCCGGAGATCCATCGAGGACGGTGATCAGGCCAGCCCGCGTGCCGAGCGGGGACAGCAGTGTTTCGACGTGCGACGCCACAGGCGGCGTGCCCGTCCAGCGCGCTCCGCGTCGCGCCGACCAGCCGCGATGCAGCAGGTCCGGCGATGTGATGTTCAGCAGCCCGATACCGGGCAGGTCGTCCTGCAACTGTTCCCACGCGTCCAGCGCTTCGGGGGCGACTGCGCCCGAAAACACGATTGCGGCTTCGGCGCCCGGACCGGGTTTCCGCATCCAGTATCCGCCCTGCAACGCGCCCGCTTTCCAGTCGTCGTCGGGGCGCGAGACCTGCGGGATCGAGCGCGTCGTCAGCCGGAGGTAGACCGAGCTGCCATCGTCTGCCTGCATGTACTCGAACGCATGCCGCATGATCAGCGCCAGCTCGTCGGCATAGGCCGGTTCATAGCTGGTCAGGCCCGGCTGCCCCATGCCGATCAACGGCGTGTTGATCGACTGGTGCGCACCGCCCTCTGCAGCAAGCGTCAGTCCGGACGGAGTGCCGACGAGCAGGAACCGCGCGTCCTGGTAACAGGCGTAGTTCAGCGCATCGAGGCCGCGCGCGATGAAGGGATCATAGACCGTCCCGACCGGGATCAGCCGCGTACCGAAGTGCGGCGCGGCCAGACCCAGTGATGAGAGCGCCAGAAAGAAATTATTCTCCGCGATGCCCAGTTCGATGTGCTGGCCCGCCCCATGCCCCGCCCATTTCTGTGCCGAGGGAATCTTGGCCGCGCGGAACACGTCGCTGAGTTCGCGCCGCCGGAACAGGCCACGCTGATTGACGAACGCGCCCAGGTTGGTCGTCTGCGTCACGTCGGGCGCCGTCGTTACGATGCGATCGCCGAGCGGTTCTCCCGATTTGGCAAGGTCCAGCAGGATGCGCCCGAATGCGGATTGGGTGGACTGTTCCTCCCCGTCCGGCACCGGAAGGAACGCCGGAACCGGAACGGCCTCCGCACGCGGTTCGTCCGGCTTCGCCACCAGCGCACTGTTGGCAACGAACGCCTGCAACTCGGCCGCGGCGTTGCCGCCGAGGCCGCCATACGGCTCCCATTCCGCGCCCTCCGCGATGCCCAGGCTGGTGCGCAGCGTTTCGATCTGCGCGGGGTTCATCATCCCCGAATGATTGTCCTTGTGCCCCGCCAGCGGCAGGCCGAACCCCTTGACCGTATAGGCGATGAACAGGGTCGGCCGCTCATCCTGCGCAGCATCGAACGCCTCGACAAGCGTCTCGACGCAATGTCCGCCGAGGTTGGTCATCAGCTGCGCCAGCGCCTCGTCATCGAAACCTGCCAGCAGCTTTTCGACATTCGGCTTGCTGCCGATGTCCGCCATCAGCCGCGCCCGCCACGCCGCGCCACCCTGATAGGTCAGGACCGCGAAATCGACGTTGGGGCAGTTGTCGATCCACTCTTCCAGCGTCTTGCCGCCCGGCCGCGCGAAGGCCGCGCGTTGCAGCTTGCCGTACTTCAGCGTCAGCACGCGCCAGCCGCAGGTTTCGAAGATGTCGTCGAAACGGCGGAACATGCGGTCCGCCGTCGTGTGGTCGAGCGACTGGCGGTTATAGTCGACGACCCACCAGCAGTTGCGCAGGTCGTGCTTGTAACCCTCGATCAGGCATTCGTAGATATTGCCTTCGTCGAGTTCCGCATCGCCCATCAGCGCGATCATGCGGCCGGCATCTGCCTCTGCCAGCGCACCGTGTGCGATCAGATAATCCTGAACGAGGCTGGAAAAGGCGGTCGCCGCCACGCCGAGGCCGACCGACCCGGTGGAGAAGTCCACCGGGATCTTGTCCTTGGTGCGCGACGGATAACTCTGCGCCCCGCCGAGGCCACGGAAGCGCTGGAGCTGGTCGAGCGGCTGGTTGCCGAGCAGGTAATGGATCGCGTGCAGCACGGGCCCTGCATGCGGCTTGACCGCAACCTTGTCCTGCGGACGCAGCGCATGGAAGTAGAGCGCGGCCATGATCGCCGTCATGGATGCGCAACTCGCCTGGTGCCCGCCGACCTTCAGCCCGTCACGCTTCGTCCGCAGGTGATTGGCGTTGTGCACCGTCCACGACGAGAGCCAGCGCAGCCGCGTGTCCAGCAGTTCGATCATCTCGACCGTGGACGTTTTGCGCTCTGTTGTAATTGTCACCATCTCCTCCGGAGAACGAACGGGCCGGAACGATATCGCAGCCGGGTTCCGGGTATTCACACCGATGTGGCCGCTTGAGGCAAGGTCACCTTTGCCATTAGACCGCCTGCCGCGCTTTCCTCCAGGTTCAGGGCGCCTCCGTACAGGGCCGACAGTTCGCGCGCGATGGCAAGGCCAAAGCCGTGACCGTCCCCCTGCTCGTCCAGGCGCACGCCCGGCGCTGTCGCGCGCGCGCGATCGGCGGCGCTTATGCCGGCACCGTCGTCGGAGACTTGCAGATGGAGCATGGCGCCCTTGCCATAGGCACGGACGATGACGTGCGAGCGAGCGTGGCGTACGGCGTTGTCGAGCAAATTGCCGAAGAGTTCGTCGAAGTCGGCGGGGTCGATTGCCGCCTTCAACGCAGGCGCGACGTCAGCCTCGATCCTTATGGCGCGGTCGGCGTGCAGGCGCTCCATCGTCGAGATCAGTGCCTCGATCGCGTCATCGAGGGCCGTGACCGACCGCACCGATCCCGCTGCGACGCGGGCTCGTGCAAGGTGATGGCGGATCGTCTTGTCGATCCGATCCACCTCCTCGCTGCGCGGATCGCCGCGCAGTTCGAGGGCGAGCGTCGCGACCGGCGTCTTCAACGCGTGCGCAAGATTTGCGGCCGACGCGCGGGCAGTGGCCAGGGCGGCGTCGTTGTCGCGGACAAGGGCATTCAGTTCATCGGCGAGCGGGGCCAGTTCCGCGGGCTGGTCGCCGTGAATGCTCCGCGCCGCGCCTGACCGGATCGCAACCACCGCATCGCGCAACCGTCGAACCGGCCGCAAACCAAGCCGTACCTGCAGCACCGCCGCCGCCCCGAGGATGGCACCGAGCAGCGCGAGCATCGTGAGCAACGACAACAACGCGCCGCGAACCGGACGTTCGATGACATCGCGAGGTGCGGCGGCGACCGCACGGACCGTGCCGGCCGGCGTGTCGATGCTGAGCTGCCGGGCATGGATGGGCCGCCGGGATGCATCGCGCCCCTCGAACGGCCGGATATGATCGTCGCGATCCCGGCCGTGTCCCGCACGCAATGTCCTGGCATCGATCGGCAGGTCGTCAGAGCCGAAACTGCCGTCCGGCGCCTCGATCCGCCATTGCCATCCCGGCCCGGCGTCGAGCGCGGCACGCAAGCGTATGAGCCGCGTTCGATCGACGGTGCCGTCGTTGCGAACAGCGCTCGCCATCAGCGCGAGGCTGGCATCGAGACGCCGGTCGATCCCCTGTGTCACCAGTCGCTCCAGTACGCTGGCGATGAACACGCCCGCCAACGCAAGTGCGACCAGCGTCGCCAGGGCGGACAGCACCAGCATGCGCCCCTGGATCGAGCGCGGCATGACCCTCATGGCAACGAATCCACGCTAAGGCGGTAACCGCGCCCGCGCACGGTCTGGATCAGCGTCGCGCCGATTTTCTTGCGAAGCCTGCCGACGATGACCTCGATACTGTTCGAATCGACGTCCGCGTCGCCTTCGTAAACACGCTCCAGCAGGTCGAGGCGTTCGATCACCACATCCCGCGACAGCATCAGCGCGGACAGGACACGCCATTCGAACGCGGTCAGCTTGAGCGGAAACCCGTCGAGTTCGAACTGCCCCGTCTGGGTGTCGAAGGACAGGGGACCGCATTCGATCCGTGTCGCGGCATGACCCGATGCCCGCCGGACGAGCGCGCGCAGGCGCATCATCAATTCTTCGATCCGGAAAGGTTTGGTCAGGAAATCGTCCGCACCGGCCTTGAACCCGGCCACCTTGTCTGACCACCCGTCCCGCGCCGTCAGGATCAGGACGGGCAAGGTCCGGCCCGCATCCCGCCAGTCCCGCAGGATCGCAAGCCCGTCCTTCCCCGGAAGCCCCAGGTCGAGCACGGCGGCATCATATCGCTCGGTATCGCCGAGATGCCCCGCATCCACGCCGTCACCGACCAGATCGACGGCGCAGCTTTCCTGGCGAAGCGCGCGCGCGATCGCCGGGCCGAGATTGGGATCGTCTTCGACAAGCAAGATACGCATGGCCGGACGGCTACCCTTACCGTTTAAACCGAAGCTGAACGCGGCAGTTCAGCCAGGTGAGGGACAGGGGGTTCTAGAAGCAAGGCATCGACACGCGAAGGAGAAATGCGATGACGAGCTTTAAAGACCGAATGACACGATTTTCGCCACGCACGCGCCTCGGCCTTGGCGCAGCAGTCTTGCTGGCGGCCGGTGTGGCGGGAGGCGCGGGAGCCGTTTCGCTGACACGCCCCGCAGCCGTAATGGCGCCGATAACGACCACCTCGATTGCCCAGCTGTCGTCCACCAATGGCATCGTGACGATCAAGGGCCGGGTTGCCGAAGTGTTCGGCGACCGCTTCGTCGTCCAGGACCAGACCGGACGGGCGATGATCGATGCAGGACGCCTGGCGAGCAGCCAGCCTGTAATCGGGCAAACGGTATCGGTGCAGGGGCACTATGATAACGGCCAGTTACGGCCGTCCTACCTTGTGGGACCCGACGGAAGCGTCAGCGAGATAGGTCCAAAAGGACATCATGGACACGGCCCCGGCCGCCGGCATGGCGGTCCGGACGATGGTCCGCCGCGGCCGGGCTGCGACGCTGCAGCTCCGCAGCCGGGCGCTCCGCCGCCTCCACCTGCTGCAGTCGCGCCGGCTGCTGCCAAATAGCGTGAACGAAAGGGTCGCGGTTTCACCGCGGCCCTCAAAACTCACCGCTTCAAAAGCCGCCGCCGGTTCGCGCGCACCTTGCGGCGCACCTGTTGCACGCTCGCATTGGCGACCGCAGCGGGCGACTGCCCCAGTGCCCCGGTCATCGCGCGAAGATTGAGCGATTGCGCCTCGGCGATCTTCTCGGTCACCATCCGCTGCGCCTCTTGCGCTGCGCCTGGCCCACCCATCGCCAGCTTCGCCATGCGAAGCCCCACGACAGTGGCTGCTTCATATCCCAGCATCCAGCTGTTCAGGCCGAACGTCATCCAGTTGCCGGTGTTCGTCCGTCCCATGTGGTCGCTCTCTGCTGTGATGTCGTGGTCCAACGCTGTTAGCATGATTACGTTGCTGATCGAGGGCGCAGGGCCCGATCACATCGCCCCGCAATAACCCTTTCGCCAATCCATTGTAATTCCAGCCAATATGGGCAATTTGTCACGTAAGCGGGTTACAAAAGGCGTTCGATTGGCAGACACAGGTTACGCGCTTCCGAAGGTCAGTTTCTGGTTGCCGCACCCGGACCTCCGGGCAGAGGTCACATCCTATTACACCGTTGACATCGACGGGCCGCTGCACGACCATCTGCATCCGGAATGGGGCAATATCCGGTTCGCGCTTCGCGGCGATTGGTGGATGGAGCGCTCGGGGCGAACGATCGCTGCCCCGCTATCGGCGCTGTTCGGCCCGACCGACAGGACGTCGAGTTTCGCAACGCAGGGCGGCACGATGCTGGGCATAGGCCTGACGCCGATCGGGTGGTTGCGGCTGGTCCGCACCGATGCCAGCCGGCTGGCCAATGCCATGGTCTCACTGGCCGGCTATCTCGGTTTCCCCGGCGATGCTCTTGCCGCGTCGCTTGCGGGCGAGGCCGATGACGACGCACGCGTTGCCCGGCTCGACATGGCGCTGCTCGTCAGGCTCGAGACGGCGCCAAAGCCCGACACAGGCGTGATCGCCGTGCAACAAGCATTGCTCGAGGACGAGATAGACGAGGTGAGCGCGCTGGCAATCAGGGTCGAGATGACCGAGCGTACGCTGCAACGCCTGTGCCTGCGCGCATTCGGCTTCGGACCGAAACGCCTGCTCCGCCGTCAGCGTTTCCTGCGCACGCTCGACAAGATCAAGAACCGGCTGGACCAGCCATTGGCCGACGTCGTCGATGGCGCTTATTACGACCAGGCGCATTTCAACCGCGATTTCAAGGCATATATGGGCATGTCCCCCACGGCCTATTACCGTTCTCCGCGCGAAGTTATGCGCCGCGCCGCAGAGGAGCGCATGCGCGTCGTCGGCGCGTCGCTGCAAGGGCTGCACAAAGGCCGCTGATCGAACGCGGTAAAAATCGCTGTCCTACAGCAATCCTATTTGGTTATCTTTCGATTTGAAAGGAACCATAATGGACATCTCATCGCTCATCGACACCGTCATCGGCCGTGAGGGCGGCTATTCGAACCATCCGGCCGACCGGGGCGGTGCCACCCGCTGGGGAATTACCGAAGCGGTCGCACGCGCTCACGGTTATCGCGGCGACATGCGTGGCTTTCCGCGTGACGAAGCGGTCGGCATCTATCGGCGCGTTTATTGGGTCCGCCCCGGCTTCGACCGCGTCGCGCCGCTCGCTCCCGATATCGCGGCCGAACTTTTCGACACCGGCGTCAACATGGGGCCGGCCGTCGCGGTCGCATTCCTGCAGCGCGCACTGAACGCGCTCAACCGCGGGGCAAGCGATTATCCCGACATCGTTCCCGGTACGAAGATCGACGATGCGACCGTCGCGGCGCTAACCGTCTTCCTTGCCCGCCGAAAGCCGCATGGGGAAAGCGTGCTGCTGAAGGCGCTCGAGGCGCTGCAGGGCGAACGCTATTTGAACCTCGCCGAACGTCGCCCGGCGAACGAGGCATTCCTTTACGGCTGGCTGGCGAACCGGCTGGGCTGAGCCGCTACGCTCAGGCGACCTGCCAGAGCAATCGCCATGCTTCACAAGGCTAACCTTTACTAACCTTTCGGAGACCGACATGCCCATTCTCGAATCCCTGATCACCCCCATCG